>JAOUPS010000081.1 GCA_029879735.1 Candidatus Bathyarchaeota archaeon | reverse complement strand
GAAGGCCCTCTGAACTTTAGTGACTAAAACTCCTTTAGTGTAAAGCTCCTGAACAGCCTCGGCAGCCTTTAAATCCGTGTCTTCATAGGCACTTTCTATGTGATGGTCCCAGCGAGCATTGCCAACCCTTAGGTCTCGGATCGGCGCTGAAGGCCCAAAAGGTTGAACCGCATCATCCAGGACTATGGAGCCCCGGGGCTTCCTTTTCAGCATTAACTCGACATCCACGGGCTTGACGGCCAAGGCCAACTCTCGGGTTTTCTCGATTATTTTTCCGGCTTCCTCGAATTTCCGGACGTGCACGTGGTGTTTGCCGCGGATAAGCATTGAACGGAAACCAACTATCTCGTCTATTGTTTTTCCGAACCAGAATTCTGGCAGATCGTAAAGGCTTGTGTCTTCTTGTACGGGTGGCACCAATGGTCCAGCATAAACGTACGGGTAACCGATTCTCCCGACAAAAACGCTTGGAGGTGACGCTCCAGCGATGTCTTCGCTCTGCATTAATGGTACACTCTTCAGGAAATAGTTGACTTTAACGATTATTGGACATCGGGTTTTGCCGCAGAGAAGTTTCGAACCTTTGCATGCCACGCATAAGCCACTCTTCGAAGCCTTAGCAACGATGAAATCTTCATCGTAATTTACATCCGACGCAAAACTCGAGTTTTTTAAAACATCACGTAACCAGACGCTTGGAGAACCTTTACCTTTCCGCCGACAAGAAAGCTTCAACCTTTATCATGAAATTATTAACCGAAACCTTCTCATATGCCTTCTGGAACCGTTAACTTGAAAAGTGATGGCGCCCTAGCCTAGATCCACACTCGGGTTTAAACTCGGAAAGTCGAATACATGTTTCTGTTAATTCCTAATAACAAGACGCTAGACATGAGAGTTCGAATCTCTCCCGGGCTACCAATCATTGAGTCTCCGACGTTATTTATCATATTCACGTTTTGAAAATGGTTAATCAAGTGTTTCAAGTGGTTCTCAAAAGTTTTTGAAAGATTAAGGCCTAGTTCACGTGTCTTTTCTACTAGTTCAGAGTCAAGACACAACACAACATTACGTTTGTTGCTTATTTTGCATTCGCATCCGAGTGTGTTCGAAGGGATGGAAGGTTCAATGTTATAAGTCTGGTGCTTTTGAACACGTTCTATTCCATTCTATGCAGTTTTCTTTTTCCAATGTACAGAAAGACACCTCCGAGACACCAGCTCAATACGACTTGCAATATCTGTACATATAAGATGCCATCAAATGGATCTAAATGTCCCGCCATCAAAATGAACATAGAGACTGCAAATAGGACGACTGAGACAAGAATCGTTATGAAGACGTTCAATCCAAGCCTAACTGATTTCAAAGAGAAGGCTGGATTCAGAAGGAAAAGGCCCAGAACGAAAACCACGTTCGCTGCGACAATTAACATCATTAATCCTGTAGTAATCAGCAAGGAAATAGTGCCGGTTTGCGATCCCAATATTGAAGCAAATACTGTCATAAAGCCTGCAATTGGGACAGCTATAAGCCAACTTTTCATCAACATCGCCTTGACGAATCTATCCTCACCTGCAGGGCCTTTCTGTAGATGAAAAGGTTATCCTTTCCCCGAACGGTAGTTTCGCCAGTAACCATCACCACGAGAAGCGGAAACAAGAACTGAGCAATTATAAGTGCCACAGGTGGACCACCAGACTCAGCAGATACGTTCGGTACAATGAATATAAGCATCAAGAAAAGTAGTCCCATGATATATACAACGCTTGAAAGATTCTCAAGTCTACGGCCGTAGTCTTTGAAGACCGATACAAGAAGAGTGCCGAACGATGCGCCGCCCCCGAGACGCTTAACAGTCCTGTAGAAAACACCATTGGGTTTGGCCTTTGCAGCTATGAAAGTGGTAGGTTCAAGACTATAGGCTCGATTGGCTACTCTTGCGCCCACCCATAACGTAGCAGCAAGGAAGGCAATTAGACCTCCAAAATAGAGGATTGTCTGAAAACCTACAGCAAGAATATTGCCAGGGCTCGATGTGAAGCCAACTATAATCTCTGCCCCCCAAGAACTGGGGAACACGTCAAGAATGACTCTGATTGCTCCGCTCGTTCCAAGATCAGCAAGGACTTCAAGTAAACCTCCAAATTGAATGGCATAAACTAGGGCAACAAGAGGCAAAGCAATTATCATCGCAAGAGCTCTTCCAATGTCTCGTCCACGCGCCGTTTTTCCAAGCCTTGTCCTCAAAACAGCAGCAATAACTGTTCCGATCCAAGTTGCCAAAAGAAAGGTGACAACGAACACCATGACAGTAATCGCTGTCTGAACTGGGTCGAATCCGAGAGGCTGAAGAAGAGCCGTGAAACCACCCGTGATTACCGTGATGAAGATGGCGTGAAATGGCATCCTCCCCAGAAACTCCCCCAACAATACGTCACTGGGTTTCAGCGGGGCGGCTAAGAAAATCTCCAGTTGCCCAGTCTGTTCTTCCCTCAGCGTATCAGTTATCGGAATAATCATGAACCAGACAAACATCATGAACAGAATAATCTGTACCATGGCTACGGCTGCTTGGGTTACCATAAGAGCAAGAAAGTCATCAACGAACAGCCCAACGAACGCTGGTGCAATGAAGACAACATAAACATTGAGAAACGCCACTACCAGAATGGGAAAGTACCGTCTTATCTTCCGTATTCTGCTTGTACGAATGCGGTACTCATTTCTTGCCACCACAAGCCACTTAGGCGTTGGCACTCTTCCGTTCCCTCGCGCGTGCTGTGTATGGATCACGTTTCTCATCATCAACGCCCGTCACAATTATTCTTAAGCAGCCTTAATAAAGAGAATCTTTAGAACCCAAGCTGCGTTCTTCTCCTGTGCCAAGTCAACCTCGCTCTAGCCTCTTATTTCTCTCCAGCCTCCCTATTTGAAGAAACATCATAACTGTTGTCCACGCTATGAGTGTTCACCTATCGTGTTTTCAGAATAACGTATTAGATTCAAAGAAATATACTGAATTAGAAATAGAAATCAGAAAATTCTATCATTAGTTTTCATCGATTTTAGTGGTTCATAAGTTATAAGTCAAGGTTCTGATTCTGGATGTTATGATGCTGCATGGAAGCTGATTTGGATACATTGTTTGACATTCCATGTTTCAAGTGTTTATTTTGGAATAGGAAGATGGAAAGCCATTTATTATGTAACCCTAACGAATGTCAGGTCTTAACGAAGTGGCTCCTAGAACAAGTTGAGGAATATCGGCAAACTGAAGAAGGCTTCATAGTCTTTCAGTGTGCAAGTTCTATAGTAATCGTCTCTGAAGTGTAAATACGCTCATCGAACAGCCCTGCAGTTTATGTACAACGAGGTTAAGCGGGATAGTAGTGATGTAACAACTATTGAAAGTAAGAAAAATAGAAAAAGAAAAGGATTGTGAATAAAGGATAGATGTCAGCTTGTGAGCTTAATATCTATTTCTTCTTGGTGGTCTTCTTTTCTGCCAGCATTCTCGGCAGTAAACAGGTCTGCTTCCGTCAGGCTTGAATGGTACCGTACATTCTTGGCCACAATCCGCGCAGACTGCCTTATGCATTTCTCGTTCAGACATTCGCTATTTCAACTCCTTATGTTTTGCTGTGTAATTGCTTTTTACACGCTGCACCTACCCCTACGCCGACCCTTATAAACTGTACGCTCCCAAATGCGATAATTTTGATTTAAGAAAGAGGCATGTTTGAACAATTTCGATGAAGTTTCAAGCAAGGTTTAGACATGACATATGTCATAGTTTATCTCTCACTGCCTGAAACTGTTGAGGTAAACTATGGCAAAAGGATACATACGCTTCTTCTATGAAAGTGTGTTTTTTAGGGTCACTGCCAGCAGCGCGCGCTTCTACAAGGCATGATAGCTAAAGGAGGAGATATGATGAATGGTGGACGAAATGGTAAAAGTTCTTGTCGTTTATGACACAAAGTATGGCAACACAAAACTTGTAGCGGAAAAGATCGTGGAGGGAATAAGCGAAGTCGAGGGAGTAGAAACTGCCATCAGTGATGTCGAGGAAGTCAACCTTGAAAAGGTAGCTGATTATGATGCAATATGGATAGGGTCGCCATCTCATATTGGCATATCTGCCCGTAGTATCAGAAAGTTTATTGATAAACTTGGCAAACTTGATTTGAAAGCGAAATGGGTTGCTGTTTTCGACACCAATTTTGGAGGACCGAACTTCGAGAAAGCTGTCAAGAAAATGGAGAAAAGAATAGGCGAAAAGGTCCCTAGGTTGAAGCTGATGATCTCTGGTCTGTCAATAAAGGTTGGAGGAATGAAGGGTCCAATCGTAGAAGGAGAGCTTCCTAAATGTAAAGATTTCGGAAGGAAGATCGCAACTCAACTCAAAACTTGACCACACATATTCGAAGTAGTAATGAATCCAAAGTTTCTACCTTTTATTATAATCCACCAAGCGCGCGCAAATATTCGCTCACCAGCATACTAGAATTGATCGCACATTTTGTGTGCTTAGTCAACCTCTCTCAAGCCTCTTAGGAGAGGCACTTCCTAATTATCGTTCATGCTGTTCTATTTCTTTGCTGTTACTCTTTAATAGTTGTGTTTGTCTTTCAAGAGTTTCTGCACTAGTCTTCTGCATTCCTCGATGCCTTGCTTGTTACCTAGAACCTCGCCTTTGCGGTCACCAGCTTTGACGCTGATCCCAAGGAAAGGAGGCTTGTCATAGCGAATCAGTCTCAGTCCTAGACCTTCGATGTAATCTACGACAATCTCTAAGGTTTGCTTTTCAACCTTTCCTGTGCCCGATGTGACAAACATGCAAAAAGGTTTCTCAGTAAAGAGCTTATAGTCTGGGTTCTGAAAGGTTCTCTCGTAGCCGGCATGCTTCCGCATGTGATCAATCGTATTCAACCTTTCCAGAAAACACAGGAATTTTGAAGCAACAAAGAGATACTTAGGCACAACAAATACTATTCCATCCGCATGCTCCATTTTCTCGAGAATCTCGTTGAAGTCATCTTCCAATACGCAATCGTCACTTATGCATTTCTCGCATAGATTGCAGAACGCTACCTCGCTATCTGCCAATTGCACTATCTCATATTCTGCGTTCACGGAATCGAGAACTGCTTTGGCTAGTGAGTAGGAATTCCCGTTTCTTCTTTGCGACCCAACTATTGCCAGAAGATTCAGCTTTGATCTCATGAATGAATATTTCAGAAAGAATTTCTTTTAAGTCTATTGAGTACACGCGCGAAAATTTCTAAGATTTCGACTTTGTTAGAAATAGAAATCAGAAATTTAAGTGTAAATACATTTGTCTAACAGTCTTGTAGTTTGTGTACAACGAGGTAACAATGACAGTGTCGCACGAAAACCTAACTTATCACATAGGCCTTCTTGCATTCTTTCATGGGTTTTAGTATTCCCTTAGTCTTTATCCATCCCTCTCTCTTCTCTTGTGGAACATCTCTGAACTCATATTTCTTCTCCCTGTTCTCAATGACCGCGACAACCATACTTCGGCCATATCCTCGACTGTTGTGTTTTGTCTTTTTGTGAGCTAGAAAGGCTCCTCCATCTGCTAGTAGAAGTGCGCCACATTCGTCACATCTGTAAACTGAATATCCCATCGATGATACCTCGTCTTCTTAGTGGCATGCGCTATCTAATAAAAGCGCGCGCTAGGTGGACAAAGTCAATTGATTTCTTATCTTTCTTGCAACTTCATCCAATTTCTCTCTACTCGCATCGCAACGAAGACGATGTGATCTCTGTCCTTCATATCTTGGAATAATATGAACATGAACATGGAATATTACTTGACCTGCCGCCCTTCCGTTGTTTTGAAAAATGCTTTTTCCGTCAGCATTTGTGACCTTCTTAACTGCGCTTGCCACTTTCTTTACAATCTTGAACAGATACGCAACTTCTTCATCTGGAATTTCATAGAGATTCTCATAATGCTTTTTAGGTATCACTAGCGTATGCCCTTCATTTATGGGTCTTATATCCAAGATAGCAATTGTCCTATTGTCTTCGTAAACATAACTCGCAGTTTTCTCGTTTTTCAAAATCTCGCAGAAGGTGCAATGTTCAGACAAGGACCTACTTCCATATATCTCAGCTATCAGACAATTGTGGATTCTAGAACTCAATCAAAACCAAGTCTTCTGATTCTAAAACTTCTCCTTCCCAATCAGATGTTTTCACATCTATTACATCCTCAGACATTTCCCGTCCCTTCACACTCGTCCTTCAACTTTCTTTTTCGGGTTTAATGATCGCTGCAGTTCCGTAGGCTGAGAATAAAGTGGCTGTTCCATTAAGAATGTCGCTTGTCTCGAAGTCTGCTCTGACTATGGCGTTGGCTCCCATCTCTCTGGCATTTTCAATTAGTCTTCTTAAAGAATCTCTTCTTGCCTTTTCTGCTTCTGAACTGTAAGAAGTTACTTCCCCTCCGAACATTCCTTCAATCCCAGCGATGATTTTTCCACCCACTCCCCTAGTTCGCACTGTTAATCCATGGGCGACTCCTAAAACCCTCACAATCCGATAGCCTGGCACGGTAGGCGTCGTAACAACGATGAATTCAGTATGCTCTGAACTAAATGATGCACCACAGTTCGGACAAAAGTCTGCGTCAGCAGGCGATTTCTTTCCACATTTCGAGCAATACTTCTCTTCCAAGTGTAATCCCCTGATTTTCTAACAAGCTCCCACCTTCTTAAGTTTTTTTTAACTGTGCGCGCTAAATATAACAAAACATTTCGTTTATTGCTCATCTGCGTTTGCACCCAATTGTGTGCGAAGGGAGGAAAGGTCTAATGTTATAAGTTTGATGCTTACACCACAACACGAGCATTTCTTTTTAACTTTAAATTGTACAGTTTGAATATGATATAGACGATGGAATGTACGTTGTTTGTGTTTGAGCAATACCTTCAGAAGATAGACTATGGACGTTTTCTTACGAGACTACACTTGCCAGAAACCGAAACCCTCGTGGAGAATATTGAGTATTTCACTGAAAAAGAGGCAGAAAAACGTGACGAAATAGTGAAGAGTTACTTTGGAGAGGCTGGCATAAACACAATTGTTAATGAAGCGTCTAAAAACCTGAAAGAGCTTCGCGATGCATCTACAGTTCTTGACGTTGGATGCGGTACTGGTTTCTTCACAACCAAAATTGCTGAAAAATTGGAGGATCACAATATCAGTTTCTATGCGTTGGATGCTACACCTGCTATGTTAACCGTTCTGGTGAAGAAATTGCATAGATTAAGGAATTTATCAATCACTCCGCTTTTAGGTGTGGCTGAACGAATCACTGAAAGCACAAACGCGTCTCAAGAAGTTTACAAATCACTTGGTGTGGTGTTGCCTACGCATTTCGAGGCCATAATCTCAATATTGATGTTGCATCATTGCAGGAATCCTTCAGAAGTTTTTAGTAGCATGAGAAAAGCCACTAATAAAGCGGGAAAACTGATACTGATTGACTTGTGCAAGCATAACTTCACGGAATTTAGAGAAGAAATGGGTGATGTTCATCTTGGATTTGAGCTAGATTACATAAAGTCTGAGCTGAGTAAAATGTTTCGTGTTAAAGGGCTGGAAAGACTACCTGAAAGCTGCAGATGCGAGGAGTCTGGCAGATCAGCCGATTTATTTGTCGCAATAACTCGCGTGCGCTGAAGGACGGGACTTGGATGAATACAATGTCTACTTTCATTTATGTCGTTAAGTTGGTTAAGTCCAAGATGTTTGAAAAGATGTCTTCTGAAGAGGAAGCAGTGGTTGAAGATCACTTTGACCGACTCAGGAAAGCACTTGCTGAAGGCAAACTGATTCTTGCTGGCCCATGCCTAGACGGAGAATTCGGCATCGTCGTGTTTAGAGCACAATCAGGAGAAGAGGCTGAAAAGTTCATGAAAAATGATCCTGCAGTAAAGAAAGGAATCATGACTGCAGAGTTACACCCATTTCGTGTATCTCTTATCGAGAAGACTAAGTAGCGCGCGTCTTTTCTACTTGGATGCCATGATCCTCCAATAGTGGGGCTTATCTTTCAGGAGTTCCACATTTATGCTACCGAAGCTAGCTAATAGTCTGATAACCTCACCTTCAGTTGAAAAGTGGTGGAGTTCTTCAAAACGTTTCTCTTCAAAAGCTTCTGGAATTCGAAAAGTGTTTTCTTCTACGCTTTCGCCCGTTCCATATCTAGGGTCATCTACCGAAGCAAGATTCGCCAAGAATAAGCCGTTCTTATTGAGAATCCAGTAGATTTCGTCTATAGTAGTCTTGATATCACCGATGACAGCATGGTGTATGACACTAACACTGATAATAGCATCAAAACTGCGATCTCTAAAAGGAAGAGAAGTCATTGCCGCTTGTATCAACGCCACACTCGCCAATCCCTCTTTTTGACCCCATTTTCCCGCCATCATCAAGGCACTTCGAGAAATGTCAATACCAACAACATTGAACCCCTTGTCAGCCAGATAAACACAATGCCTGCCAACTCCACAACCTAAGTCAATGATTCTCTTGAAATCGCATTGCTCGAAAATAGGTATTGCATCTACAACAAATTGAGCAGGCTTCTTCAATCTTTGGGCAATCTTTTCAGTGTTTGGTAATAACTTTCCCATCTTGGTTGCCTGCTTGGATGCCTTTCCATCTCGTATCATCTATCGCAGAGTTCTACAATTTTACAAATTATAAGCGAGATAGAAAAATATAGTTTTACAAGAAACTAGATATTTTGTAAACATAATTTGTGAAATCAAAGTGTAGATACGCTTTTCGAACAGTGTTGTAGGTTGTGTACGCGAAGTTAAGTGGGCTAATTTGTGAAAAGGCCTGGACGCATTGAAGTTTCTAATTCCATGGTTCATAATTTATAATAAGGAAAACTCTTACT
>JAOUPS010000154.1 GCA_029879735.1 Candidatus Bathyarchaeota archaeon | reverse complement strand
TTGTTATCCTTCCTTCTAGTACAATCTCGCAGTCCTTCGGAACCTCAACATCAATGGTTTTACACTTCACCAACTCTGTTTTTTCCAGTGCATTCGCCATTCCCATTTCGTCAACGCCTTTTGGCAGAGACGTGGAAGCCGCGAGAAGAACAGCGGTTGAGTTGCCTATGCAAATTGCGATGTCAAGTTCACCGCCAGACTTTTGGAGGGCAGTGTCGGTTCCCCTCTCTTCAACGATTCTAGCTACGAACCTGTTTTTGTCTAGTAACATCAACCTGTGGAAACACGTGTTTCTACCCAGCTCGGGATCTTTTATTACGCAAATAGCCGATGCGATGTATCTTCCACCGTCTTTTTCTGTGTACCTCATTACAGGAAGCATTGTTAAATCGACATCTTTCTCAACTATTTCTTGGCATTCTCCACTCTCCACAACATCTGGGGGTACAGGGTTTTCTATGGCGTTGGATAGTTTATGCAACAATTGTTCTTTCTCTATGTTCAAAGCTCTGGCAATCAGTTCTTTAGAAGAGACGAGGCCGCCTACAACAGGGATGCTTGATTCTTTCACTTTCTCAAAGAATACGGGTTTCTCGTCGAGAGCATCTATAATCCCCGCCATCTCATATTCGGTTGACACTTCTTTTATTATTCTTACTAATTCTCCATTCTTGTCAAGCTGCCCCAGAAAACCTCTAAAACCCAATCTTCTCACTTCTATAAAGGTAGCTTTTTGTTTCTAATAAGGCTATATTCTTTATATCTTTAGAATCCCGATCTTCGTTCTCAGCACTTTGAATCCCTCTTTTTCCATTGCTGTGGCAACTGCTTCTTGCAGTTCTTTTCCCGGTGTCAAAGCTACCATGCAGCCTCCACCGCCACCGCCAGTTAGTTTTGCTCCAAACGCGCCTTGCTCTCGAGCTAAATTGATCAAATAATCCAATTTTTTGCAAGAAACTTCAATTTCTTGCAGTAAGCCATGATTTTCGTTCATTAGCCTCCCGACTTTCCTTAAATCAAAATCTTCTAAGGCTTTTCTCGCCTCGAACGCTAACGATTCTGCTTGATTGAACAATAGATCGTATTTTTCTGGATTTTCTTTCTTTCTTTCCGCAACGCCCGCAACCATTTCCTTCGTGTCAGCGACAACTCCCGTGTTGCCTATGACAATTTCAACCGGCTCCCTTATACTCAATCTTTCAATTGTGTTTGGACCTCCGCTTAAATTCCTCCTGAACCAGATTAGCCCTCCGTAGGTTGCAGCGGTGTTGTCGATGCCCGAGGGTGTTCCGGCGTAAGCTTTCTCAGCTTCATAAGCAACTTCGTTAATTCTTTCATCTGACAGATCCATTTCTAACTCTTCTGCTATAGCTCTAGCGATTGCAACGCTGCTTGCTGCAGAAGCACCAATCCCGCTGAAACTCGGAAGATCTCCTCCCAACCAAATCTCCAAAAATGCCTTTTCCAAATCGATTCCCATGGTTTTAAGCATCCTCTCAATTGACTCTTTTTGCTGAGTTCGTTTCTTTTCAGTGTAACCTTTTGCATCTCTTCTTTCATCTTTTATAGTGATTCCTCCTACAGTTTTTTTCACTTCTGCGTCAACTGTTGAATCGGTTGCAGAAACAATTCCCGGTGCACCATGAACAACGAAATGTTCACCAAACAAAATGACCTTTCCAAAACCTGTACCTCTTCCCATAGCAAACACCCAAACAATCAACCATTTCCAACAATTCAAATAAATGCATTACGCAGTTTCCAAAGTGAAGTCATCAAGGAGGCTAAGGTCGCGCGCGAAAACTAAAATGCATGCAGAGTATATTAGGGAGAAAACTGAGACTATTTTCCGTCAGAGTAACGAGTTGGATTAACTAATGGAATTAGAACAGCTTAGAAGGATAATCAAAAAGAGGGAGGCAATGAAAGTTGAATTTAAAACAACTCCATTGCTCAAACCAACAAAGGAGAACAGATTCAAAATTGCTGCTCAACTTGTAGCTTTTGCTAATAGAAACGGGGGTTACTTAATCTTCGGAATTGAGGATGATGGAACTTTTGAAGGAGCAAGGATCAACGAAGATAGAGAGGTTCAGAAAATATCCTATATAGCCAAGGATAGGTGTAGTCCCCAAGTAGTTTTCACTCATCAATTCCTAGAAACTGAGGAAGGAGACGTTCTTGTTATCGAGATAGAAAGAAGAAAAGGAATGCCGCATGCTGTGATTGAAAGAGATAACCATGAGATCAAAAGAAGAATCTATTACAGAAGAAAACCAAAAGGCAAAAGCCTTGTCGACGATAAAACTCTAGAATATCTTTTCAAAAA
>JAOUPS010000153.1 GCA_029879735.1 Candidatus Bathyarchaeota archaeon | reverse complement strand
AAGCCCATTTTGTTATAGTCGATAACTCCGCCGAAAAAGCCTAACGCTATTGGCTTGAGACTGTACTTTGCAACCTTGTCCTCTAAGGCAATCTTTCGTGTTTTTGCAACGTCATCTATCTTTCCTTCTCTTTCAAAAAACGTTTTCATTGTAGAGACAAACAAAGCCAGCTTTTTACCTTCGAATTCCTTCCTGAAGTTTTTCAGAAAATCCTCAGCCTCACTTGCCCATTTGCAATTTCCCATGCCACTGCCTACAATGATTAAGTCATATTCTGATATGTCTTTGATTTTTTCTTCTTTCAGGTTAACTATCTTGGTATCAAAGCCTTCCTCTCTTAATATCTTAGCTATTTCCGCTGAGGTTCCAGTCGTTGCTCCATAGCGTGTGCCGTATGCAATTAACGCTTTCAAAGTATCACCTGAACGGTGATTCTCAATTGGATTTATAAATATTGGCTTGAGTTGCGCACGCTTCGTTCGCCAGTTTTTTGGGGTAAAGTTTAATCCAACCAACCAAAAACCTAAATTTTGAGCTACATACAAATGCGAGCGAGCCAAAGGAAGTGGAGTTCAGATGGTGAGTTCATGAGGAACGATGAATGCATAATAAAATTTCTTAATAAAGACGGAAGAGTGCTACAATCTTTTCAAAGAGACAAAGATGGGTGGCGCGCTCGAGCGTGCGAGAGCGTTGGTGTGCGGTTTTGTATAAGTACGTAACTAAGGACGTAAGGGGAAACGTAGGCAAGGACGTATGTAAAAGTGTGTGTGTTTGGGATTAAATTTTAATTCTCTCTTCTCTTCTTCACTCGGGGAACCTACGGTTTCCCAAACCCTTCCCTCAACAAAATTCAATTCTCTTTCTATAGGTCTCGTTTACACTATTCTAATTGGTTCTTTTGGTTAACCTTTAAGTTTTCCACTTTTCTTACATTTAGTAACTTCTAATGGTTCATACATTATGTTTGATAGAAGATTCTTCCGCAAGTCATAAAACTGGAAGCTAAATAGATAGCGTTTCAGAAGTGATTGCGACGCCGAAAGTAAAGGTGAATGATATTCAGATTTACTATGAAGTGAAGGGTGAAGGCTTTCCTTTGGTAATGATCCAAGGTTTGAGTTACAGCTTGGACGGTTGGGATCTTCGTTTGATTGAAGGTCTCTCAAAGATGTTTAAGCTGGTTTTGTTTGACAATCGGGGAGCTGGACGTACTGGCGTATCTGACAGGGAATACACCATGAAGTTGTTTGCTGACGACACAGCAGGTCTAATGAACGCCTTGGGAATTTACAAAGCCCATATTTTGGGGTTGTCGATGGGTGGGATGATCGCTCAAGAACTGGTGCTCAACTACCCTGAAAAGGTGGCAAAGCTGGTTCTCTGTTCCACGGGTAGTCAGTGGTGCTTCAGTCAAGAGGCATCCAGAATATTGTCAGCAATGACGGAATTGTCTCAGGAAGAATTAACCAGAATGATTCTTTCTCTTAAATTTGCCAGCGATTTCCCCAGCGACTTTGTCAGAAAAAAACCTGGCGTGGTTATCCTGTTCACAAGCGATTTCGTCAAAGAACACCCCGACTTAGTGGATCTCCTAATCCTACAAGCAGCAAAACACCCAATTTCAAAAGAAGGTTGGATACGCCAGCTAAATGCAATACGAGGATTCAACACGCATGGGAGACTGCAGAAGATTAAGGTACCTACTCTTATATTGCATGGCAGAAAGGATGTTGAAATACCTCCAGAGAACGGTTCAATCTTGGCTGAAGCTATACCCAACGCTAAGCTTGTTTATCTTGAAAAGTCAGCCCATAGTCTTGCAGAGGAAATGAGAGAAGTAATCAGTCTTATAACAGATTTCCTTGCTCAACCCTAGATCGCGCGCGCGATGATGCCGGGCTGAACTCAAGTAGAATATAGAATATTCTTCCAGTAAGTTTTAATTCTTCAAAATAGATACTAGTACACGGAAAGTTGTCCAAATGATCTAGTCTATGATGGCGATTTTCGGTCAACAAGAAAGGAGGAATGATGAAATGAAAACAAAAACAATTACAACGATAATGATCATGCTGTTTCTGGTAAACATGCCAAATGTGATAATGGTTGGGGCAACGTCTACGGTTGAATTGATTGAGTGGCTTCCACCCCTGACAAAGCATGAAGAGTTCGCATTTACGGACGGTAGCACGCTTCCCATCAAGTTCAGGCTTCTAGCCGCAGCTGGCAGCTTCGTGATGAACCCAACCGTAGAGGTCACCGTGAACAGTATTCTATTCAGTGACAGCTTTGACGATGGCAATTATGACGGCTGGTCTCCATTATCTCTACCCCCCCCTGGCGACATTTCTTGGTCAGTAACTTCAACTGGCGTGTTATATA
>JAOUPS010000017.1 GCA_029879735.1 Candidatus Bathyarchaeota archaeon | reverse complement strand
AAGCTGCCGGGGTAAGAGAAGCCATAATCGTTGAGATAAGACTCGAGAAGACTGCGCCACTTACAATAGAGTTCAACGTACCAGAAGCAATGCCATCAGACAGTTGGGGTCCGGTGTAAACCAATGTTTCTTAAGAGGCTTTTCAAGAACAAGAAATCGCTATGATCGTAAACCGTTCAAGAAACTTTGGCCTATGACGAGCCAGCTCTTCCTTGTGTAGGATTCTAAAAACTTCCCAAATGTGAATGGGTTAAAGGATTGGCGCGCGCTAAGAGAGCCTAGCCACTTTTTGGTTTTTTTATTTGCTCGACCAGTTCAACTATTGTACCTTGCAAATCCTTCACGGCACTCTTCAGATCCTCTGTCTCTTTCTTAAGCCCCTCTATTAACCACTTAGATTTTTCTTCAACCACTAGTGGGCTAGGCTGTTCAGAACTTTTTTCTGACCCCGGAGTTTTTGTTCTTATTGCTTTTGTTGTGAGGATAAGCCCTATAGCTACAAGCATAGATCCGACGATTAACAGGACATGCATGTAATAATATGTGGAGATCAAATATTCGACAAAAAGTCGAAACATTTCCCCTGGAACAAAGCCTAGAAACAAAATGACGATGCCAACTATCAAAACAAGAAACCCTTTCTCTAAAGCTCTCAATTGATTAATCCTCAGAACCGTCTTATATGAAAGAATATTTAAAACTTGTCAGCCGGCTCAGAAGCTCAACAGGAATCCCCCCTCGACGAATAAGAAGAGAAGCAAAGTCCATTTTTTGGGGTTTGGGGATCAAATTTTAATTCCTTCCTAACTAACTAAAACGCGCGCGCTAAATTTTTAGTAGAATTTGAAATGGAACATTCAATTAACCGTTATCCATTAACCGTCCATGTTGGTTGGATTAAAATTTTATATTTAAAGCGACGACCTTATGGGCAAGGCGGTGTTTTGGGTTTGAAATTAGTGTCCAAGTTTGAAAGTGATTATAAGAAAATAGATTTGATTGTTGTCTACTTGGCGAACCTAATCAATGTGATTATGGTTTTCTTGTTTGTAGCTCGGATTTCTGCTTTGTCACAGGTGGAGGGTGTTTTTGGCATTGTGGCTATTATTATGGGTTTTTGTTTAGGGTACATCGCATTCATCAATAGAAGAAATAAGAGGGACAAGTGGGAAACATACCTTCTAATTCCGATTATTCTTTTCTTTATTGTTGAACTCGTACTTGATTACATCTTGGACTTTGATTTTCGTAGCACTGCCCTCGTGGGGCCATATGTTCTATTTTATTACGTTGGACTCTGGGGTTTAATCGGATACGCTTTTAGGTTTGATAAGAAGTGGGGTTTTTTGACCTTAGTAACCTATCTTTTGAACATGTCTCTTTCAGTATTACAGCATTTTGTTTAGACTATCATTTCATTGGTGGAAAACCTTAATCCAAGTTGCTCCCTGCTTCCTGATCAAGCATTAAACCATTGCATATGCTTTCTGCTATCGCATCCTGAATTGGTTGGTTGGATTAAAATTTAATTCTCTCTCTCTTCACACACTCTCGCGCGCGCGCTAAAAGGGATCTTTAGTCTTGAGGGGTTTGTAAAAACATAACAGAAGCTTCTTGCAATAGCACGTCTTGAAGTTTAAGACTCATAGCTTGGGTATATATTGAGTCGAGTTTGAAATTTGTGTTAATATTGGTCATAAGGATTACTCCGTAAGCACCTTCTTCCTGCTCAACGAACCACATGTGACATCTGAAGCCCCATGTCTCACCACCATGCCCCTGAGCGCCATGAAAGTAATGGTGTTCATACGTTACATTGCTCAGATGCATCCAACCTAATCCGTAACCAACCGTCAAGGATTGAGGGGGAAATGAGACTGTTGATTTATGCATTAATTCGACGGTTTCAGGTTTCAGGAGTTGGAAGCCGTTGATTTGCCCGTGATTCATATGCGCGACTAAAAATTGAGCTAAATCGGGAACCGTACTTCTCACTCCTCCGCCTCCGATACGATTTCGATCATAAAGCGGTAATTCAATATTGGTCTTTGCCAACACGCCGAATACTCGTTCACGAGGAATAGCCTGGTTATTAGGCGAGTCTGAGACGCTAAATCCGGTGCCAGTCATGTTTAATGGATTTAGGATGTTTTCCTGAAGGTAATCAACAAATGGTTGATTGGTGACGCTTTCAACGACATACCCTAATATGTCATATCCTGGGCTGGAGTAGAAGTACGCTGTTCCCGGCTCTGAAACCGTCCAAGCGGAGGGTGAGTAATACGGTCCATTTGGGGTTAAGTAGCCGTCTAAGAACTCCGCAAAGGAAGGATACGGAACATGTTTAACGATACTCAATCCACGGTTCGCTGAGAGCCAGTCAAGTATTTCGTCGGCTTCAACGTAGCCACTATATTGATTCGTATAATGGGCTAATCCTGATCGATGGGATAATAGCATTCGAATCGTTATCGCTGTGTCTGGATACCGTGGATGCCTCATAGTAAAGGGAAGATGTTTGTTCACATCGTCATCCAAGTCAATCAGGTTTCGCTCGTATAACTGCAATACGGCTGTTGCGACGAAGGGTTTCGTAATAGAGGCTATTAAGTACACGGTATCTTGCGAGGCGCCACCATAACCTCGACTCCAAACCAGAGAATCGTTAACGACAATGCCAGCTACCAAGGACGGAATATTCCCTTCCCGCATCAAGTACTGAATTTTGTCGTCGAGAGTTGGCAAGTTCTGAAGTTGATCGTCAATAGTTTGGAGATTAGTTTCAAACATATGGTCATAAATTAAGCTAAAATTAGACCACAGTACCGCGCCAACGACAACTGTAATAAGGACTGTTCCACTGATACCCCCTAACATTTTTTTTGTTGGTAGACGCGTGAGCTCTTGATAAGATCGGTAGCTGAAGTATGTGCAGACCACGGCGATTATGTAGAATAGGATGATGGATAAGTTGTAAACGGACACTGAGAAGTAAAATATGCGGTTCCATGCCGCCAATAACAATCCTCCAAAGAAGCCAAAAATAATGAGACCGATTCCATAGACATAGCTCCACCGAAACCTCTTCCAATAGAATAATCCAAGTACACAAAGCATGATGACCATAGTGCCAAAATAGGTAATCTCAATATCCATCGCGCCACTGACGGTAACCAAATTTACCCCCAATACGATTACTCCCCAAATAGCCAAAACGAGAAGTGAAGCAAAGGCACCTATTTGAGAAAATGTGAAATCAATCACACGCTTTTTCTTTTTCATTTACACTCGCCCCTCAACAAAAATCTCTTCACATAACAAATCGAAGTATTGAAGGCTAAGCAAGACCGTGCACACAGTTATTTCAACTTCTGTTTTCCTCTACTGTCCACAGTTGATAAAACCTGTGGCTCGCGCGCGCTATAGTTGTTAAAGTGCTCCGCCTGACTTCCATTTGTCATGGCGTGACTCGAACAGTACCATAGCCTTCTGCGCTTCAATTTCATGCATACGGTTTTTTGCCAAGACATAAGCGTTCGAATTGAAAGTTTTCGTTTGCTCTCTGTCTTCATTGATGCCCGCGTGTACGAAAGCATCCACGTCTCCCATTCTGCCGCTTCGGAGTAATCTAAACAGTCTCAATTTCCTTGTTGGTCCAAACAGTTTTCTCACATCGATCACCTTCTTACCCCAATCTCTACTTCCACAGTAATGCACTGAGACCTATAATTATCTCTCTGAACAAGATTCAATGTTTAAACAAAAATTTTTTAAATAATCGAACATTGTTTCATAATATGAAAAACATAAGGCCTAAATTGATTAGGCTGTTCAAAAGGCGCGCGCGCTTGGGAATAAGAATTTTGGTTTTGGGATTTTGCTGAACTTGCTTATTAAGATTGGAAGGGTTTACTTCTAGTGATGGAAAATGAGTGATGTCAAACCAGTAAGATGCAGAAAATGTGGAAGAGCTCTAGGTTATGTAACCGTTTTAACAAAGGGTTTACTTGGGCTACATCAACCCCTCAAAAACGTGAAGCTAGTTGCCATTTGTATGGAATGTTTTCGGAAAAAGAAATAGAAGAAAGCTAATACATTAGGCATGCATGCATTAGGAATCATTAATAGACATAAGGTATTATCCTTTTTGTATTTCTTTGATATTCTTGATAATCCTCGCCAAATGCCTCAATCAGCATTTTTTCTTCAATCCTTATACGTAAGAGAAGGAAAATTGTCCCGACCGCTATGAACAATACCCCATAAATACTTGAAAAAATTAAGACAAAACCAAAATTCCTTAATGTTTCCCCTAAGTATATTGGATGTCGAATGTGTTTGTAAAGCCCATCTTTGATCAACCGATGACTTTCTACAATTTGAAGTCTTGATGTTGAAGCAAGACTACTGAATCCCGCTTTCTTTTTAAGTTCCAATCGTGCCTTGAAACGCAAGTATCCCCCGATTAGCAGTAAACATAAACCAGCAAGAGCAAAGACTTGAAATGTTAGGTTTTGTAGAAAAACAAAATCAAGTATCGCTGCAACAAAACCCGTACCCAAGACTACGAGAAGAGGAAGTAACGTCCAATCTTCTTTGAATGATTTTCTCATTTTTAACACCTAAATTTCCTTAAATACTGTATACATGTCTTAACCCAAGAAAAGGGAAAGTTCCTCAATTGTCTTGCCGACATCCTTGTGATGCTTAACTTCCACACACATCCATTCTTTCAACCTAGCTTCACCGTCTACACTCTAGAATAGGCGTGCAATAAGGCTTAAATCTTGACTGGTTTAGTCGCAGTCCCGCGCGCGCGTTGACATAGCTGAAACTTTGCAATTTAGAGTAGAGAGCGAGCCAACTCGAAAATTGGGCCGGGGCCGATAGGCCATACTGGCCACTTCCACCACTGGTGGTCTGGAGGAAAGTTCAGGAGAATAAACGGTAGTGACAATAGGACGAATATTAGGAAATACACAGCGAAAGTGCCGATGATCTCCTTTCTGTTTTCTGGCTGGTTCTTCCTCAACAAGACTCTGATCGGAGCTGTCACCAGTGAGGCTATGAACTTGGGGATGGGGAACATGAATGGAGCCCTTTCTTTGTATTTCAGATATGTATCCCTGTCTCTTTTGCTCATGTTGATTTCCTCGGCCAACGCTATGCATACCACGATGAGTGTTGAGATCAACCATGGCAAACTCGCCCCAGGATTTGAACCTCCCCAACTGATTCCAGCCAGAGATGCCTGCAACATGACCCCATAGCTCCAGATGATGTAGCCGAGATACTGGGGATGTCTGGAGTACTTGTATAACCAGAATGTAACCGTCTCTCTTTTCTGTACTTTTCCGTAGAACCATGCGATTGTGCCTAACAGGAATATGAAGAAGCCTATTCCCGTGACTGCTATTGCTAGAGGCGTTCTAATGTCTGGGCCTATGAGGTGGAATAGATAGGTTGGTATAATGTACGGTAGGTAGGCGATGTCTCCTAGGTTGACGAGATTGATCTCCCAGAAAGGTATCCATGTGATCCGCAGTATTCCTAGTCCCGCTAGGAAGAACATGGAACCTGCGAAGTAGCCGAAAGTTGGTAGGAAAAAGACCAGTGCTCCTAAGGTTGATAGTCTCTTCTTCTTCGTTATGAAGCCTGCTATTATCAAGATTACAATCGCCGTGAGGCAGACATAGCCTATCGGCCTAGCGATCTTCATGAACTTTTCGACGATCTCTGGTTCTATTACCGGATTGACATCTGGAATCCAGCCCGCACGAGAGAATAGAATTGTTAATATTCTTGGAAGCTCTACCGTGGTGAAAGTCAGAGCGACTGTGAAAACCAGAGCTAAGAGAGTTAACGAAAGCATAGTGTGTATCTTTGATTTTTCAGTTGCCGTCTTGATTGCCGTCGATTTCTTTTCGAACATATCGGTTCTCACCGACTACAACTTGAGGCTGGACCAATATAGTTCTATATTTTAGATCTAAGCGTCTAGAGTGTAGAACACTTGTAATATTCCCTTAATTGTAAGGGAAGGAAGGAATTAAAATTTAATTCTCTCTTCTCTTCTTCTTCAACAACAACTACTAACTGATAAGACATAACATAAGACATAACATAAGAAAAGAATTGCATTGAAGATAGGTGAACAATTCCGCCTGTATGGATTTAGGGCAAAAATCAACTTCCGAAGCTTACTAAAATTTTTGGCATATAGAAACGACAGAAAAGAGAAGGTAATTCAGCAAACAAAGAAGAGAGAAGGTACTTTCACCTCCCTCAAGCTAATACATCAGATTTAACATACAACGCTAGTTTATGGCATTACCATATAGAGTTCTTCTTGGTGTCTTTCCTCAATTGCCTCCCATTGGGGCATCGTCTGCATCATCTCTGGATCTGCATAAGACTTCTCGAAAAACTCAGCCATCTGGGCGAAGCTGTCCCACTCCATTTCTATAACGACAGTGTGCATAGCGTTACCTCCGCCGAGCCATGGAGTATACTTTTTCATGTTAGGGATAGGACCGTATTTCTTATTGGCTAGTGTTATCATTTCATCTAGAAGCTTCATCCCCTCAGCCATCTTTCCTGGTAGAAAGCTCATAATTTCTCTCAACATTACTTTCACGACTTATCACCTCCTATTAACTTAAGAAACACTTCCACAGTTACTGAATATTTAGTATTAATCATTTCTACCTAAAAAATGAAGAGCGTTGGACGGGAGTGTTTGGGTTTTGGGTTTTGGGATTAAATTTTAATCTTCTTCTTCGACGTACTTGGGGGCTACGCGCGCGCACTTTTTGGTGAGAAGGGAAATAAGAAAAAAGGGGGAGAGCTGCATGACTGATTATGATGCGCGTGTGCTTCACTTTTGCAGTTGTGCCATTTGGCTCATAGCTTCTCTGAGAACCTTCTTGCCTTTCTCATATGGTATGATCTCATGAACCTCAGGAAGCATATAAGGAAGGAACATGCTTAGGCGGCTGAAGACGTCCGTGGCATCTCCTTTTCCAATTGCATATCCTGTGGTTCCATCTGGAAAGAATCCAAAGTCCTCAAGCAGACCTTCTTGTTTGAAGCTGTCTATAGCCATCCACATCATCTCATTTAGTTCTAAGCTTTTGGATGGATCAGTAGGCCATGGTGCTGCTGAGTTCATTCGCCACAATACTAAATATCGAGCCATCTAACTCATCTCTTTATAGTCGTGCTTAACTATTTGTGATCACCAAGCACAAAAGAGTTTCGTAGCGCGCGCTATATTAAGGCTATGCTTTATTATCGCGTCTCGTGTTTTGTCTTATGAGTTAGTTGAAGAAGAAGATAAAGTTTTGATTCTTTACTCAAAACCCAAACAAAATTAATTATCTCTATCCTTTAATCCAGCCTGAAATTCCCAGCTCTTTAACTGTTATCGTAACGGGTTCTGGTTCGTGGGACTTGTATTTACCTGTTTCATCGAGGTACATTATTCTTGGTTTCAGAATGAAAGTTCCCTTGGTTGCGGGCTTGAGGACGAGCCTGATCTCTTCTGTCTTGAGTGGTGCAAGTCTTTTTCCTTTCATGTTGAGGCGGCGATCTTCAACCCTGTAAGTCTCGGGGACCGTTTTTGCTTCGAAGTGTTGTGGAACGAGTTCTTCAACTTTGATGAGAAGGGCGGGTGCCTTTCCCGCGTTGACTATTTCTATTTCTAGGTCCATGTCTTCACCAACTTTTACCTCTTTCACTCTGAGAACGAGGTTTGCTTGTATGTCTGCGTGTTCGAATTGTTCCAGTCCTATGGGTGTTTCTTCCGTGGGGGTGGGAGTTGCGAATGTTGCGGTTGTTGAGGTTGCCAGTGGTGCGTGTAGAACTTCGGTTAGGGACAGGGCTAGTTCTCTTTCCTTCCTGACCTTTTCCAGCAGCCTTGAAACTTGTTCTTGTTTTTCAGGGTGTTTTGCCTTGAGGTATGACCCTGCCGAGGCTTGAAGCACCTTTTCGGCCATCATGTAGAATCGAGCTTTCTTAGATGGATCAGTCTCAGTCTTAGCGTTGTGCATGTACAAGTATGCGTCCAGAAGCTTCTGGGTAGCCTCAGCGTATTCTGAAGCGTTTTTAAACCCTGCTCTTAGGTAGTATCTGCCTGCGCTTTCCAGGTGTTGTGTCGCTAGGGTGTGAAGGGACGTATTTTGGGCGTCTTCGAATCTGGTTCCTGCTTCTAGGGCCTTGCAGAAGCGACTGTGACCTAGAGCCAACATTTTGGCTTTCTCATCAAGGCTGAGGCCCTTGGCTTCCTCGAAGAGTCTGGATGCGTCCCTGTACAAGTCGGGTGAGGCCTCCGCTTCTGCTCGCGTCATCATCTGCCAGGCCCGGCAGAGACAAACTATCGGTTTCAGTTCTTGGCGATCCGATTCATCTTTCATAGCATCAGCCGCTTTTTGAAATCTCTCGGCTGCAGAGCCATATTTTCTAGAACTGGCAGCATGATTGCCTTGCCTGTCGAGGATTTTTGCCTCTTCCAAGGCTATTCTCCCAACGCAGTATTCACGTCTTACATCTGAGGCTTCGACAAGCTCGGCTGCCACCTCTTTCTCGTCTTTGGCTTCGATTTTTTCCAGTCTTGCTTTGATGGATTTCTTTGCTTCTTCAAACAAGTTGGCTGCTTGCTGGAAAAGGTCTCTGGCTTCTTCGGTTTTTTCTCTTCGGCTCAGGTCTTCTGCCTCTTCGAGTCGAGCCCATGCCAAGTAGTTTTGGCTGAGGTAGTTCCATCGTTCTGTTGATTTATGAAGGTTACCTGCTTTCTCGTAGTGTTCTTCTGCCCGTCCATAATGGTTCTCTGCGTGATGATGCCTTGCTTTCTCGATTTCGTTCCACGCTTTCATGTAAGATGCGTAATCTCGATAGAATTCTTTTAGCTGGGGAATTTTTTCAGCTGCTTTAATGTAGCCTTCTGAGGCACGCTGGAAATTTTCGGCAGCCTTCAAGTGTTCTCCGAGAACATCATATGCCTTGGCGATTTTCCAGTGAGATTCTGCTATTTGGGTAACCTTGTCTAGCTTGCTGGCTGATTCGATTGCTTTCTGTGAGATCTCTATTGCCTTTCTGAGGTATTCTGGTTTGCTTGTTAAGCCGTAGAGCTGTGTTAGCAGCGTGGCGTAAGTGTCTTGGTACCCTTGAAGTGCTGCAAAAAGTGTAATTTCGCCCATCCTCTCGTAGTATACCATCCACTTGTTGCACAGCTCGAGGCATTTTTCCTTGCTTAACACCGCTTCTTCAAGGAGTTTCCTCTTACTGCCAAGGTCTGGTTCAATGTCGGCGAGTTCCCCCTTTATACCCGCGAGATAGTTCTGCATTACTCCCCTATCCCAATAATCGAAGGGTGTTAGCTCTCTAAGGATCTCGATTGTTTTTTCTCGGTGTTCCAAAGCCTTGTTTAAGCGACTTCTTTTTTCCGTAAGGTCTGTTTCTATATGCGCTCGAAATTGAAGAGTTTTGCTAACTGCGTGATGCACAGTGCTGACGACATTTGGCATATCAGAATCCTCAGCCAACTTCAAAGCTTCCATCCCTGCCTTTTCAGACTTTTCTATTAACTCTAGTCTTTTTTGGGGGTCGGTTTCGACCCCAGCTAGGGTATAGTAATGCTCCGCGTGGCCAGCAGGTGGACCTATAAACCCACTTCTGGGGCTTATGAATGACATTATAGAGTAATGATGCTGAGCTTTCTCGTAAAATTGCATGGCCTTTTCGGCTAGTTCCCTATACCTTTCAGGATCTTCCCTTGCAATAGCTTTCCAATAAGTCTCATATGCAAGGAAATCCAGACCTCCTGCGATTAAGAAGTTGTCCCCAGTTCGTGTACCACATTCTAACGTTTTCTCAAAATGCCTTGCCGATTCTTCTCCCCCTGTGTTCATTCCCAACCAAAGATGCGACAGTCCCAAGAGAAAAGCGTCGCCAACTTTTTCAGAAACGTCAACAGCTTTACTCAGATATTCAACCGCTTTTAAGCGGTTTTTCTCCATCTCCTCAGGCTCTGCGATGAAAGCCCCGAGAACGTCAGGAGATCCAAGAAAAGCCATGCAAGTTGCCAAAGTGAAATAGGCCTTGGCAATCTCGTGTAAGTTACCAAGTTCGGAGAGGACTGCAACTGCTTTTTCTCCCCAGTTTAGTCCCCTTTCCACAACACTCTTCAAAGTTTCCCTATTCCATTCAAGAAAAACTCTGCAGAAAAAGACCAGCGAAAGTTCATTATACGTCCTCCCATACTCCAGCTTGTCTCCAGATTCCAAAAAAACCGCCAAAGCATTTGCTTCCGACTCCAAACATTCATCAAGAAGCTTCCTCTTTTCAGACGGGTCAGACGTAAGCCAGTAACCAAGATACTTGGCAACAGCCTTGCAGCGAAACACCATTGCGGCTTTCTGCTCATCCACTAGCTTTTCGTAGAATACAGAGGCTTTCTCGTAGGCTTTAATCGCTCTTTGCATTCTTTGCTCAAATTCTTTTCTGCTTTCAGCTTGAAAAGCAGCACGATGATAGCAGTAGCCAATCTTCTCCCAAGTCTCTCCATTCTTCAAAGAATCTTTTTTCCCAACTGCACGTAAAGCTTGTTCATAGAATTCTTCAGCCTTCACCCAATCATACGTCTTCTCTTTTTCCTCTGCCCGAGCAAGAAGTCGTTGTACAGACATAACCTCAAACCAATTAAGAGATTTATTGACGTATAGAAAAGGATTTTGCAAACATATATGTAACTCACGCGAGTTCTTCAGATGCTTATTCATCTCTTCAATTAGTTTAGCAGTTCGACCTTCTATAATTGCCTTCAGTTCTTATTGTCTCTTCTCCTCTGCTTCTTTTTTAGCGCGCGCGGTTGGCGGGTCCGGCGCGCGAGTGCGAAAATCCAGAATTGTTCTTAGACGATTGGTCTGGATAAAGAGATATATTTGGTTTCGAAATGAAAGCGCACTCAAAGTCGCCAAAAAGAAATAGAATGATATGTCGCGCGCGATATCGGCAAAAATATAATAGGAACATAATATGCGCGCGCACTTAGAGTAAAATGCGCGTGCCTGTCTCTCCAAGTAATGCGCGTTCGATATTCTCCGGGTCCGTGATGATGGCTTCCTTTCCTCCTCTTTCAAGGAAGTTGATGATGGCTTGGATTTTTGGGCCCATGCTACCTGGTGGAAAGTGGCCTTCTTCATAATATTTTTTCGCTTCTTCTAAGGTCATTCTGTCCAGCAGTTTCTGGTTGGGTTTGCCGAAGTTTAGGGCTACTTTCTCTACAGATGTGGATATGAGAAAGAGGTCGGCTTTTATTCCAATGGCAAGGAGAGAAGATGCATAGTCTTTGTCAATAACTGCTTCTATGCCACTCAATTCGCCGTCTTCTTCGATGACCGGAATGCCCCCGCCACCCACAACAACGGTCACAAACCCTAGGTCAACAAGAGTCTTAGCCGCATCGAGTTCGATGATACGGACGGGTATAGGAGAGGGTACCGCGCGTCTCCAGCCACGTCCAGAGTCCTCCTTTACATTCCAGCCCCGTTCTTTTCGGTACCTTTGAGCCTTATCTTCATCGTAGAAGGGTCCGATGGGCTTGGTGGGATTCTGGAAATCTGGATCGTTCTTATCCACCAACACTTGAGTTACCACAGTTACCGCCTGCTTTTTGATGCCTCGACGCTTGAACTCGTTGCATAGACACTGTTGGATCATGTACCCGATGGTTCCTTGAGTATCAGCTACGCAAGAATCAAGTGGCACCGTATGCAGCACGTGGCTAGTTAGCTCGGAACGTAGAAGGCTGAAGCCTACTTGAGGTCCGTTGCCATGGGTTATAACCACATTCCAGCCCCGCTCTAACATGCTGGCGATGTGGCGGCACGTCTCCCGAATGGCTTCAAATTGATCAGGCACGGTCTGATGTTCCTGATCTTTGATTAGAGAATTGCCGCCGATCGCGACAACCGCTATTTTTGCCATTTACTCTTACCCTCCATGATTGACCATAATCCGCTAGGCTCTTTTACGGAATACGTTTTTGCAATTGAGGAGATTTGTAGGTCTTTGGAGAATTAATACTGGTTTTAGGGTGATTGCTCTGGCTACAAGGGCTATGGTGAACATTTATGAGCACCTGTGGCAATCATCACGACTTGTTCCTTCGCCATATTTAAGAGCGTTTATGATTTTATCACAGGTCATAACTCTGCCGAAGGCATACTCAATGTTTTTCAACGTTAAGGTTTGAAATTCATTAGTCCATGCGGAGGTTATGTCACTGCCGAATACGACTTTATAGTCTCGTTCGAAGGCATCCCGGGCTGTGGATTCACAGCAAATGTTAGTTACTGTGCCGCAGATTACTACGGTTTCCACGTTCCTCCTTCCGTTGATGTTACGGAGAATAGATTCCAGCTCGGTGTTGTAGAAAGCGCTGAACCCCATTTTTCTGACCACTATATCGCTAGGTTTAGGTTCTATTTCGCTGTAGATCTCCGCACCTTCAGTGCCGTCCCTGAGTCCTCTTTTCTCCAAAAGAGGAAGCATCTCAAAGATGAGTGGTTTGACTTTCGAATCAGCGCGATACACTTGTTTTGTGTAGATCACTGGAATCCTAAGTTTTCTACAAGTCTCTATGAGCCTCTTAATCTTGGGAATTTGGCGTCGAATTTTTGGGACTTCAAGTATGGCGCCTTCCTTAACAAAGTCGTTTTGCATATCAATAACCAATAGTGCCGTTCTCGCTTTATCTATCGCCCATGGTTTTTTGCTCTTTGAAATGGTCTTCGTGTAGAAAGTTTCGTGATTCATATCTGATACCTCACCTTTCTCTCATAAATACGTCTGACACTATTGCGCTTTCTCGGCTTCGCCGTGGTTTGTGTTCGCAGAAGCCTATTGAAATCGTTTTTCTTCTATACACAGTTGCCTCACTTTCTTCTATACGGGACTGCCAATGCGGATGGGCCCTTTGTTCTTTTAAACATGAAGATAATGACGATGAGTGCTGTTATGTAAGGCAACATCTGGAGAATGTAGCTTGGTACCCCTATACCTATGCCTATCAAGTTAGCCGCAATTGAGTATCCCAGTCCAAATATCAGGCTCCCTAGAATGGCCCTGTAGGGGCTCCAGGACGAAAGAATGACAACTATTATAGCAATCCATCCGCGTCCCGAGGCTATGCCTGATCCATACAGGCCTAAGTATCCCAAGGATAGAAAGGCGCCCCCGAAACCTGCCATTACTCCACCTAGAATGAGGCACAAATATCGAATTCTATTGACGTTTATTCCAGCTGCGTCGCAGGCCTCCGGATTCTCCCCGACGCCTCTTATTTTCAACCCCCACGTAGTTTTGTACAGAACAAATCCAAAAACAATAGCAAACAAGAATGCTAGATAAACAAAAATGTTTTGTTGAAATAAAATCGGGCCGAGAACTGGGATTTGACTTAATCCTGGAATATTGATTGCCTTGAGAGGTGCCAAAAAAACTTTATAACCTGATAGATATGTATTAAGAAAATCAGCAATGCCATTGGCTAATGTGAAAAGAAGAAGTCCGGAAATTATTTGGTTGATACCGATTGTAACACATGCAAAACCGTGGATCAATGCCACTAGACCGCCTACTGATATTGCCGCCAGTGTGCCCATCAAATAGGAGCCAGTGGAGAAACATACCATCAAGGCTACGAAAGCTGAAAGAGACATTATAGCGTCAAGTCCAAGATTTATAACTCCTGCGCGCTGATCATAAGTCTCCCCTATTGCTGAGAAAAGGATAGGGACGGCCAATATCACACTGCTTGACAAAATCAAAGTCAATATCTCAATCATTTCTGTCTCCTCACCGTGAGAAATTCTTGGACAATGAGAACAGAAAGTACTAACACGGCTTGTAGAACATGGATCATGTGAATGGGTACTGGAGGAGTTGCCCGCTCCATTGATCTCCCTCCTATGAGCAAGATAGACCAAAATATCGATGCAGGAAGCACCCCAATGGGGTCAAATCGTCCTAATGCCGCTATTGCTATGCCTTGATAACCAAAACCCGGAGAAAAGCCCATTATCATAAGGTGATTGACACCAAGTACTTCAATCATCCCTGCCAATCCAGCCAACCCGCCACTCAATATCCCTACAATAATGGTGTTTCTTGAAAAATCTATCCCTCCGTGTTTAGCCGCTCTTGGACCAAGCCCAACCGCTCTGATATCGTAGCCCAAAACAGTCTTTTGCAGAATCAAATATATCAAAAATGCCAAGAAAAATGCAAAAATCAAACCCACATGAAGTCTGGTTTTAGGAATCATAATAGGCAGCCACGTCTCTCTGGGAATAGCCCTCGTTTGGGGGATAAGTGCGTTCGGGTCCATTATCGGACCCGTAACTAACCAGTTAACAAGAAGGATGGCAGTAAAATTTAAGACGATGGTAGGAAAAATCTCGTTTATCGCCAGTTTGACTTTCAGGACAAGAGGTATCGCCAACCAAGCTACGCCGCCGGCAAAAGAAGCTAACACTACTAACGGAACAGATAAGATGCTAGGTAAGCCTCCCATTTGAGAGGCAGCCAAATATGCGCACAAGGCGCCAATATACAATTGACCTTCGGCGCCGAAGTTCAGAAATCTTGCCTTGAAAGCGATCAAAAAGGCCAGAGCGGTCAACAATAGCGGTGCAACCTTAACAAATATTTCACTGGCTCTGAAAACAGTGCCGAAGGATCCTTTAATTAGCGCTTCTAAACTCAAGATTGGGTTGAACCCCATTGCCAATAATGTGGCTGAAAAAATGGACAGCGCTATAATCAGTCCTATTGGATATGATATGTATTTTTCGAATCGCGCCTTCATATCGGCTCTCCAATTCAGTTTTTCAGGGCTTGCACATAAAAGCTTTTCCAGAACCGGAGGGAGCTGTGTAAATAGATATCTTCGTTCAACCCTTGACCCTTCACTTTCGCCCAAAAGCGTTACGTATCCAAGGTCCAGTTACTGAACGCACGCCATAAAAGAGGTCACCATTTGTGACGAAAAACGGCAGCGATGCGGGATCGTTATCGATATTTTTCGACAAATGCCTTCAAGGCTTCCTTGAAACATTCGATAGGAGCATTTGCGACTCCGGCTCCGATGATTGGGTGACCTCCTTCTTTGTGAGCCATGGCTGTATTGATCTTTGGCACGATTCCTGTTTCAACAACTTTCCTCATGTCGATCCCTACTGGCACACCTGCAAAATCAAGGTAAGGTATCCTAAACATAGGGTCTTCTGCGACAGAAACCTCATGCATCAACTTTGTGTGGTTGACAGCGTTTTGGAAGCTTTCGCCCATAAATCTTGCATGAGAAGGGGATGCAGGGGTCGCAGTTCCTCCAAGGCCCCTGGTCTCCGAGATCGCACTGTCCCCGATATCTGGGGCAGCGTCCTCCGGTTTATAGCCAGGAAAAGTAAATCCTCTTATCGCGCCGGCAGCGCCTGTAAACCAACGGTTTCCCAAACTACTGATTTGTATACCGAAGTCAACACCGTTCCTTGACATAGCAGTAACAATTGTGCTATATTTTATGTCCCGAGCAGGATCCATCATTGCCTTGCATGCCCCCATCATGAGGTTCCCGCAATACCAGCGCCCTTCTCTCGATAAGAAATATTCTCCCACTTGAACCAACGTCTCCTTTGGAAACCCGGTCTTGACAATGTGCGGCAGGATCCAATTAATGAGTATACCTCTGCAAGCGTCAAAGGAACCGTGCAATTCATCCCCCATCTGCAGTCCTTTGGCGAGGAGTTCTTTGATGTTGATTCCACCGGCTTCTTTGATAGTTGCCTTCATCACAGGAGCTAGAATTTCCTGAACAAATTGAACTTCCTTAGTTTTTTCGTACTTATCACCAAAAGCAGTTAGGTCCGTCTGTTGCCAATTAAAAGCGGTGTTACCATGGACTTTATTCTTTATGACGAAGACAGGCATGGATGCAGAAGTGACTCCACACATTCCGCTTACATTACCATAATTATGATTAGGTTCTATTTTCACGTCTCCAGTTTCGACTAACCTTTCTGCCTTCTTGGGAGTGTTTGCTAAACCTTCATAAATGATCAGATTTATTATTGATAGTTTTTGGGGCTGGCACATTCTCTTCCACTCAATTGGCGGCCCGGCATGTGTAATTAGGTTGCTTTTGAAACCCGGTATCGCCTTAATCGCGGGTCTTATGTCGACTAAAGTGCATTCTGCAGACAAGATTCTCTCCGATGCTTTCTTGTTCGCCTCGTCAATTTCCGACGTTGCGAGTTCCCTCATAACAATTCACCTGCTTTCCAAGCGTCCACATGACGTTCATTCGCTCATTTTGTAACTCAGTTTTTAAAAGGTTTGCTGTAATCGCGGGTCTTGACGCTACGGTTACGCCGCAAAAGTGTTAAATAGATTCTATGAGACACTAGCTTTTGCAGTAAATGTAATGGAAGGAAGTTGTATAATGTCGAATGCATGCATGCATTTTGAACATGGTTTCCGGCTGTTTCTTGCATAAACTATTCAATATTCTTGAGATAATAGTGGACCTGTTGCCGACTCAAGCGCGCGCGATTGGTAATGGACTTGAAACCCCGCAACAAAACACTTTGCACAAAAGTTCATTACTGGCTGGTTCTCGTGTCTATTTGGGGATGGCTTTTCTTATGTAAAATTGTTCCATAAACTTTTTAATGAGGCGTACTCAGTAATTAAGTGCTGAATTAAAGAGAGATGAAGAATGTATATACAAGAAAGTTTACATTCCCTGAGTAAAAAGATTGCAGTAATCACCGTAATAAGCATCATTGTGACCACAATCGTAATGCCTAGCAACTTTATTGTACTAGGGTCTCCTCTTAAAGTGGCTCTGATAGTAGGGGGCGACGAAACAGACTTGGGCTTCTCTTACATGGCGATCCTAGGTGCACAGGCAATCGCAACCGAATACCCCGATTGGACCGTAAGCATTTCTAAGCTAGTTTCATTCGTGGAACAGCGTGCCGTCGCCGCTCAATACGGTGATGAAGGATACGATCTAGTATACGTTGTGGGAGGACAGTTCCAGGTTATGATGTATGGGTATGACGGCCTGGACCCTATACCTGAACTGTACCCTAACACATTCTGGGTGATGATACCTGGTGGGGGTTACTCGCCGTTCCAAAATATGGCGGCTCTAGGTCCAACATTCCAAATTGTCGGACACTTCCTTGCAGGAATACTTGTAGCGGAAATGACTACAACACGCAACGTGGGAACCGTATACGGAGAATACTACCCGTATACGAACATGGAATGCAATGCGTTCATAGCTGGGGTCCACAGCGTGGACCCTTCGATAGTAGTATACAATCGCGAGGTTGGCGCTTGGGACGACCCCTCACTTGGCTATTCACTAGCCGAGGCTCTCATAGTAAATCACGATGTTGACATAATAGTTCATGTAGCCGACTATAGTGGACGAGGAGTCATCTCCGCGTGCGTAGAATATGACATAATGGTCATAGGGTGCGTTGCAGACCAATGGGAATTAGCGCCTGATAACATGTTGACTAGCATCCTGATGGATATACCCAGGTTTATGGACATGATTGTTCAATGCATACTTGGTGGGGGATTCCTCGGATACATGAGCATAGAGATTGACTTAAGTGGCCTAGCCCCGTTCCACAACCTTGATCCCTTAGTTCCCCAAGACGTGAAAGATCTTCTTGCCGCAAGTGCAGCCCTCATCAAAACAGACTTGAATTTTGACGGAAAAGTAAACATTCTTGACATAGCCACAGCAGCAAAAGCTTTCGGCTCCTATCCAGGTCACGGAAGATGGGACCCAATGGTAGACGTGAACGGCGACAACAAGATTGACATAAGAGACATAGCTCGAGTAGCCAAAAACTTCGGAGAAACCTTCACTCCTGTTCCACTGGACGACTCCCAACCACCAGAGCAAAGTCCGTGACCAAACCCAACCTAACTGCTTAAATATCCCTTTTTTTTATTTCCATACACAAGTCGTCTAGGGTTTCGACTTATTATGAGAGGATAAAGATGGGACAGTCTACAGGTGAAAAAATAGAACGCCTCGTCGAAAAACTCCGAGGAAATAAAGGATCTGGTCAACAGTCGCGCCTCAGGAAGTTGAAGCCTGGAGAGTCAATCATAGAGATGAGGGGCATCACGAAGCGATTTCCAGGCGTGCTAGCAAACGACCACATAGATTTCGATTTAAAAGCATGTGAGATTCATGCATTGCTCGGAGAAAACGGCGCCGGCAAGACGACGTTGATGAACATCTTGTATGGGCTCTATCGCCCCGATGAGGGTAGTATTCTAGTCCAAGGTGAACCCGTTATAATCAGATCTCCCAAGGATGCAATTGAATTAGGATTAGGGATGGTTCATCAGCACTTTATGCTTATTCCTGTAATGTCAGTGACGGAGAACATTGTTTTGGGGCTCAAGTCTGCAAGAGAGCCGTTGTTAGACATTGGCCGAGCTGAGAAGCGTATAGCCGAGCTTTCGGAAATGCATAAGCTTAAGGTCGACCCAAGAGCCAAGATCGAGCAGCTCTCAATGGGGGAGAGACAACGTGTCGAGATACTAAAAGCATTGTATCGTGATGCGCGGGTTCTCATCCTCGACGAACCCACATCGGTTCTAACACCTCAGGAGACCGAAGACTTCTTCAAAACTCTTCGATCTATGGTTAACCAAGGGTTTACCATCGTATTTATTACACATAAGCTTCCCGAAGTAATGGAAATAAGCCATCGCGTCACCGTCCTCAGGCGCGGAAAGGTTGTGGCAAGAAGCGACACCAAGCTGACAAATCCAAGTGAATTGTCGAAAATGATGGTTGGGAGGGAAGTCGCCATCAACATCGAGAAGCAAAAGCCCGAGGAAGGCAAGGTCGCGCTCGAGGTAAAGAACTTATCGGCAATGGGCGACAAAGGGTTGCTGGCTCTAAAGAACATTTCGTTTTCCATACACGAGGGCGAAATCTTGGGGGTCGCGGGGGTATCTGGAAATGGCCAACGAGAACTCGCTGAAGTGCTTACAGGCATGAGAAAGGCCAGTGAAGGGAAGGTATACATTTTTGGGAGAGATATGACCAACCTCTCGCCAAAGAAAATCATCGAGCAAGGTGTGGGAGACATCCCTGAAGATCGTTCAGGGACAGGCTTAATCCTGGGTTTCTCTGTCGCGGAGAACCTAGTCCTCGAGACGCGCTCAATGTCCCCGTTCTCTTATCGGTGGTTTTTGCCGTTTGCAAAAAGATATTTCTTAGATAGGAACGAAATCCACAAAAATGCGGAAAGGTTAATTCAAGAATACGAGATCATGACCCCGAGCGTCGATGCTCCAGCGAGAAATCTATCTGGAGGAAATCTCCAACGACTAATCTTGGCGAAGGTACTGTCCAGAAATCCAAAACTCCTCGTCGCTGCCCAGCCCACGTCTGGTCTAGATGTCGCCGCAACCGAATTCATCCAAAGAAAGTTGATAGAGCAAAGGGAAAGGGGGGTAGCAATTCTGTTGATTTCCGAGGATTTGAACGAAATAATGACCTTAAGCGATCGTATTGCAGTGATGTATGAAGGAAAAATAATCGGAATCATCCCAGCATCAAAAGCACAGATACAAGAGATAGGGCTCATGATGACCGGAGTGAAATAAGAGATTTTGAAGACGTCTTGTTTTTCTCTCTCATTCGTGGCGAAGTATGATACATGGTTGATGTGAGGGAAAATGCAAAGTCAACCAAAAGGTATCAAACCACAAACAGGAAAGACTTCGGGGAGTAATAATGACACCGACTACTTTTGCTCCACAACGGTCACCTGCCCGCTCTATTTGGAGGCAACTTCTGTTGGTCCAACAGCTGCTAGAAGCTTGAACCAAGACAGAATCGGACAAGTACACAGCGTTTTCACTCGCGTAGTTAACGTTCTAACTTCGGTCAACCGGCTGATAAGCGTGGTTGGAGGAGACGTTGGAAATGGACCAATCAACATCGTTACGAACCTGCCTCAATCAATGAGCATGACGTCGATTGGTATAAGAAAGAATCACGAAGTCTTGAACGTCGACGGTTCAATCGTGCTGGGCAACAACGTCCTCATTATCTCGACGAAAAATGCGAAAGAATGGAAGCCGCAGAGAATATTTCGAGGCAAAGCGCTGACAATCAAGAAAATGAGGGACAACCTGATGACGATGAGGGAAGTAACATGCGCTCACGGTCGTTTCGGCGGCTTAGCCCAACTGATAGAATATGTGGAAGAAGGACGTTTGGACAAAATCGCTGACCAAGAGTTGAATCTCTTTGCTCGGAAGGCCTTACCGCACCTATCAATGCTCATGAAAACGATCAGGGCGGGGGACTATCAAGGCACAAAAAGAAACGCTCAAGAACTGGTGGGGTTCGGCCCAGGATTAACGCCTTCGGCGGACGATGTGCTTTCGGGTCTGATGGCAAGTTTGACGTTAATATCAGAGAACTTGAATATCTTTGGAGATTCGGTCTCAAAAGTAAACAAGAGCATAATCTCCTGCATCCAGGATAGGACTACCTTGATTAGTCAAGAGTTTTTGATGCATGCGGCAGTTGGAGAAGCAAACGAGCCCATTGTAGCTCTCATCGAAAAGATACTGACTGCAAGACCAAACGAGGTCGAGGAGACAACCAAACACGTTTTAGCATTAGGCGAGGCGTCTGGGACTGATGTAGTGTTGGGGATTTTTCTAGGCTCATGTTTATTGTTAGACGATGTCTAGCGTTTAGGCAAACATTTTAATTGCCTTGATACTGCTTTGGTTTGTGGGGGTCATGTAATGGTTGTCAGGGTCATTGTGAGGAAGAACACTTATCGAGACTCCGTAACTCTGATGAAAATTTCAAATGAAGCCTCCAGATTGGACGGAGTCTCGCAAGCCGCCGTTATTATGGCTACGCCCACCAATAAGCAACTATTAAAAGACGTGAAGTTGCTAACCGATGAAGCTGAAAAGGCGAGTCCGAACGATCTCATAATTGCGCTAGACGCTCAAAACGAGGAGATTATGAAAAGTGCCATCTCAGAGGTTGACAGGTTGCTCTCTGCACGGGAAACTGCAGAAACAGAAGTCCTCCCCAAGACACTTGATTCCGCTCTGCGGTTGATGCCAGACGCTAATCTTGTTATGATATCGGTGCCTGGAGACTTTGCTAAAAGAGAAGCTTTGAAGGCTCTCCGAAAGGGGTTGAATGTCTTTTTGTTCAGCAGTAATGTGCCCGTCGAACAAGAGCTGGAGCTAAAGAAAATCTCCAGAGAGGAAGGCTTGTTGATGATGGGCCCTGACTGTGGGACTGCAATAATCAACAACATCGTATTGGGCTTTGGAAACGTCGTAAGCCAAGGATCAATAGGAATAGTGTCAGCTTCGGGAACCGGGTTGCAACAAGTTTCAACTTTGATACACGAACGAGGCTTGGGAATATCACAGGCAATTGGAACAGGGGGAAATGATCTTTCAGGGACAGTTGGCGGCATCATGATGATTGAAGGAATTAAACTCCTTGAAGAAGATGAAAAAACCCAGGCGATTGTTCTGATCTCTAAGCCACCTGATCCGAAAATCGGCGAAAAAGTTCTAGAAGTTGCTAGTCGCTGCAAGAAACCGGTAGTGGTCAACTTCATAGGCGGAGAGATCGACGTGATAAGGAAGGGGGGTTGTGTTGCAGCAACCATCCTAGAGGACGCCGCTAGAATAGTCTGCGCCCTAGTACAAGGAAAAAAACCCGAAAAAACAATTTTTACTATTCCTAAGAAGAGGATAACGTCCATAGCGAACACAGAGTCATCAAAGCTTTCAAGAATGCAGAAGTACATTAGAGGACTGTTTTCAGGTGGAACCCTTTGTTACGAGACCCTAGTAATTCTGGCTCCTTTAATAGGAAACGTGCGTTCCAATACGCCTCTCAAACCCGATTATAAGCTTGAAGATGTAAACGCAAGCAAAAAGCATACCTGCGTCGACATGGGTTCGGAGGAGTTCACCGTTGGGAGACCCCACCCAATGATAGACTTTACCTTGAGAAAACGAAGGATAATTCAGGAGGCAAAAGATCCCGAGACGGCAGTCGTTCTGTTGGATGTTGTGCTCGGATATGGTGCGCATCAAAATCCCGCAGCCGAGCTGGTTCCTTCGATTGCAGAAGCAAAGACTGCAGCCGAACAAAGTGGGAGATTTCTGTCCGTCGTGGCTTCTGTTGTGGGCACTCCCGAAGACCCGCAAGATCTACGAAAACAGAAAAGAAAGTTGGAGGAAGTCGGAGTAATAGTTATGCCCAGCAACGCTCAAGCAGCCAGAATCGCAGCTCTTGTCGTGACCAGAGGGGCAGTTGAAGAAAAGCTGTTTGGATAAGGAGATGGCCATGTCTAAAAGAGAGAACCTGCTTAACAAGAAACTTAAGGTTATTAACATAGGGATCGAAACGTTCGTACAGGATTTGAAAAGACAGGGCGTAGAAGTTGTTCATGTGGATTGGCGCCCTCCTGCTGGAGGAGACGTTGAGATCCTGAAGCTGTTAGATAAGTTGGAGGAGGGAGTTGATTCTCCAGAAAGAGATTGTTCGAAGAGGCTAGCCAGCAAGCAATAGAGAAGATCAAAAGCGCTCAACCAGTATTGGTCAATCTAAAGCCCGCCGGAAAAGTTATACCAAGAATGAACAAGAACACGATCCTTCAAGCAGGGCCTCCAATTGAATGGGAAAGGATGTGTGGACCCCTTCGAGGGGCAGTCTATGGCGCGCTTATGTATGAGGAACTGGCCGCAACCCCAGAAGAAGCAGAGGAGCTCATCAAGAACGACGAAATTCTGTTCGCTCCCTGCCACGAACACGACTCAGTGGGTCCGATGGCCGGAGTAATCTCAGCATCAATGCCTGTGTTTGTGGTAAAAAACAAAGAGCATGGAAACTTTTCCCATTGCAGTATGAATGAGGGACTTGGCAGGGTTCTGAGATTCGGTGCATATAGCGAAGAAGTAATTCGACACTTGAAGTGGATGGAAATGGAGTTGGGGCCTAGCTTAGAGTTAGCAATCAAAAGATCAGGAGGTATCAATCTTAAAACGATAATTTCGCAAGCGTTGCACATGGGGGACGAATGTCACAACCGGAATGTTGCGGCAACTTGCCTTTTTGAAAGGGAAATCATGCCATATCTGATAGAGGCAAATCTTGAAACCAGAGTGACTTCACGAATCGCAAAATTTCTGGCCGAAAATGACCATTTTTTCCTCAATCTTTCTATGGCGGCGTGCAAAGCAATGATGGATGTTGCGCATGGCATTGAAAACTGCACCCTTATAACGGCCATGTCTAGAAACGGCACAGAATTCGGCATAAGAGTGAGCGGTTTAGGCGACCAGTGGTTCACGGCTTCAGCCCCAACAGCCAAAGGTCTATATTTTCCAGGATACGGACCAGCAGATGCCAACCCAGACTTGGGAGACAGTTCCATCACTGAAACCAGGGGAATCGGAGGGTTCGCCATGGCTGCCGCGCCTGCGCTAGTCAAGTTTGTGGGAGGAACGCCAGCAGACGCTGTGAACTACACTAAGGAGATGATGAATATAACAGTGACAAAGGATTACAGTTTTACGATTCCATCACTAAATTTTGAAGGGATCCCGATAGGCATTGACGTAGTCAAGGTTCTTAACACCGGCATTTTACCCATTATAAATACGGGTATAGCTCACAAAAAGCCAAACAAAGGTCAAATTGGCGCAGGAATCGTGAGAGCGCCTATGGAATGTTTTAAAAAAGCTTTGAAGGCATTGGTTGAAAAAGCTTAAATAGCGCGCACAGTTAGCAGATGCGTTCTCTCACGAGAGTTGGGAGCAGACAATCGCCTAGCATCATTCTGCCTTTATCTTTATTCTATTATGCGCACCTACTTGTAGGTTATACTACATTGACAGCGTACAATAAAATTCGGCAGAAATACTTCAACAAAAGTACTTACAGATCTGTCCTTACGCAAGATCAGTTCTGCGCCCTACTGGCTAGGCTTGATAGGCTTGAGAAAAAGCTGAAGATCCTCATCGACAAGGTCGTAGATGAGGTCAACAACGGGAACAAGCCGAAAGACCTACCACTAGACGAGTTCTTCTCCACCTTCCGTACCTTGAAGGCTTGGGACGAAGACCATTCGAGCGCAAAGGGGTACAAGTCAAGCTTAAATGGGTTTTTCAGGTTTCTGAAGGAAAGGTATCCAGAGGTAAGGAACCTGAGGGAATTAACGCCGATTATGATCTCGGAGTACATCAAGTACCACAAAGGAAGGCACATCTTCTCGAAGAGGCACAACCGGTGGGAGAAGTTAAGCGAGCGAACCATCAACGCGCACATCAAAAAGCTCCGCCACACCTTAGAGACTGTTGACAGCCAAGGAACCCAAGAGCTTCGAGAGCGCCTAATCACGATTAAGAGACCGAGATCGAAGAAGAACGTATACATTCCATCAGATGAGGAACTTGCGAGGATTCCTGAGCTTCTCAAGAAACTGAGGGGAAGCAGAAGGGAGGATTGTAAGTATCTCGCCTTTATAGCCGCAACCGTCCTACAGTTGTGTGGAAGAACCAATGCTCTGTCGGAGCTAGGATTTGACATGATTGAAGGATTAGAGGAAGGAAAGAAGCCAATAGTTTCTTACATCGGCAAACATGGAGTGGAGCAAGTGAAGGGGATAACAACGAGTGGTATAAAGACTTCCTACGAGAATGGAAGGAAGAAGTGAAACATAGATTTGGACAAACGCCATACTTCTTCCCATTGGTCGAGAACGGCCAGGTGAAGCACATTGCAGACCGAACGCTAAGGCTCAAGTTTAAGGAGTTCATGCAAATGTGCAAGTTGCCACAACTAACGGTTCATAGCGTCCGTTATATCTACGCCACCAAACTCTACTTGAAGGGTGTTCCGAAGGACGCCATCAAGGACATCTTGGGAGTGGACGAGAGGACCTTAAAGTATTACATAAAAGCAATGCAGGAAAGGAAGAAGAGGGCTCTATTCACGCACCTAGAGAAAGTAAGCGCCTTACCCAAAGAATAAGCCTAAAACAGAACGCCAAGGTGCATGAAGAAAATGAAGCTTGAAAGAGGCATATACGATGGTTGAGGAAAGCCCCTTATGCCCTGAGTGTGGTGATCCGCTTTCCATCAGTGTGAAATAAAGATTAGTGCTTTTCTGTGAGGGCGAAGACGAGTTCAGCTTCCAGATATTAACTGGGCTTACGGACGAAGACATAGAGGGACTTGAAGAGATAGTAAAATGATACGAAAAGAAATGGGGATAAAACTGTTGCAACGTGTACTCTTCCGTCCAGAGGAAAAAGAAAGCATGTCATGTTCCTATTATGTTTCTGCCGATATCGCGCGCGAATCTGCTTTTGTAATTATACCGAAACAAAATTGGGGTGAGAAAAAAGGGGGCAGACCTTGAAACGTGAGATTGACTAGGCGCAACCTAAGATAATTGTGGGTTAAAGAGGCCCTCCTGCCTTCCATTTCTCATGGCGGGATAGTGAAATTGTCATGGCCTTTTGGCTTTCAATTTCGTGTGCACGTTGGTTTGATAACATGTGGGCCTGCACGTTGTAAGAACTGGACTGTGGTTCTTGATCTGTGTAAACGCGTGAAGAAGTGCAGAGTTCTCTCTCTCCTGAGCTGCGGGTTAATCCCAACACTTTAAACAGTTTGATTTTCGGTCTCACATCAATCATCTCTTTCTTAACCAAATCCTCACTTTAGTACAAATGCACGGTCTTTCTTATAAGGGTTATGTTTTTTGTACCCATCTAAACTGTTTTGTAGGAAAACATTTTTATACCCATTTAAACTCTTTCTTTGTTAGTGAAGTGCTATGAAACCGTTTATGGTCATAAGGGAGCCTGAAGCGTTTCAGCTGTTAGCTGATGAAACCCGGAGAAAAATATTGTACCTGCTTCGAGTAAAGGAAATGACTGCAAATCAGTTAGCTTCACAACTAGGCGTTACTTCCCAAGCGGTCTACCACCACTTAAGGAAACTTCTGAAAGGAAAGATGGTTGAGGTGGTAAAAGAGGAACGTATTGGTCATCTCATCGAGAGCTACTACAGAGCCACCGCTGAGGATTTCCTTCTCACCTGTGGAAAAACAAGTGCGCAAACCCTACGCGACAAGCAGCTCGCTAAAGAGCAGGTGACTGCAGTCCTCAACGCTTTGAATAGGCTTGGTTTCCAACTTGAATTTGATGAAAATAAGATCTCTCAATTGGTTGATTTGCGGGTTAGACTTGAAGAGTGTTGTCCGGAGTGTAAAGAGAAATTTGAAGACGATATCTGGAACATGGACGATTTGGACTTTCTCACGAAAATAATGGCCACAGATTTTGCTGGAACACTTATGATGTCAGATGAGGAATTCGCGAGAAAGATGGAAACTAGAAAGAATCTTAGGGAATTGTTGCTTTCACTCGCTAAGAGATAAAAGACTAAACTTGAACTAGAACTTCATCGAGCGACCGTAGCGCGCGCGTATAGACCACACGCAGAAGATAAGTCTCGTCATTGTGTGAGTTCTCTCACCTTTTTCAGGTTTCCTATATCGCTTCTTCTATGGTCAATCGGAGTCTCCAGAATCAAGGGCAACTGTCCCAACCTGCTCTTCAGAATGTTTGTGAACCCCTTTTCCCCGATCTTTCCCATTCCAATGTGTTCGTGCCTGTCTATTCCAGAGCCTAATCCTCCTTTGGAATCGTTGAGATGAACAAGCTTGAGTTCATCTGAGCCTATTATCTCGTCGAATCGCCTCAAGGTATGTTCAACAGCCCCCGTAGAAACGAGGTCATAACCGGCCGCGAAAGCGTGACAAGTGTCGAAACACACGCCAACGCGTGATCTATCTCCAGCTCCAGAGGCGATGTGCTCGATGTCCTCAAAGGAAGATCCGGTGCTGTTCCTTGACCCTGCAGTATTCTCCAGAAGAAGAACAACATCGTTCCTCACCGAAGAAAAGGCATCATTAATTGCTTCCACAATTCTTCTTAGTCCTTCTCTCTTGCCATATCCAAGGTGGCTGCCCAGATGAGTGACAACGTAGGGAACACCAAGCTCACCGGCTCTTTGCAGCTCATCTTTCAGAACCTTGATGGACTTGTGATAGACAATCTGTTTCGGAGATGCGAGATTCAACAAGTATGGTGTGTGAATAAAGACCGGCCACACGTCACTTTCGTTCAGCTTCGTCTTGAAACTATCTATCTCCTTTGATCTGAGTCTTTTGGACCACCATGCACGCGGGTTTCGAGAGAACATCTGCAACGTATTGCACCCCCTCTCTACAGCTCTATCAACTACTCTGTCGATCGATCCACTGATAGACAAGTGAAGACCAAGCCTCATGTTCTGCGCCTGCGTTGATTTAGTCTCTTTGGCTTCGCCATTTAACTTTTTGTGCAAATTAAAAAATCGGGAGTGTGGGTTTATCTATCCACCACATGTATTCGCGAGCGCAAGGAGGAAAAAAGTTGGGAAAAGATAGCGTGCGAATAAGAGTGTGTGGTGAGGTTGGCGGGCCCGGAGGGATTTGAACCCCCGACATCAGGCTTTCTCCATGATAGCCTCCGAAGGCTTACGCT
>JAOUPS010000018.1 GCA_029879735.1 Candidatus Bathyarchaeota archaeon | reverse complement strand
GTGTGAAGCTGCTATGACACAACTAATCCAACATCTGGAAAACCGAAAAGCATGACACCACCATGTGGAACATCTTTTCTTTCCATGATCTTGACTTCTTCACTCAAGTTTAACCCTCAAACACTTCTAAAAGCTCAGAGATGTAAAAAGGCTTATGGAGTCTAACCCTAAAGATCGAATATCTATTTAAAGGCGTAAATGGTTTTAAATCTGGAGAAACCATGAGTTTAGAACATTTAGGCTCCTCGCTTTACCAAGCGTTAAAAAAAATCTTCAGAGCCTCCATCGTCGATGAAGCTACCGTTAAAGAGCTTGTGCGAGACATACAGAGGGCTCTGCTTCAAGCAGACGTCAACGTTAAACTTGTACTGGACATTTCCAAGCGAATAGAAGACAGAGCACTGAAAGAAAAAGTTCCGCCGGGCATCTCAAGACGCGAACACGTAATAAAAGTTGTTTATGAAGAGCTAACACGGTTCCTCGGAGAAAAACCTGTTCCGATAAAGATAGAACCTGGAAAAGAGAAGGTGATGATGCTTGTCGGCATCCAAGGATCTGGAAAAACAACAGCCGCAGCGAAACTTGCAAGATACTTCCAAAAAAGAGGGTTAAAACCAGCTTTAATCTGTGCAGACACGTACCGCCCGGGTGCCTTTGCACAACTTCAACAACTGGCAAACAGAATAAACGTACCCTTATATTGGAACCCGAAGGCTAAAAACCCTGTTGAAATAGCCTTCGAAGGTTTGAAGCACTTCAGTTGCAAAGACATGATATTCATTGACACTGCCGGTCGCCACAAAGAAGAGCGAGAACTGATTAAAGAGATGAAGACGCTTGAGAAAAAAATCAAGCCAGACGAAGTCATGCTGGTGATCGACGGAACGATCGGTCAGCAGGCGATGATTCAGGCAAGAGCCTTCAATGAAGCGACACCCATAGGCTCAATTCTCGTAACAAAACTAGACGGGTCGGCTAGAGGAGGCGGCGCCCTCTCAGCGGTTGCAGCCACAGGAGCCCCGATAAAATTCATTGGCACGGGCGAAAAAATAGGGGACATAGAGCCCTTCGTTCCTTCCCGTTTCGTTGGCAGACTTCTAGGCATGGGCGACCTAGAAACCCTACTTGACAAGGTGCGCGAAGCAGAAATAAAAGTTCCAGAAAAGAAGGCGAGGGCTATCCTAAGCGGCAAGTTCACATTGACAGACTGGTATGAACAGTTTGAAGCCGTGAGGGGGATGGGTCCTTTCCGAAAACTTTTGAAGATGATCCCAGGTATGTCCTACGATATACCTGAGGAAAAGCTGAACATGGCTGAGGAAAACTTAGAGAAGTGGCGCGTAATAATCCAGTCCATGACACCTAAGGAAAAGGAAAACCCAAAGATTTTTAATGCCTCAAGAATAAGGCGTGTGGCGAGAGGTTCCGGGACAAGCGAAAAAGACGTAAAGGAACTTCTGAAACAATATTCAATGATGCGTCGGATGATGAAAACTCTGCGGAGGAAAAAGAAGCTACCATTTTTCGGGAAGGGGTTGCCACCGGGATTCAAGTAAGGTCTAGAGGATTCAGAAGGATAGCACTATGAATATTCTGGAAAAAGCGTTGAAGATGTTAGAGAAATATCCTTTATGCGACCATTGCTTGGGGAGGCAATTCGCGCTGCTTGGACATGGCATGGAGAACGATGAAAGAGGAAACGCGATAAAAACGGTTTTAACGCTGGAGGCTCATACGCTTGCCCTTTCAAAAAACAAGGGAGGCATAAAAATTCTAAAAATCCTCGCAACAAACGGTTTCTCCAAAACAGCAGAAGAAATACTGCATGGGATGAAAAAGCGTATTCCGAGCAGGCGGCTTGCGAAAACTTGCTTCCTGTGCGAAGACGAGTTTAAAGTTGTTGACGGGTTAGCGGAAAGAGCCCTTGAGAAGCTTAAGGACTACGAGTTCAGCAACTTCTTAGTGGGCATAGAATTGCCTGTTACAGTTGAAGAACGTGAAGACGAGTTTAAAGCCGAATTCGAAGTAAGCTACGGCGAAAACATGCGTAACGAATTTGGACGAACTATAGGCAAAAAAATCGCTGAGCACAGCGGAAAAAACGTTGAGTACAAAAAACCTGAAGTGGTTGTGCTTGTTAATCCGCCGGCAGGAAAGGTAAAGCTTCAAGTGAATCCACTATATGTCGCTGGACGCTACAGAAAACTGGTTAGAGGTATACCGCAATCAAAATGGTTATGCTCAAATTGTAGGGGAAAAGGCTGTGAAAAATGCAACTGGACTGGAAAAATGTATCCAGAATCAGTCGAAGAAATAATTGGAAAACCTTTCCTAGATGGTACAGGCGGTGTTAAAGCATCCTTTCACGCCTCTGGCAGAGAAGACATAGATGCCCGCATGCTAGGTAAAGGTCGACCCTTTGTAATGGAAATTACACAACCTAACAAACGTTTTCTAAACCTTAAAAAGCTGGAGAAGACTGTGAATGCTCACGCTAAGGGCAAAGTTGAAGTCTCAGATCTGTGGTTTGCAGATAAAAATGTTGTTAGGAAGCTGAAAAAGGCAGAGTCTGCACAGAAAGAATATCGTGTCACCATAGAATTTGAAAACAAAATCACGGTCAAAGACCTGCGTCTCTTGGAAGAAAAATTAACAAATACCGTGGTTAAACAGAGAACTCCCATCCGTGTTTTGCATAGGCGGGCGAACTTAACGCGGGAAAAGTACATATACGAGGTTAGGATAAAGAAGTTGTCGCCCAAGAAAGCTGAGATGAAAACACGTTGCCAAGGAGGGCTGTATGTTAAGGAATTGGTGACTGGTGATGAAGGAAGAACCACACCCAACGTTTCAGAAATTCTCAAAAACAAAGCGAAGCCAATAACGCTTGACGTTTTAAACGTAATTATGAAAGATTAAGAGGTGGGAGAAATGAAGAAGTCGAAGGGTTATCGTGCAGGAACACGTCACCTTTTAAAAAAGAAACCAAGAGAAAGAGGCAAACTAAGTCTGAGCAATTTGCTCTATCAATACGAGCCCGGAAACCGTGTAGTCATCAAGATAGATCCAAGCGTCCACAAGGGCATGCCTCATAAACGTTATCATGGCAAAGTCGGCACCGTAATTGATAAACGTGGAAGAAGCTACATCGTGAGCGTTACCCAAGGAAACGCTGTGAAAGAGATTATTATTAGACCTGAACATTTGCGACCTTATTGAGGGTGTGATTAAATGGCCAAGAAGACGGAAACAGGAAAGAACCTCACCCTTCCGAAGGTTAAAAAGTTACTGGAATCTTTGGGTGAAGAAAATTTGGACCAGTTCCAGCGCCGCACACTTGATTACGCGTCTAAATTTTCAAGGTTGAAAGCTGAAGCGGCTGAGAAACTTGTGGAAAAACTTGTGAAGGGGTTTGGCTTGGAGAAGGAAGGGGCTATTCAGATTGTTAACTGTATGCCTAAAAGCATCGAGGAATTGAGAGTTTTCCTTACTGCCGGACGCAGAATTATTGAAACATCAAAATTGGAAGCCATAGTTAATCTTCTAGATGAGCATCGAAAATTGAAATAGCAATTTGCCACTATTTTTAAGCAATAAACGATTAAAATAAAGGCGAATATGATGGAGAAGCGATACGAAGAGCACGCTTACGTCCTAGATTTTCTGCCGCATGGTCGCCCGGGGATAAGACCCACCGGGAGAGCCGGTTACCGAGCGGGAGCCCTTGTTCAACTTATGGGCGAAGAATTTTTCACACTTTTAGAGGCACTAGCCAAAGAGGGTGGTGTGCTCAAGCCCTACGACCGCGTCTACGTCGGAAAGGAGGCCCGTGAGGAAATCGCGTACATTATTGGGCGGATAGGCTACGATGAGTTGACTGCTACTGCAAAAATGGAGCTTCCGGCGGTAATAAGCAAGATAGTGCTTAATCGTGAAAAATGGTTTGTTAACTTCTTCAACACGGCGCATGCCATAACGCCGCGGATGCATGCTCTTGAGTTGATTCCCGGAATAGGGAAAAAGTACATGTGGCAAGTCATCAATGCACGTGAGAGGAAACCCTTTGAAAGTTTTGAGGATTTGCAGAAGCGTACGGAGATACCGAACCCTGTCAAGTTGATCACTAAGAGAATCTTGGAGGAATTGGCTGGCGAGAGCAAGTACCGATTGTTTACGAGAATGCGGACGCGCTAAACATAATCCAGCGGTTAATGAGGTATTATGAGCCTTCCGAAAAGAACGAAGTTTCTGCTTCGACGGTATCGAATTCTCCCGAACAAACGTTTGGGACAAAACTTCATGATTGATCCTTCAGTTTTCCGATGCATGACGGGTTATGCATCACTAAGTTCGAACGATGTGGTGCTGGATATTGGTGCTGGTTTGGGCTTTTTGACGCGTTTTCTTGCCAGCAAGTGTAAAGGTGTTTTGGCGGTTGAATCAGATACAAGGCTTGTAAAGGCGTTACGTGAACAGCTCAAGGATTTGTCCAATGTTGAGATAATTGAGGGTGACGTGCTTAAAGTGCAGGTTCCACAGTTCATTAAGGCGGTTTCGATTCCGCCTTACAATATTTCTTCCCCTCTGCTTCTTTGGCTTTTTAGCAAAAAATTTGACTGTGCGGTCCTAATTTTTCAGAAGGAATTTGCGAATCGTCTTGTGGCGTCTGTGGGAAGTGAAGATTATGGATGGTTGACAGTTGCTGCATATTACAGTGTTGAGGTTGAACTCTTAGATGAGATTCCTAAATGGATGTTTTATCCGCGACCAGAAGTGGACTCGGTTATCATACGCTTAAAACCGAAGAGACCGCCGCCCTTCACTCTGAAAAACGAAGCATTATTCAAGCAGCTTGTGCAGACGCTTTTCACACAGCGAAATCGGAAAGTCAGAAATGCTGTTTTACCCTTTATAAAGGGCGTGCACGCTGCGACTGCAGAAGATGCTGTTAAGCTTGCCGACTCTCTTCTGTTTCAGGACAAGAGAGTAAGGGAGTTGGCACCTGAAGATTTCGGAGCGTTGACAAATGCTCTCACCAAATAAGAAAGTGTTTTTTGCGAACTACGTCTTTCAAGTTTGCGAGAATGTTTACGAACCAGCGGAAGACTCGTTTCTTTTCGCTGAGAATTTAGCTGTGAAAAAAGGTGAAACCGTTCTTGACATGGGCACCGGATGCGGAATATTGGCCATAACTGCAGCAAAGAAAGCCGTGAGGGTTGTTGCGGTTGACATAAACCCTCACGCTGTTAAATGCGCAAAGGAAAACGCAAGGCTAAACGAAGTTGCAAACAAAATGTTTTTCGTGCAAGGAGACTTGTTCGCACCAATAACGACAGAAGAAAAATTTGATTTAATTTTCTTTAATGCTCCTTATTTGCCTTCCGAACCTTCCGAGGATAACTCGTGGCTTGAGCGTGCTTGGGCTGGCGGAGTTGTTGGCAGACGGGTCATTGACCAGTTCATCTGCGAGGCATCAAAATATCTGAAAGAGAATGGGCGCATCCTTTTGATGCACTCTACATTGTCTGATGTTGATAAAACTTTGCTAGGATTTGAGGAAAATGGCTTAAGGGCCAACATTGTTGCGAAGCGTGCTTTGCCGTTTTTTGAGACGATAGTGCTTGTTAAGGCTGAGCGCTAAGTCATTTCTGAGAAATTAAATAAGCCCATTCGCATGATTTTATACGGTTGATCTGAATGGAGAAAATGATTGTGTATTGCGGGATAATTTGTTCTGAATGTCCCGTTCTGATGGCGACACAGAAGGATGATGATGTAGAGAGAAAAAGGGTGGCTGAAATATTTACTCGGCGATACGGGAAGGAGTACAAGCCAGAAGATATTAACTGTGACGGTTGCATAAGCGATAGCTCACGCATTTTCAGCTACTGCAACGTTTGCGAAATAAGGAAGTGCGGAAGAGAAAAGAAAGTTAAAAACTGCGCTCACTGCCCTGAATATACATGCGAAAAACTCTCCGAACTATTCAGTAAATATTCAAAGGCTAAAGAAACTTTAGACGAAATAAGACGTGAACTTAACATCGTTCAAAATAGCATTAATTCTGAAAAGATTGGCTAGTGAAGGATTTTTCGCAGCCTCAACTCGTCTCTCAACGGTAATCCACCTATACCCTCTGGGATTTCGCCGTGTTTCTCAGCTATGACGTTAGGCTTCACCTCATAAATCTGAAAGCCGAGAGACTGGTAAAATGCCAAGGCTGGCAAATCATCATTGGAAGTTGAAACCAGCAATCTTTTCTTTTGTATTCTTTTGGCTTCATCCTCAACTTTTTCAATTAGAGTTCTGCCAACACCCGAGCCTTGGTATAGGGGTAATACGCCTAAAGCCGTAATTATCATAGCATCGTCCGCTTCCGTGAAGGAAACGAACCCAACTACGTTATTTCCTACTTTCGCAACATACGCAGGAAGTTCTGCAACCATGAATTTTCTGTCAAAGGTTAACTGTTCTTCCTCTCCCCAAAATCGTTTAACAAGCTCTCGAACTTTCTCCCTTTCCTCATCCGATGCCACTTTGTTAATCGCGTATTCCAGTGTAGTTTTCTTTATGCATGAGGGGCATACTGTCCGCAGCTTTAGGTGTTCCACGCATAACTGCTTTCCGCAAACGCCGCATCTGTATACAGCATCTTTTCCACAGTATTCACAGCTCATGAAACTTCCTTCCTTTTCTTTTGTTATGTTAAAAAACTATATAACGTGAGAGCTTCAGTATTGCTAGAAAGTGCTGGAGGTTTCAATGAATGTGCGTTCTAGGTAAAGATAAGCTGAAAGAACTTATTGAGAAGTATAAGTGCATATACCCTTATGATTACAATCTGCTTGACGGGGACAGTTACGTCTTATCAGTCAAGGAGGAGACAACCCTTCGCTATTTAGAGCATAAAAACCTAATATCTTATGAGATAGTCTTTACTCCACCAAATTACGTTGCTCATCTAACAGCCAAAAGCAAGTATGGAAGGATGGGATTGTCCTTCCTAAATGCAGCGAAAGTCCACAGCGGATTCGTCGGAAGACTCGCCATAGAACTTGTAAACCTAAGCAACGACCGCGCCTCAATCACAATTAAACGGGGAGACCCTTTCATGCACATAGAATTCGTGACAAGGGAGGGTGAACCCTCACCTTACATGGGGGAGTACCAATTTCAATACTTAACCGATGAGGAACTTCAAATGTATATTTCAATTCTGAAAAAGGTTTTCCCAAACTATGATGAACTCGCTAAGGTGTGGCTTAGAAACAGGCGATTGCCACCATGAAAACTAAGTTGAATGGTGCATTCTGATTTTCAATAATGATGTGTAATTCATAAGCTTAATCAAGAGGCGTCATCAACAAACCGTTTAAATATCACGGTTATGGTATGCTGAAGGGGAACACTGATGCGTGCACACAATTATAGAGCTGTTAAGGGGCAGCCATACACAAGAAAGAAATTTGTAGGGGGTTTTCCGCCCCCGAAAATAACCAAATTCACTATGGGAGCCACTAAATCAAGATTTGAATATGAAGCTAGGCTCATAGCCTTAGAAAAGGCTCAAATCCGCGACAACGCTTTAGAAGCGGCACGCATAGCAACAAACCGTTGTTTGGGGAATAAACTTTCCCAAAATTACTGCTTACGTATTCGTCCATATCCACATGCAATTCTTAGAGAAAATAAGATGATTTTTGGCGCGCATGCCGACCGCCTGTCAGATGGCATGCGAAGATCCTTTGGAAAACCTATAGGAAGCGCGGCACGAGTAAAACCCAAACAAGTGATTATGACGGTAAACGTAAATGCAGACGGCATCCAAGCCGCCAAAGAGGCACTGAAACGTGGAGGCGCCAAGCTCCCGATTCCATGCAGAATAATCATTGAAAAAGTCCAAACAGTAGGAGGGGCGAAAGCATCGTGACAGAAATGAAAAGAGATTTAGTAATATGGTTTGAAAACCTAAGGAAGACGGACATACCTTCTGTTGGGGGCAAAAACGCTAATCTAGGCGAGATGATAAACGCGGGCATGCCAGTTCCACCAGGCTTCGCCATAACAGCCTATTCCTACAAGAGATTTATCGAAGAAACAGGCATCTCCACGAAAATCTATGCGATTATTAAGGAAACGGTAACCGACCCAAATGATCCGAAACAGTATGAAATAGCATCCAAGAAAATCCGTGAACTAATAGACTCAACGCCAACGCCTAAAAACATTGAGGAAGCCATTAGGTCTGCCCACGAAGAACTGTGCAAAAGGCTAAATACCAACGTGGTTTCAGTTGCTGTGAGGTCAAGTGCCACAGCCGAAGACTTGCCCGACGCGTCTTTTGCTGGGCAGCAGGAAACCTACCTAAACGTGAAAGGAGAAGACGAGCTTCTCGAGAAAACCGTGAAGTGCTGGTCAAGTCTTTTTACACCTAGAGCCATCTTCTACAGAACTGAGAAAGGGTTCAAACATGAAGACGTTCTGATAAGTGTCGGCGTCCAAAAAATGGTTAACGCTAAGGCTGCAGGCGTAATGTTCACGATTAACCCGGTCAGTGGAAACCGAGATCAAATTGTTATTGAGGGTAACTATGGTTTAGGCGAGTCTGTTGTTTCTGGTGCAGTTACTCCAGACGATTTTATTGTTGATAAAACTACTCTAAACATAGTTGATAAGCGCATAGCCAGAAAAATTGTTCAATTTATTCGCGACCCAAGCACTGGCAAAACAGTTCACGTGGAGGTTCCCTCTGAAAAGCAGGAGCGACCATGCCTAAGTGATGAGGAGATTCATAAACTTGCAGAACTGGCCAAGCGCATCGAGCAACTTTATGGAACAGCTCAAGACATTGAATGGGCTATTGACGGTGACCTACCATTTCCAGATAACATATTCATAGTGCAATCGAGACCCGAAACAGTTTGGAGCGTGAAACCTGTGCAAGCACCAGCAAAGGTTGAAGTTGAAAGAGCGAAGCCTGCCGAAATGTTAAAGGTTGTCATTAAAGGGATTGCCGCTGGCAAGAGGAGTTATGGTGTTGGTGTGGCAAAGGTTGTTTTAAACCCTGAAGAAGCCGCCAAAGTCATGCGAAAGGGTGACATCCTCGTTACAGACATGACTAATCCAGACTATGTGCCCTTTATGAAGCTTGCAGGAGCCATAGTGACAGACAAGGGCGGGGTGACATGTCACGCAGCAATTGTGAGTCGAGAACTTGGCATACCATGCGTTGTGGGAACCGGAAACGCTACAAAGCTTATGGTTACGGGTAAAGAATACACTGTAGACTCACGAGGCGGTGTTGTTTATGAAGGTATATTACCGATGTTGACAGAACAACTCTCAGTTGCAACTCAAACAGCGTCACCAACAGGCACCCAAGGCTTCGCAACACAAACGGTACCAGTAACAGCAACAAAAATCTACTTGAATCTCGGTGTTCCTGAAAAAATTGAGGACTATAAAGACCTGCCCTTTGAAGGTATAGGGTTAATGCGCATAGAGTTCATTCTAGCAAGCTACATAGGCGAACACCCGCTTTATCTCATAGAAACTGGCCAATCCCAGAAATTTGTGGATAAGTTAGCAGAAGGAGTCGCTACGGTTGCCAGAGCCATACAGCCACGCCCAGTTGTTGTGCGCTTCAGCGACTTCAAAACAAACGAGTACAGAGAACTTGAAGGAGGAGAAAAACACGAAATCGTTGAAGCTAATCCTATGCTTGGTTGGAGAGGATGCAGCCGCTACATAAGCACATGGTACGAAAAAGCCTTCAGGCTTGAATGTCAAGCCATCAAGAAGTGCCGTGAAGAATGGGGCCTCAAAAACGTCTGGGTCATGCTTCCGGTTGTTCGTACAGTCTGGGAAGCCAAAAAATGCCTAGAAATAATACGTCAAGAAGGCCTCGAAAGGTCAAGAGACTTCAAAGTTTGGTTTATGGCTGAAACTCCATCAATAGCCATACTTGCAGATGAGTTCTCAAAACTATGCGATGGCTTCTCCATAGGGTCCAACGACATGACGCAAGCCGTGCTCATGATTGATAGGGACTCCGAACGTCTAGGACAGATGGGATACTTCGATGAAAGAGACCCAGCCGTAAAAAGGATAATCGCTCACCTGATCAAAGCAGCTCACGAAAATGGGTGCACAGTTTCAATCTGCGGTGAAGGTCCATCAAACCTGCCTGACTTCGCAGAGTTTCTAGTAAAGGCTGGAATAGACAGCATCTCAGTAAACGCAGACGCCGTGATAGCAACCAGAAAACTTGTTGCAAGCGTAGAACAGAAAATGATTCTTGAGCAGCTTGCTGAGCTACGTGAAAAGTTCTCTGGGCGTACAAGTCGGAAACCGAAACAAGACCGGGAATGGTCGCCTCGATGGGACGAAACCGTAAAATAGCAAAATCTCCGCGTTAATTTCCTCTAACAGATGCTTTGTTCTTGAATGTTTTGAGTGTGTTTGCATGAAACAATTCGATCTTGAAGAAGAAAGAATAAAACAAGAAATAACCAAGCTTGGGGCAAAACTCGTTTTAATCCAGCTTCCCGAGGGACTAAAACCAGAAGGTCCTAGACTAGCAAAAATTGTTGAAAAAACCGACGCCCTGCCCATAGTTTCTGCCGACCCATGCTATGGCGCATGTGACCTAGCAACAGTTGAGGCTGAAAGTCTAGGCGCAGGCTTGATAATCCATTATGGACATGCAAAACTGCTGAAGTATGAGCGAGTGCCCACAGTCTACGTTGAAGCCAGAGCAACCATAAAGATAGATGACGCTGTCGAGAAAGCCTTGCCCCTGCTGGAGGAATGGCATAGAATAGGTTTAGCCACAACCATTCAACATGTGCAAACACTCGACAACGTTAAAGAAATTCTGCTTCATGCAGAAAAAACAGTTATCATCGGCGATGCCGGACGCGTGAACTATCCAGGACAAGTGATTGGATGCGACTACAGCAACGCCAGATCGATAGCAAAAGACGTCGAAGCTTTTCTTTTCGTCGCTGGCGGACGATTTCACGCTTTAGGCGTAGCTCTTTCAACCTCAAAACCAACGATAGTTGCTGATCCTTATGAGAAAAGAGCATATTCTGTTGATGAAGAGGCTAGGAAAATCCTTAAACAGCGGTGGGCAAGCGTAGAAGAAGCAAAAAAAGCGAAGACCTTCGCAGTTGTGGTCGGATTGAAGCCGGGACAGAAAAGACTTGAAGAAGCCTTAGGTATAAAGGAAAAACTTGGAAAAAGCGGAAAAACAGTCCATCTTTTTGCTGTTAGGGATATCATCCCGGAAACGCTTATGAACTTTCCAACCGTGGACGCTTATGTGAACACAGCTTGTCCACGAATATCCTTAGACGACGCTTCAAAATTCCGAAAACCAGTACTCACAATGAACGAGACGCTTGTGGTTGTTGGCGAACTTTCTTGGGAAGAATTATGCAAAAAAGGCTTATTCGAAAGCTAGATCTGGAAATGCTGCTCGCTCAAATTGAGCCGCATCCATCACCCAGACCAAGCCTCGAACAATATACAATCCCCGCAGATGTTGCGGCAACAATGCTCTACATTGCGGCTTACACATACAACGACATTGTTGACAAAACCGTTTTGGATTTGGGATGCGGCACTGGAAGACTGGCTCTAGGAGCAGCTTTTCTAGGCGCAAAGCAGGTCGTGGGCGTGGACATAGATAAGACCGCGATAAGAATGACATTTGAAAATTCAGTAAAAACTAAATTGAAAAATAAGGTGCAGTGGATTGCCGCAGACATAGGCGCTGTGCATGGAAGATTTGATACTGTTCTGCAGAATCCGCCATTCGGCGTGCAAAAGCGAAAAGCTGACCGCAAGTTTTTGGAAAAAGCCTTGGAAGTCGGCAACAGCATTTACTCACTTCACAAAAGCCTGCACAAGGACAAATTATTCATTAAAAAATTGAAAGCCAGTGGAACAAACCTTATGCCAGTCCCTCCATCCCCCTTCCTTAAAGGGCTTATTGAGGGGTATGGCGGAAAAATTAAGGCGGTTTACGCCATGTTGATGACGATTCCACACATGTTCCGCTTCCATACAAAGAGAAAACACGAGTTCATGGCTGATTTATACGTTATGGAAAGAATGTGAAAGATGATGGTACAAGAAACCGTGAAATGGCTATAGTATGCTCTGCTTGGTCATAACAAATCAAAAGGTTTATTGAGAGGCATAGGAAAGTACAGATATATCAATTAGCGAATGTTTACATTTGACTATGCGTAAGCGTTTGAATATCTGGAATTAAAAGATGAAAAGGAGAGTTTAAATGAGTTTACAATCATCTGGGCGGAAAAGCGGTCGATTTGTGCTGCCTGGCGAACGCCTAGGCGTAATTGAAGAGTTTATTCCAGACGCTGGAACATACGTAAGGGATGGGGTGATACATTCTAGGGTTGTCGGTCGCGCCTTACTTGATCTTCTGAATAAACGCGTTTCTGTCTATCCGTTAGTTCACGGGGCAAAAGTTCCGAAGAATGGAAGCGTAGTTTTAGGACAAGTTTCGAATGTTCAAACTCAAAATGCTACTATGCGCATCTTCCAAATAGATAAGAAGCAGCTTTCAGGTTTTTTTACGGGTATCTTACATATTTCTGACGTGCGGCTGAGATATGTTGAATCAATGTTTGACGTTTGTAAACCCGGCGACATTCTAAGAGCTAAGGTGATAAGCGAAAAGAACAGAACTTATCATTTATCCACTAAAGATAAAAATCTTGGTGTGGTTCACGCTTTTTGTTTGCGATGCGGCTACATGTTAGAACTAAAACGTCAGGAAATGCGCTGTCCAAGATGTGGGAAAATTGAAAAGCGTAAGGCAGCACTAGATTATGGGGAAGGAGCGATGTAGCGTTAAAGGGAGATAATGTGAATGAAGGTTAAAATATTGGAAAGAACTGCAAACGAACTTAAACTTGAAGTTGAAGGCATTGGGCACACCCTCTGCAATCTACTGCAAAAAAGGCTTTTGGAAGATGAAAACGTGGCCTTAGCAGGCTATGACATACCACACCCCTTAGCCTCGAACCCTATAATTTACGTTCGCACAAATGGCGACGTGAAACCAGAAGAAGCTTTACGAAAGGCTGTGAAAAAGGCACGTGAAATAAACAAAGAATTCGGCAAGGAACTCAAAAAAGCCCTCCAAAAAATTTAATTCTACCCTTTATCGTTACAAGTAACTGGCTGAAGCCCTCAACCGAATCCTCGGCTTTTTCAAGAATCTCAACACTCTCTTCAAAAGTGATATAGTTATGAAGCCAGGCATAAACAATCAATGCTTCTGCGGCGTCTGCCAACATATGACGGGTCATTCTTGAAGGCATATGCTCCCTTAATCTGGCTTTTTTAAGTGCTTCAGCAAGCACGTTTCCTTTAACTTTTGCGCCTGAAGGTTTTCCTCTTCTATTGGATAGAGCTAGCGAGTAGGCAAAGTTTATGTACGTGTCTCCAAGGGATGCTAATTTATGGTCTGTCAACACTTCAGTCATGGTCCCATGCGTTTTTATGAAAGAGAATGCTCTACCACGTTTTTTCAAAGCTGAGACACCTCTGTATTACTGTTATTCTTCGCTAAACTTATAATGCCTCTTTCCTCATATTTTGTGGCATGATTGAGGAATTGTTCTGGCCTGCAAAAAATTTCGCGTAATTAAGCCTGAAATTCGCGTTCTGGGAGTTGATGATGGAGTATTTATCCCCCACGTGGAAGGTCTCGTACCCGTTGTTGGCGCTGTTTTTCGCGGTGGATATTGGCTTGATGGTGTGATGCACACGAAAGTGGAAGTGGACGGATTTGACGCCACAAGTAAGATAGCTTCCATGATACTCAACTCGCCTCATTACAAGCAGTTAAGGGTTATAATGCTTAACGGCGTAACATTTGCAGGCTTCAATGTTGTTGACATCAGAAAGCTTAACATGGAAACAAAGCTTCCAGTCATAGCTGTTACACGTGAAAAACCAAACTTTGCAGAAATCCGTGTGGCTCTGAAAAATTTACCAAAAAGTGAAGAACGTTGGAAGGCTATGCTGAATGCTGGAGAAATGTTTGGGGTGCTTACTAGAAGCGAAAGCGAGAAAATCTATATGCAAACTTCCGGAATTTTTGAGGAGGATGCAAGAAAAATCTTACGGTTAACTTCCACTCGAAGCAGTATTCCTGAAGCATTACGCGTGGCACATCTCATCGCTTCTGGAATCAGCACCGCTTAGTCTCAATCTTTATTGCAGTAAGAAAAGGTTTAAAAGGGACCATGTTAAGGGGAAACAAACGGGCAGCGGAGTAGAAAGTCATGGAATTTTGTCCAAAATGCGGATCTCGTCTCGTACCCAAAAAAGGAAAAACCAGCAAAGGGGCGTCGATGGTGTTTGTTTGTCCGAAATGCGGCTTTAAGAAACAAGCATTAAGCGAAAAGGTCACGCCAAAAGTTGCAAAGGTTATACAGCATAACCCGCAACAGCTTGTAGCGGTAATAGGTAAGGAAGAGCAGAAACTGCGAACGCTACCCACCGTTAGAATCGAATGCCCAAGATGCGGAAACAATTTGGCTTATGTTTGGCAAGTACAGACGAGAGGCGCTGACGAGTCTTCAACACAGTTTTTACGCTGCACAAAATGCGGGTACACATTCAGGGAATACAGCTAAAACTTCTTCTACCCTATAAGTAGATGTCGGCTTATTCGAAACAGTCTATAGATTTCTCAAGCGGAGCGCATAATTAAACAGCATCACGTTTAAGTGTGTAAAGTCTTTTATAACAACTAAACATATCCATTAAAGGGGACTGCTATGTTCAAACTCAAAGTGGCTGATGCCAAACTCTTAAAAGACATGGCTACAGCCATCTCCATACTCATAGATGAAGCCACATTCAAAATCGACCCCGAAAACCTAAAACTGCGGGCGATGGACCCCTCACGCGTTGCCATGGTTGATTTTGAATGGCCCAAAACGGTTTTTGAAGAATATACGTGCACGGAACCAACGAAAATGTGCATAAACATAAGCGAACTATTAAAACTGCTCAGAAGAGCGGGTAAAGACGAGGTTGTAGAGCTTTCTCTCGACGAAAAAACTGGGCGTCTCCAGATAAGGATAACCGGGAAGTACACGCGAAACTTTACAATGCCTACACTTGAGTCTTCAGAGGAAGAGGTGCCCACACCAAAAATCACCTTCAATGTCAGAGCTAAAGCCACAACTGAAGGTTTGCGTCAAGCAATCGAAGATGCTCAACTTGTAAGCGACCACGTCCGCATCGAGGCAGACGCTGAAAAACTAGTGTTTAATGCAGCGGGAGATCTTATGAGTGCAATTATAGAACTTCAAAAGGGGAGCGACACCCTCTTAGACTTGGAAGCCAAAGAACCTTCAAAGGCAACCTTCGGCCTAAGCTATCTTTCGGAAATCATAAAAGCAGCGTCCGCAACATCCGACATCGCGACGCTGGAATTCTCAACAGACATGCCAATAAAACTAGACTTCCAACAAACAAAAGAGGGAAAACTAACGTTCTATTTAGCACCAAGAATCGAAACAGAATAGCGTGAACACCAGAATGCAAAGCGTATTTTCTAAGTTCGCCAAGAACGATTATGCAAAATATCCTTTTCTAAAGGAAGCTGCGAAATACTTGAAAATTCCCGATCTGAAAATTGAAGACTTGGCGACTCCCGAGTTAGAGGACATTCTCAAACGTGCTGAAGAAAGAGTGGAAGAAGCAATCCTCTACACTCGTGTCAGCAGGAAACTGGAAAAAGCAGACAACGAGATATCCTCTTACCCAGTCGCGATTATCCTCGCAGCTGCAACTAAGAGCAGTTTCATCCAGAAAAGATATGCTTTGGCAGAAGCGAAACAAACGTTTGAAGACCTAAAAAATGAAAAAGATAAACCTAAGGAAAAAATTCTCACTTTCGCGCAGGATTTTGGATGGAAACTCGCATTAAACAAAGATTCCGAAATAACTTATGAATTCGCACTTAACTTCACAGATTACCTCAGAAACACAACACATTTGCGAGGGAAGAAGTGGAAACTTGTTAACCGTCTTCTATCAGACGGGAACGTTTATCTCACAAGAACCGAAACAGCAAGGTTGCTAAGCGAAGAAGTCCGCAAACACATTGAAAAACGAGTAGAAGTAAAAGAGCTGCCTAGATTTCCGCCGAAAATAATCGAAACAGCCGAAAAAATAAAGGAGTTATCTGCAGAAAAAATAGGCAAGGCTGAAATGGAGGGCTTCCCGAAGACTGTGGTGCAAGCAGCCTTTCCACCGTGCATAGAGGCCCTTTACCAAGCAGTCTCCTCTGGGCGCCATCTATCGCATGTAGGCCGATTCACATTAACTTCCTTTCTTACAAACATTGGAATGTCTCCGGACAATGTCATTGAGCTATTCAGAACCTTCTCCGACTTCAACGAAAGAATGACCCGTTACCAGGTTGAGCACATTGCAGGGGAAAGAGGTTCTAGGACGCGATACATCCCGCCAAGATGTGAAACATTACAAACCCACGGAGTTTGTGTAAACCCAGACGAACTATGCCAAAAAATACGCCATCCGTTGACCTACTATCGAAAGAAGGTAAAGGTGGCAAAATAAGTTTCTAAGATGCCTTGTAAAGCGCGCGCGTGCTCTTTATATAGCAGGTGCTAATAAACTCATCGCTATTGCTGAAAGCGAAAAAGCAATAATGGATTTCAATCAACTGAAGGAAATCTCGAAGTGAATTCCAAAGTTGGGATAATTCTTCCAATGTATTGCGAAGAGGCAAATACTGAAAAATTAATCCATGGAATTGAAAGTCCAAGCGCGCGCTGCATAATCCCAGACATGTTCCACATTCAATCGTGGCATCACGCAATGGCTATGACGTAGTTATTGGAAGTCGATATTTTCCTAGAGGAAAGACGGTGAATTGGGGATTTTTAAGGTTGATGATAAGCAATGTAGCTAACTTTATAGTGTCCCTTATAATTGGTGCCAGAATAACTGATTACACGAGCGGAATGCAGCGTTACTCAACAAACCTTGTTAAGAACATAATAAACGATTTGCATAGCCAAATATATGAAATACAAATAGAAGCAATAAGGCAAGCTCATTTGCGTGGTTTTAAAATAAAGGAGATTCCAATAACCTTCGCAAATAGGAAAAAGGGGAAGTCAAAGTTAACACCGAACGAAGTTAAGGGTTTCATCTCCCAGATTCTGAAATCATTTCTATTTAGACGAAAAATACAAACTAATTATTATTCGCAATCTCCATAAGCATAGCCTCTATTTTTTTGACAATCTTGGATTTTTCATAGACTTTAACAGCCTCTTGGGACTCGCTGCTAATTTCCATATACTTTTCTTTATCGTTCTGCCATAAGAATCTTAACTGTTCAATGGCTCTTACAAAATCCCACGTATGTTCTCCATAAAACAGAGGTAAATTCAAAGCTTTATGAGTTGTTATTGGTGTTGTTATCACAGGTGTTCCGCAGGCCAACGACTCAAGTATGGTGACTCCAAAGATGTCGGATCTTGAGGGCAGGAGAACGAGGTGAGCCGCTGAATAAACTTCTGAAAGCTGTTTGTCTTTGCCGATGTATCCTAGGCAATTAACCACTCCCTTAATTTCTTCGTCGTGTCCTCCTGCCCACATGAAGTCAATGTCTGGATGCATCTTCTTAACAATGTACGCCACTTTGAGAAAAATATCCCATCCCTTCTGCCAGCTGGGTCTCCCTGCGAAAAGGACTGTGAATCTACAGTTTTTTTCGTTTCTTGGCTTATATACATTAGAGTCCACAAAATTGGGAATATAGTGAATCTTTCTGTGTTTAATTTGAATCTTGTTAACCATGTGGACAGCGTCAAACAATGATAGGTCTGCTTCCCCGATAATCTTGTGAAATAGGCGGGCTAAGATCGCTGGAATGCCGTAGGTGATGGGTGGAGTTTTTGGTAAGAAGTAAATCTGTGAATGGATGCCTGCTATTTTTGGGCATTTTGTTTTGAAAAAGACGTAGGAAAGAGGGTTATAAAAGATGTAGGCTACGTCTGCGCCAATTCTGTGTCTCCATGCTTCATGATACGGGATGCTATCCAAACTTGTTTTTTGCAATTGAAGCACTTTTCTTTTGTTGGGAACATAAGGTAACGCGTAGATCTCGATGTTATGTCCCTTGTCCTTTAAGGCTTTAGCTAAAGCTATTGTCCATTTTTCACCACCGCCGCCATATGCCAAACTAATGTGTAGACAAAACGCTATTTTCATGCGTTTTCCTCATACAATTGAACATATTCTTTTGCTAGGATGTCCCAGTATCTGCATGACGCCTTCTCCTTTAAATTTTCACCGATCTTCTTTCTAAGCTTTTCATTTTGAACCAGCTCTATAACTGCTTCGGCAAGTTTTTGGGCGTCACAGGGCGAAACCATAACGCAGTCCTCCCCATTTTTTAAGTCTCCTAGGAATCTCGGGATTTTTGTGCATATCAGTGGTTTCCCGTAATCCATGACCCTTGCAAGTGCACCGCTGGCTTCGAAGAAGTTGTCTATGTAAGGTAATACTAGAACGTCACTTTCCAGAATCAACTTTTCAAGCTCGTTTTCAATTAAAAATTTCTTTATGATTTTCACATGGTTTTCTAGCTGCAAACATCTTATTTCCCTTCTTAGTTGGCTTATATGGAAATGTCCTTTTCTTTTTTCTTGATGTGGTGTCTCACCGGCTATTATGAGCTTGACTCTAGGGTGTAACTCAGCAACATTTTGCATAGCTTTTATTAACCATTCTAATCCCTTGCTGGGTCTAATAAAACCATGAAAAAGAACGGTTAAGCCTTCCTTTTTATCTCCTCCGTAAAATTGTCTTGCACGGTCGACACCGTGAGGGATAACAGCTATTTTATTGTTGCTAAGTCCATATGCTCGGAGAATATTTTCCATTAAGTTGGTATGGACGATTATTTTCTTGGATGAAAACTCCAATGTCTTATAAAAGATTCTTAATGGTACATTGTAAAACACTGCAGTGGCTTTTCTTTCGAATACTTTTTCTGTTGTGGCGAAGGGAATCACTCCATGCAAAGTCACGAGAATGCTTATTGAAGTAATTCTCGTAAGCAAGAGCAACAAGAGGTTTTCAATGGCTGATATCGCTGCGTTGTCGTTAAACGTTTTATATTCAATTTGGAAGTGACAGATATGCGGTTTTTGCCTTAGGATATGCTTGAAGAGTTGAAAAGGCATTAAAAGCGATTTTCGCCGCCAAGCGTTAACCATTTTAACGTTGTCTTTATGATTTGCCTCGTTATCGCTGAGAATAACTACTGTACAGTACTTTGAGATTTCAGCATATAATTTATGTGAATAGAGGGCTGATCCCGCTTTCTTATCTGGATATAAGGTTACCGCTGCAATTTTCATTGGTCTTCAATGTTGTTATATAATTTAAGGAATATATGATTAACCAAAAACAGGTCGCCTTTTTAGAACAATTATTCCGTCTTTCTCAAAGATTTTCTCATATTTGCCGCTATGTAACAATGATTCGAACTGTTGCTTAAATGTTTCCGACCGTACGAACACATGGGTCGTCTTATAATCCCTTTGCTTCTTGTCAGCTATAGCATAGTCCACCGTAACTCCGAATGGAACCCAAACATAAACTTCGACCCTATTGGCTAGATGGGGAAAAATATGATTTTGTGCCAGAACCGAAGCGCTGTCTGGAATTTGACTAACTGCCTCTGAGAGAAGCTCTGTGTGTGTTTTTGGAATGGGGTAGCCTTCATAGGCTGCTTCGTTTGAGAAAAAGTAAGGCAAGGGACTTAATGGCGATAGGCTTACCATTATGATTAATGTGGCTATTAGCGGCATTTTGATTTTCTTAAGAAACTGTAGTTTCCATAGGTTTCTAAATCTGATATTTTTAAAACCATGTATTGTTGCGTACATGATGAATGGTATTATGAAAGCCCCGAGATGATAGTTGGGCTGATAAAATGTGTTACATGTTGTTAAAAGGACAACGGATGTCCAAGGGACGCATAATACCAGCTCTCTAGGAGAGAAGACGGCAAGGAAAAAGGTGGACAGGAACAAGGACATCAAGTATATTATTTTATAAGTTCCATCATAAAGAACGGAGTCCATTATTCGTGTTGGCTCACAAATCACATTTACCACAATGTCGCTGTAGCTTTTGCCGAGTTTAGAAAATACTCCCACTCCTGTTGAACTCAATGGAGGCGGACCGAAATAGGAAATGGTTATTATAGATATGAACAGCAATAGAACCGCCAGAACTAAGATAAAAAAGGCACTAGCAATAGCGTTATATTCCTGTAAGCTTGTTATTTTATCTTTCATCAGACTTATGAATGGTCTGAAGTAACGCAAAATTGCGTAAATTCCCATGAAAAACATGATGAATACGGCAAAATCAATAGTTAATGCTGAAAGAATGGAGAATGCAATGAACCATTTCCATTTTTTCTTTTCAAAATAGTAGAGTGCCGATATTGAGAAAAGTGGAATGAAACACTCTGCATGAAAGTCGTAAGTATTCAGTGAGTGAATGAAAGGGTTCAATAAGTATAAGGCTGCGAATCCCACGGGTACAACATTGTCGTTTTTGATTAGAAGTCTCGCTAAAAAATAAATGGGTATGGCAGCTAATGCCAGCACTGCCGATTGCACGATGAGCAGGGTTTCAGGCTTCGGATAAACGTAGTAAAAAGGTAATAATGCGAAAACTATTGGAGAAAAATGGACCCCGAAAAAGGAACCTGACTTTGTAAAGTACAAGTCTGGTGTTTCATAAAAGAACTTTCCATTAAACAATGTGGTGTAAAGTGCTTGACTGGAAATTCCTAAGTCAAAGGCGTGAGTTTCAAAATGAATGTGTCTAGCAACCGTAAACATAGAAAAAACCATGAAATAAGTAAACACCAAAGCATAAACCACCAAATCGCTTACTCGCCTATCATGATATTTAGAATTCAAAAGAATGGCGATTTTCTGTATTTTTTCTTCCAGCATTTTTCTCTTCCTCCTATCTGTTGTTTTAATCTATCATTTGACGATGGTATTTATATTATGCACTCATCTTTTTTAGTGATTTAGGAGAAGTATGATGAGTTCTCAGAAGTTTACTGAGAGGAAATTCGGGGATTATTATAAAGGAAATGATGTTAGTATTTGCGTTCCAACATCTATTGAGAAACGTGAATTTGGCTTTCTGCTCTTTGAAAGGGGAATGTTAAGACACATAACTTTCAAAGCAAAAGAGGCTTTGGAATCCTTCTTAAGGGCAACAACATGCTCTGACGTGTATCACTCATGCTCTTACTATGAAAGTCCAGAAGCTGAAATGGACAGAAAAGGTTGGTTAGGCGCTGATCTTATTTTTGACATTGACGCTGATCACATTCCTACTTCCTGTGAGAGGGTTCATGATGGATGGATCTGCGGCAATTGTAGTTTTTCTGGGAAGGGAATCGCACCAAAAAAGTGTCCTGTTTGTGGCAGTGAAAAGTTTAACATAGGTACGTGGCCTTGTGAAGTTTGTTTAGATTCTGCGAAGACGGAGACTGCGAAGCTTTTAGACCTGTTGATGCGGGATTTTGGTTTTTCTGAAAAAGAGGTGCGTGTGTTTTTTTCCGGGCATCGTGGTTATCATGTTCATGTTGAAAACGAAGCTATTAAGACGCTTGCTGCCGTTGCGCGTAGGGAAATGGTGGATTACGTCTCTGGTTTGGGTTTAGACGTGTTTTTTCACGGTTTAAACGAGAAAAACTGGAGGGTAATGCGTGCTTATCAAGATATTCGTTTAGACGATTTGGGCTGGCGTAAACGCATAGCCTTAGGGATGCAGAACTTTATTCTTAGCGCCAACGAACAAGATTTAAGAAATATTGGACTTAGAAAAAGTATTGTTGAGGCGATATTACGAAATAAGGATGCAATTTTGAAGAGTTTGTTGGAAACGGGAACTTGGGGTGTTATCAGGGGGGTTGGTTTTGAAACTTGGAGGAAGATAGCAGAGCATGGTGTAAAGTTGCAGTCTGCAAAAATCGACACGGTTGTTACAACAGACATCCATCGTTTGATCAGATTGACTGGTACCTTACATGGCAAGACCGGTTTTAAAAAGGTTGAGTTTCCAGTTTTAGCTGTAGATGATTTTGATCCGTTTAAGAGTGCAGTAGCTTTTAAAGGGGGCACGGCAACCGTCTTTGTTTCCGATGCACCTGAGTTTAGGTTGGGTGACGAAATGTTTGGTCCTTATAGAAGTCAAAAGGTTGAATTACCTACAGCTGCGGCTGTTCTGCTTATTTGTAAACGTAGAGCAGAGGTGTTGGAATAAATGTATGATGAGTTGTATGAGATTTGGAAGCATGAGCTTGAACGGCTTGAACTTGGAAGGCTTCCTCCGGATTTTCACTCCAGAATTGCTGGTTATTTGAGGAGGCTTAAGGAAGAAAGTCGAATGCTTGATAAAAGAACTGTTAAGGCAAGGCTTCTCAAGAGTGAAATGCAAAATGTTAAGCGCATGTCACGTGAGTTAATTCGAACACGTTACGGAAAATTGGTCACAAAAGTGGCTAAAGGTGAAAAGATCCCATCAGACGGTTTGACAGCTGAGGAAGAAAAAATTTACACCGGGGTTTCGCCTTTTGCGGAAGCATATCAGAGTTTTGCCAAAAGCATCCTGAATGGACACGTACCCAAAGGTGTTGAGCAAAAACACAAAAGGGCTGCGTTACGTTTCTTAAAGGATGTTCCAGCAATAATTGGCGCAGACATGAAAACCTATGGGCCCTTCAAAGTTGAGGACGTTGCTTCCTTACCTGTTGAAAATGCTAAAATTCTGGTTAAACAGGGTTTAGCTGAAAAAGTTGAAGTTAACTAGCTACAAGAAGAGCTTACTTAGAAAATCCAGCTCAAGTTGAGACAATTAGAGCCATCTTAACTAGTTCTCCTTTCAGCAGATAATTTATTCCTCAACCTTCTGAATGTAAACATTGTAACACTTCTATTTTGTAATTATCTTAGATGATCAGAAGCATCTTTTGTACTAGTTTTCCAGCTTCTGATTTTCTCCCATAGAGTTCGGCTTCCAATTATTATTAATGGATAAGATATGATCCAAGTGATGGAGTATAATTGGCCATAATAGTTATGAAAGTTCCACCAGTCACCACCATTTATTGCAATCGCAAAAATGGTAACTATTCTCAAAACATTGATGAAGTACGTAACTATTGCACCAATTACGAAATAGACTATCCTTTGTCTCCAAGGAATAATTGTCTTCTTTAAAAACAACAGAATCGTAACAGTATATAGTAGGAGGCTCTCAACACCAGAACATGGCCAAGCTATGTCAAAAGTAACAGAGCTGGGCCATGTTTTCCAGGCTTCTAATCTTGGCATACCTTTGATGGGAGCTAAAAAGCGTGTTTGATAGCCTATGCAGTTTAAAATGTTTGCTGCAAGCGTGGCCGTTGTTGGAACAAATATCTGAAAGGGTGTGAACCTTCCTTCTGGATATACGTTGTCTATTATGTATATCGCCCCAATAATTCCTAAAAAGAACACGGAAATCGAAAAATCCACTAGGCCATCAATCCCGTATTCTAATAGGATTATTAAGGCAAAAAGCACTGCAAAAACTAGATATTCTATTGAAAGCGGCATCCAGTTCGCAAGGGGGACGTTATGTTGTCCAGCCAGATCTGCAATCATCGTATTTAATCCGAAATAGTTGGCGTCAATCACATAGATTGTAGGAAGCAGAAGCGCCATAATAAAGGCAATAGTTCTTATGGACTTTAGTTTGCATTTTTCTGTTTGGAACTCTTTCCAAATCAAAATTGTTTCTAGGGCGAAAAGCCATAGAAAGAAAAGGTGATAGGTTCTGCCTTTCCATGTCATTTCGAAGGAATCTGGATATAGAGAATATAAAGCAAGAAATGGTATAATAAACGAGAGGAGGGGTAAGAGTTTTGTTAGGGTGTTTGCGTTTCTCTTTATTGTTTGTACGATGTCTAGCATCAGCGTCCCCTCAGGGTCTTTTGAAGTTCGATATAACTATCTAACCGCTATTTAAAAGTGATTTTTGGCTAACGGGTTTTTCGCCTAGGCTTTAATTGATTGAGTCTTAGACTATGCCCTTAGGTTAAATAGATATTCCGGAGAGATAGCGAAAAAGTATAAGAGCGTGTGTTTTCTTTATGCAAGGCTAGTCGTGATTAAAATGGATGTTCCGAAAGAGATTAGGACATACTGCCCGAGATGCAAAAAACATCAAATTCACACGGTTACCTTATACAAGGCTGGAAAGCGGAGGGCCTTGGCCAAGGGCGAACGACACCACCAGCGTGAAAAAAAGGGTTACGGTGGACAGAAATATCCTCTTCAAAAAGAATTTGCAAAGACTACTAAAAAGCAAACTTTAAAGTTAAAGTGTAAAGTTTGCGGTTACACAAGACATAAAGAAGGTGTACGATTAAGAAAATTAGTAATCGCATAAAATTGGGGGTCACGTTATGAGTGAATGGGAAAAACTTATTCCACGACCGAGAAGCAGTTTCCTCAGAGTAAAATGTTTAAAATGCGGTAACGAGCAGATAGTTTTCAGCCATGCTGTTAATAAGGTTAACTGCAACGTTTGTGGGACCGAACTCGTAGAGCCTTCGGGTGGGAAGGCCATAATTAAGGGCGAAATAGTTGCAGCTTTTGAGTAGGGATGAATATCACAATGGCGCTTAAAAGACAAGAGTGGCCTGAAGTTGGTGATTTGGTCATGGCCACTGTGGAATCTGTAACTGATTATGGTGCTTATGTGAAACTAGACGAATACAATAAAAAAGGTTTGCTACATATTTCGGAAATTTCCTCTTCTTGGATTAGGAACATACGTAATTTTGTCCGTGAAGGACAAAAGGTCGTTTTAAAAGTCTTACGAGTTAATGTGGAAAAGGAACACATAGACTTGTCCCTAAGAAGAGTTACCAAAAGAGGGAAGATCGAGAAGGTCATGTCTTGGAAGAGGGAGCGAAAAGCTGAAGCACTACTCCGAAGCGTTGCTGAAAAGACTAGTTTGTCGGCTGAGGAGGCTTATGAGAAAGCCGGTGCGCTTATTGAAAGAGAGTACGGGTTGTATGAAGGTTTTGAAAAGGTCGTAAAAGACGGAGTAGAGGCTTTAACAAAGATAGGTGTGCCACAGAAGCTTGCAACGGTTATTGCTGAGGTTGCTAATGAGCGAATACGGATACCCCTGGTCAAAGTGAAAGGCATGGTTGAACTTCGGTGTATGAAGCCTAATGGGGTGAAAGTCGTCAAAGAAGCCTTTTTGAACGCCAAAAAAGCTGAGAAATCCCGAGATGCAAAACTTCGCTTTTATGTTGTTGCTGCACCAAAATATCGCATCGAAGTTTTGGCCGAAAACTACAAGTATGCAGAAGCCGTTTTACAGAGGGTTGCTGAAAATGTTGTTTCAAGGGTTGTTAAAGCTGGTGGACAGGGGGTTTTTAGAAGGGAAAAGTGATGGTTTGGCTTCTGAGAAAATGTGAAAAATGTGGGAGATACACGCTGAAAAAAGACAAATGTCCACATTGTGGTGGAAAGGTTCGGGTTCCACATCCGCCTAAGTTTTCGCCTGATGATAAGTACATCAAGTACAGGATGGCTTTAAAAAAGAGAGGCTCAGTTGAATGAAAGAGACGTTCATTAAGGAGCTTGTAGAGGTTAAGCTAAAAAATCCTGTTTTAATTGAGGGGCTTCCGGGTTTGGGGCTTGTTGGAAAAATTGCCACACGCTATTTGATTAAACATTTAAAGGCTGAAAGGTTTGCTCATCTCTATTCTCCTCACTTCCCGTATTTCGTGCTTGTAAACAAAAAAGGAAGTGTTAGGCTCCTGCGTGGAGCCTTCCATTTCTGGAAGAACCAGAACAGGGAAAACGACCTAATGTTTTTAACAGGAGATAGCCAAGCACAAACAATTGAGGGACAATACGAAATCTCTGATTGCATACTGGGTTTCGCTAAAAAACACAACGTAAAGATGATTGTCACGGTAGGTGGTTACCGAATGGAAGTGAAAGACAAGCCTAAAGTTATCGCGGCAGCCACCAATCCAGAACTTTTGAACAGAGCGTTACAAGCCAAAGCTGTAGTGAGTTCCATGGGGAGCCCAATTGTTGGCACTGCTGGCTTAATTTTGGGTCTAGCCCGCTTCCAAAAGATTGATGCTCTTTGTCTTCTGGGTGAAACACGGG
>JAOUPS010000079.1 GCA_029879735.1 Candidatus Bathyarchaeota archaeon | reverse complement strand
CCAATTTTCTTCCGGTGAACTCAGTTCTCCATCCAGCCACAATTTCGGTTTCAGCCTCCGGGATATCGAATGGAACGAGCTGTAACTCGGCGAGGAGGCATATGGTGAATACGGCGAACCCGAGGGGCTGCAACAAAATCAGCCAGAAGTTAGGGGGAGACTGCCACTTAACTATCTCGCTTATTGATAAACTGCTTGCTGCTATTGCCGGACCAGTCGTAACTAAACCCATTGGAATTTCATAACTTAACATTTGAAGCACGGCTCGCATGCTTCCTATTGTGCCAAATCGATTCATTGAACTCCAGCCAGCGAGGAAAACTGTTATGATAATTAGCGTGAAAGCGAAAATGACGAAAATGAGGTCTCCTTCAAAGGCTATAAGGCTTGTTTGACCCAAGATCGGGATAACGAAAAGCGTTGTTAATGGCAGAGCAAAGTAGAAAATGGGAGTTAAAAAAAACATAAGTTTGTCAGAGCTATGCGGCGTGATGTCCTCTTTTGAAAGCAGTTTGAAAAAGTCTGCGATCGGTTGTAGAATGCCGTGGAGCCCCGTGTGTAACGGTCCATATCTGTTTTGCACTCTTGCAAAGAATTTTCTGTCAACCCACTCGTAGAAGAAGGCTAAGGCGAAAAGGAATAGGGCTCCTGGAAAAACCAAGATTTTTAACATCGAAACTATTATTTCCTCAGTCATTTCTTTGCATACTTCCTTCTCAACTGCTGCATGGTCCAATTCCATCCTTTATTCTTTTTAACGTCGACGAAAGCCATGCGGTCCATGCAAGAGAAACACGGGTCGATTCCAGCTAACACTATCGGTATGTCAGCTACGTATCCGCCTAGAAGCATCTTACATAGTGCAGGGATATTTCCAAGCGTTGGACTTCTTACCTTGTAACGTTCAGGCTTTGTGGTTCCGTTTGACTTAGCATAATGAATTAATTCTCCTCTAGGTGCTTCAACTCTTGAAACGACTTCTCCTTTAGGAACCTTCATTGGAACCCGCACTCTAATAACTCCTTCTGGCATGTGATCCAACGCATAACCGATTGCTTTTATACTCTCTAACATTTCTTCGCACCGAACCAACATTCTGCTTGAAACATCGCAACCGTCATGTGTAATTACGTTGAATGGAACTTCGTCATAAGCAGCATAAGGATCATCTGCTCTTACATCATTGTTTATACCGCTTGCACGTAAAGTCGGACCTAAAGCACATAAATCCACAGCATCTTTCGGCTTCAAAACACCCACACCAGCAGCTCTTTTCAAGATAGTTTGTTCAGTTTGCACGACATCCAAGTAATATTTAAGTCTCTTTTCCAAGAAGTCTAAGCCCTTTTTGATTTTCGGCACCATAGCCGCATGTATGTCTCTCCGCACTCCGCCTATAGTGTTCATGGCGTAATGTATGCGGTTGCCGGAAATCATCTCAAACAGGTCCAAGACTGTTTCGCGGTCTCGCCAGACATACATGAAGAGTGTGTCAAAACCTATTTCATGTGCAGCTATGCCAACCCAAAGCGCGTGACTTTGGATTCTTTCAAGCTCGGCGATTATTACGCGGATGTATCTAGCTCTCGGCGGGGCCTCCACGCCTAATAGCTCTTCGATTGCCTGCGTGTAACATGTGGTATGTGCGTCCGAGCAGATTCCGCAAATTCGTTCAGCTAAGTAAATGTTTTGTATGTAAGTTCTGAGTTCAAAGGCTTTTTCTACTCCACGATGGTTATAGCCTATACGCGGCTTAACATCTACAACTGTTTCCCCGTCAACTTCGAAAAGAAAATTTCCAGGCTCTTTCAATGCTGGATGCTGAGGACCAAGAGGAACCTTAATAGTTGAACCATAACTCAATTTCCTTCCTCCATCTTACTTCTTAGAAGTCATCTCTCTAAGATGCTCAAGCTTATGTTCTTTCCTTAACGGATAAACGCCCTGAGGCCATCCTTCCGGAAGCACTAACGGCGATAAGTCTGGATGTCCTTCGAAGTTTACTCCGAAAAGGTCATGAACCTCACGTTCATAAAGAACTGCGCCTGGAATTAAATCTGTAATTGTTGGGACGCTTGGGTTCTTCTCCGAAACGGTAAGCCTTATTGAAAGCACAATTGAGCCTTTATAAGCCATATGGTATATCACTTCTATTTCTCCCCCTAAATCCACGCCTGTTATCGTGGACAAGTGTTTGAACTCTAAATCTTTCACCAGATACTTCACAGCATCTTTTAACGCATCCTTTTTTATGTAAACGAAGATTCTCCGCTCTTTGGGAACAGTTGTTCTAACCAGATTTTCTTTGAGAAAATTCTTCAGCTTTTTTACGATTTCATTTTCTTTTTCCATGTCCTTCACCTTCTTTTATTTTTTGAATTAGCTTTGCGATTCCATCGATGATGGCTTCAGGTTTAGGCGGACATCCTGGAACGTAGGCGTCTACTAGAAGCACCGTGTCTATTCCTCCGTGGACGTTGTAGCATTCTTGGAATGGTGCTCCGCTGATTGCACATGTGCCTATGGCTATGACGTGTTTCGGCTCCGGCATTTGCTCATAAATTCGCACGAGTCTATCCTTCACTTGAAGGGTCACTGGGCCTGTAACGGCAAGCATGTCTGAATGTCTCGGGCTTCCCTCTAATAGTATTCCGAAACGTTCCAAATCAAACCTTGGCGTAAGCGCTGCTACAAGTTCTATGTCGCATCCGTTACAACCGCCTGTGTTAAAGTGGATGATCCACGGGGATTTTGTGCGCGCCCATTTGAATAAACTCATTTCATCCTCGCCGCCGTAATGGCATTAAAATTACAACAGCCATCAATACGATGAGCGTGTAAACTATCGGGAGATAACCCGGCGTACTCAGCGATGTAGCGAGAGTGAATGCAAGAATGTCAAAGATGAGGAAATAAACGGCGTAAATGAGGAATTCTTCAACATCCACTTGAAACTCACGTGGAGGAAGGTCTTCGCCGCAAGCATATGGAGCAACCTTGCCAGCGGTTTTCTCACCTTTCGCCGCAACTATCCGCCCTACCAAATAAATGATCAAACCCACAATGATGGATAAAATGAAAATGAAAGGCAAAGAAACTAGAAGATCGGCATACATCTTTCTCACTGATCTTTTTACTTCATCTTAAAGTTCGGTTTTATTTAACCTTTCTATGTTCTTTTTTTACGATGTTTCTTACTGGAAAGTCTTTTAAATGAGATCGTCCAAGCTTTCGAATACGATATTGAGTGGAGAGGGCTTCGATTATTGATATGTTGCAAATTGTGTTGATAGTTCTTACGGCCTTGCTAGCCTTGTTGACTGTTGAACTAAAGGATTTACTTCACTCTGCTATTTGCCTCTGCGGAACATGTATCACTATAGGAGCCTCATTTTGGCTACTCAACGCACCATACGTGTCTGTCTTTCAACTCTTAGTATACGCAGGCGCCGTAATTGTTCTCTTTATAGCAGCAGTTATGCTGACAAAAAGAGAGGAGGAGACATAGAAATGGAAATAGATCGAATCGGAGTGGTGGGGTTAATCACCACCGTTTTCGCAGCCCTAATTTTTTCGACACTTATAGTTGAATATGAATTTCCAGTCTTCAAGTACGCAGATCCAGATCAGCCACCAAAACTTGTGGAGAGCGAAACAGCAATAATAGGGCAAGAAGTCAGCCGATTTCTATGGGACTACCGGGCGATCGACCTAATTGCACAAGCATTCGTCTTGTTTGCAGCGGCGGCTTGTTGCACTGCGTTGCTGAGAACTGAGGAGCGGAAAAAGTGATTTCGCTTAATTATTACATTGCATGCGCTGTTGCCCTGTACATCATCGGCATGTATTGTCTAGCTTCAAAGCGGAACATGATCAAGCTTGTCATGGGAATTGAAATCTTGGTGAACGCTGCCCACCTAAGCTTCGTTGCTTTTTCTGCTTACAGAAGCGTAGGATACATAGATCCACTCGGTCACGCCATTGTGATCATGTCGATAGGTTTCGCAGGATGCATCACCGCTCTAGCATTGACGATCGTTACTTATGCCTACAAGCATTACAAAACTTTAGATGTGCGGAAACTGAGGCGGCTGAGGTGGTGAGCCAAACGTTTCCATTCGCTCCGCAGTCTATTCATGCCACTTCTTCAATCCAAGATATGTCAGTGTCAAAGAGAGGCTGAACATGTTTACCCCGCCATTAGATGCCCTTCTCATGCTTATGGTCGCAACCCCTGCGGTGGGGTGGGTAGCATACAAAAAGGGTTATCGGAAGGTTCCAGGTATCTATGCCTCAGCAAGCCTCTTGGTAGCAGCCTACTTTCTTTACGGATTGTACAAGGAAGTGGAGGTTGCTGAGAACGGCATAGTCACGCGAGCTTTCGATATTCCTCTTGGAGCGTGTCTTGAAATAGACTTTTTCAGTGTTTTCATGGCGTTCCTTTACATAATAATCGGTTTGTTCGCCACGGTCTATTCAATAAAGTTTATGGAACGCGATTCAGGATTAACCGAGTATTACACGCTTATGCTGGGCATGATTGCGGGCATGACTGGCATAGTTTTCGCAGGCGATTTCTTTACATTGTTTGTTTTCTGGGAGCTTATGTGCCTGACATCTTATGCTCTGGTTGCGTTTCGAAAGCAAAAGTGGGAGCCTATAGAAGCTGGCTTCAAATATCTCATTATGAGTGCTGCCGGAAGCGCAACCATTCTTCTCGCCATGTCCTTTCTTTATGGTATGACTGGAACATTGAACTTTGCGGCTCTTGCGGATGGCCTTACTGCCGCTACATCTGAGGGATGGCTGTACATAACGCTGGCGTTAGTTATCGTCGGCTTTGGAGTTAAAGCAGCCATCGTTCCATTTCATACGTGGCTTCCAGACGCCCACTCTGCCGCCCCAAGCCCCATTAGTGCTATGCTTTCCGGCGTCATGGTGCAGACAGGGGCATGTGCTCTCGTTCGTGTTCTCCTGCTCGTTTTCAATTCTGCCCAGCCAGCGTGGCAAATGACGTTGGCGGTTTTCGCGGTTTTCACAATGTTCGGTGGAAACTTGATGGCATTATTGCAAGATGATCTTAAACGTTTGCTCGCTTTCAGCACCATTGCCAATTTGGGTTACATTATCTTCGGGTTTGCAACCGTTTCTCACGATGGATTAACTGCGAGTTTGTTTCACATAACAAATCATGCGATTATGAAAACCCTTCTTTTCCTCTGCGCTGGAGCATTCATTCGTCAAACTAAAACACGAGATCTTAGAAAACTTAGAGGGATAGGAAAGATTATGCCCGTAACGGGTGTATTCTTTGCTATTGGCACAATCGCCATTGCCGCTTTTCCCCCGTTGAACGGTTTCTGGAGCGAGATGATGATTATAGCGGCAGGAGTGAGAGCGGAGATGATAATATTTTCGACCTTGACACTCGCTAACATGGCCTTGTCAGTCGTCTACTACTTCCGCCTTATTCGTATAATAATATTAGAAGAGCCTACGAAAGTGTCAAAAAGAGCAACCAAGGCTCCTGTCTCAATGCTCATTCCCCTGTTGATTCTTGCATTTCTCTGTGTTTTCATTGGAGTCTACCCTGGACCGTTTATTGGCGCGTCTTCTAAGGCTGCCGAGGCGTTGTTAAACATAGAAGCCTACGCTGATGCTGTGCTTGGAGGATTATGACCAGTAATTCTCTAACATTTTCTGACAGAGTATTGGTTCCATATCTAACGCCTAAATTTTCAAAATGGGGCTGATAGAACTGTTAACACAATGTCCGGCCAAATTCCCACAACCACCGCAATCGCAGCCAATATGATTATTGGAATACACATCAACCAAGATGCTTCCTTTGTATTTTCTAGTTCTTTTGGGGTGGTTCCGAAGAATGCTCTCCAAATGAACCATAGGTAGTATCCAGCGGTGATTGCTGTACTAACTACAGCGATTGTTGTGATGAGAATTTTTCCGGAAGAGATTCCTCCTGAGAAAATCATCCATTCGCTCCAGAAACCGTTTAGGGGAGGGGTTCCAGCTAGAGATAAGGCGCCTATCAAGGATGCGGCACAAGTTATAGGCATCTTATCGGCTAAGCCTCCCAGCCTTCTGATATTGCGGGTTCCCGTCTGATGTATGATTGCACCTGCGCACATGAAGAGAAGGCTTTTACAAACAGCATGGTTCACCACATGAAAGAGAGCTCCCGTTGCTCCCATGGTTGAGTATACCCCAAGTCCAAAGAAGATGTAGCCCATCTGGCTAATACTGGAGTATGCTAATAACCGTTTGATGTCTGTTTGAGCAAGAGCCATAAGCCCACCATATATCATGGTAACAACGCCGAGAATCGCCAGAACGTCGGATGTCTGCGTTACTGTTTGACCAAACCCAGAAAGGAGAATTCTTGCGAATGCGTATGCTCCGCACTTGATCATGACGCCGGAAAGCATAGCACTAATGGGCGTAGGGGCTTCAGAGTGTGCGTCAGGAAGCCATGTGTGCACTGGGAAGATTGCCATTTTTACGGAAAATCCGATTAATAACAGAGCGAAAACTGTAAGTATACTGGTTGGAGGGATTTCGGCTGAGGCTTGTGGCAAATCAAAGGTGCCAGTGAATGCGTAGATCGACAGTATTCCCATGAGCATGAAAAGCGCTCCGATATGCGTGAATATGAAGTATTTGAATCCGATGGTTAACCGTTTTTTGGACACTCCCCATGATGCTATCAAGAAATATGATGGTATCAACATCAGCTCCCAGAAGAGATAAAATTGTATAAGGTTTGCGGAAAGTATAACCCCAATCATGCCAGCCATGAAAAGCAACAGACTCGCGTAATAGCCGGTTTGCCCCCGCTTGTTCTCCATGTACTTGATCGAGTAGAAGCATGAAAGAGCGCTTACAACTGCAACGATCAATGCTATGGTAAAGCTAACCGTGTCAACCACAAAACCCAATTTAAGTTCAATTGACGGTATCCAAACATAAGTATCACGTATTGAGACCTTTTCAACGACATCTGTTACCATAGAAAGGATCATGCAAACGGAGAGCGAAGCCATCGCAGTTGCTATCCATCCGACATACTTTTCAGTATACTTTCCAAAAACGTAGATTAAAATCGCTGAAAATATTGGAAGAATAATCGCCAACAATGAAGCATGAAGGATCAAACTATTCTCCTCCTAGGGAATGACTCCTCCAAATAGAAGCAGCAGAGCTATTAACATTATTACTCCGACAAAAGCTGTCAGCATGTTGTAAGATAGCACTCCTGTCTGCGTTTTTCTGAATCGTCGAGCAAACAATGTTACCCAATGAGCTAGAAAATAGTTTAGCGCATCGATGCCTCGAAGCTCTGGATACTTATACAAGACACTGGATAACCGCCTAAAAAAGCCTGCAACACCATAGTTCAACGCGTCAATACTGCACTCTAAGTACTTATATACGAGCTTGGACGACCTGCCAAAGAAGTCTGCAACCTTATAGTAGAGCGCGTCGATGTAGAATCGATTCCAGAGAAAACCGTGAATCTTCCCTAAGAATCGATGTCTTTCAATCAATTTAACTGGGTTGACTCGGCGCGCTACGTATACCTGATATGCGGGATAACCTCCAACTGCTACTGCCACACATGTTAAAACCGTGCTTATGGAGGGAACGATGTAAATCAGAACGTCGACAATATTGCTGAAAGTTAGTGTCTCTAAGAGAGGTAGGAGAAACTTGTTAAAGCTCGGGATCAAAAGAAGTGCTAGGAAATCTAAGAACATCGTTATTGCGAGAGTAGCGACGAGGGAAATACGCATCAAGGATGGGATTTTCTTTGGCACTTTTTCTTCCGACGAGAAAACAAGTCCCATCATTCTGAGACCGTAAAAGGCAGTTATTCCAGCTCCAACTATTAACAAGGCAAAAACCACGTAGCTCGATATCATCAGGATGAATTGTCCTTTTATTCCAGCCTCTTCTGCAAGATCCCAGGCAACTGTTTGAATCCAGTTCGTACACCAAAAGCCACTCAGCGGCGGTATGCCTCCTAGGGCAAGAGCTCCCACTTCCATGCTTCTATGCGCGATTCGACTCTTGAATCCTCCCATATGGTGTAAATCGTCTGAGCCAACTGCGTAGGAAATGTAGGCTGCAGTGAGGAAAAGCAGTGCTGAGACGAAGGCATCCACTGTAAGAAGGAAGGTGCCGGCTAAGTATCCCCAGCTCATGTCAGTCATTAATCCTGCTAAACCAAAAGCTGCCATCATGTATCCGATCACGCTTGAGATACCGTATGAAAGAACTTTGAATATATTAGCTTGGGTCATTGCTATAAGAGCGCTAATCACAGCAGTGAGTGCACCCATAAATGTCATGACCAAAAAGAAATTGATCATGCCACTGTATCCCATGAGGGAAGCTTGATGAAAGATTGGGAGAACTCTAGCCATGAGAAAAGGGCCAGCCAAACATTCAGTTAGAGCGTTGAAAGAGGAAGGTGAGGCAGCTAGTGCGTCAGGAAGCCATTCTTGCAAGGGAAACTGAGCTGCCTTTCCTACAGCTCCACCAAAGAACATGAGAGCTGTAACAAAAAGCAAGCCAGACCTTGACAATTCTCCCATCCAGTTGTTATTTTTTGAGAGTTCCGTAATGTTAAGAGTGTTAGAATAGGCGTATATAATCAAAATAGACGCGAGCAAGAGCACATCTGCAACTTGGAGGATGAGGAAAGTTTTCAAGCCCATATGCGCCTTGTTTGAGTCTTTGTACCAAAAAGCTGCAAGCCCTGTGCAACATATGCCAACTATTTCCCAACCGATGAACATGAAGAGGAGGTTGTCTGCCATCACTATCACTACGTATCCGCCGATGAAAAGCTGTATGAGAAACCAGAACCTAGCCAAACTTGGCTCTTCTTGCATGTAGGCGACCGAGAAAACCGTAACCAGGAATCCTATACAAGTGATTACACTTGCCATAAGCACGCTTAACGAATCAACAAGTACGCCAACTTGAATAATGCTGTTAGAAATCCATGGAATCGTCAAATCGGAAGGAGCTGTTCCAAAATAGATATCCGGGATCATCGAAAAAGAGAAGAGAGCACTCACTCCGATGGACAACACTGCTAGATAACCGCTGAATTTTCTTCGGATTACACCCACTAACGGTGTGACTGCGGTTCCGATAATTGGGATGAGCCAGCAAAGCCACGGTGCATACGGAAGCAACAAACATCACATCCAGAGTGCGTATTGGAATATAGATTTCGGATTTAATGGTTTAAATGTTGTCTCAATAAAAAGGCTAAACGTTAACGTACCACAAACCAGAAAAGATTCATGATAACCAAATATCACGCGCACGTTCAGTTTGTTTCGGTGCGAAGCATTTTTCATATTTTCTTCAAAAATTGTAGAGTCATGAGGGGAAAATCTTACTCATTTTCTTAGAAGGCTTTATCAGTTACAGAACCTCGAACGAAAGGCGCGCGCGCAATTTGGTTTCGTGACTCTCAACTTCCGTGACAGTTCCTTTTTTAGAGATTAAAGCAATGTTGCATAAATATTTTTTATCAGTAAGCATCTTTATATTGTGTAAAAAAGGTATACCAATGGAATCAGAT
>JAOUPS010000078.1 GCA_029879735.1 Candidatus Bathyarchaeota archaeon | reverse complement strand
AAAGCACATACAATTATCAACGCAGCTGTCAAGCCCACAAGCAATTCTGGTCTGACCTTGACGCCTTCGGTTTCTTCCTCAAAGAATCTAAGCAAACCTGCACTTGCAGCAGGCATGGGTTCTGATTTATCTTTCTTCTTTTTCTTGCTCATTTCAGAGCCTCTCTTTTGCTCTAGCAGTTAATTCGTATAGTTTTCTCCATTATTAATGTTACGTTACGCCAAAAGAGTTTTTATTTTTGAACATAGGATAGAGTGATGCAAGAAGGTGTTTGTAAATGTCAACTGTTCGAGACGAATATGACCGTGTATTTGGCATTCTCCAGCAACATCACAAATGGTTTCAAGAATGTGTCCCGCTTATAGCAAGCGAGAACGTTCCAAGCCCAGCGGTACGCGAGGCCCTCACAACGGATTTCGGAAACCGTTATGCAGAAGGATGGCCTGGAGAACGGGTCTATGCAGGCTGCCGCTTCATAGACCAAGTGGAGTTCAAATGCATTGAGCTAATGAAGAAGCTTTTCAACGCAGAATTTGTGGATGTCAGACCCATTTCGGGTGTTGTGGCAAACCTTGTTGTTTACACGGCTTTCACAGAACCAGGCGACACCATGATGGCTTTGTCAATCCCGGCTGGCGGACACATAACTATGGGTAAGAAGAAGCTGGGAGGCACAGCGGGCGCTGTTCACGGGTTAGTTGTTGAATACTTACCTTTAGATTACAAGGAATTAACCATTGATGTGGACAGGGCGAAAAGTAGAATTGAAAAACTTGTGGCAGAGGGTAGACCGCCGAAACTTGTCATGTTTGGCGCAAGCGTTTTTCCATTCCCGCACCCAGTCAAAGACTTAGCTGACACTATTCGTTCGGTGGGTGGAACCGTAGGATACGACGCTGCCCACGTGGCTGGACTAATTGGTGGAGGACAGTTCCAAGACCCGCTCAGAGAAGGAGCTGACGTCGTCAGCTTAAGTACGCACAAAACGTTCTTTGGACCTCAACATGGCGGAGTCTTGTCATGGGAGAAACATGCAGAAAAGATAAAACGGGCAGCCTTCCCCGGAATGTTAAGTAATCATCATTTGCACGCGGTCGCAGGCGTCACAATTGCTTGTGCGGAATTGCTTGAGTTTGGAAAGGAATATACAAGTCAGATAGTGAAAAACGCGAAGGCCTTGGGGCAGGCGTTGTATGAGCGGGGATTCAATGTTTTGGCAGAACACAAGGGCTTCACAAAGTCCCATGTTATCCTAATAGACATAACGAAACATGGTGACGGAGGCACGATCGAAGAAACTCTGGAAAAGGCAAACGTAATCATAAACAGAAACTTGCTTCCGTGGGACATTAAAGAGGGAAGGCATTTCATGCATCCAGGAGGCATAAGACTCGGCGTTTCAGAGATCACGAGGCTTGGAATGAAGGAGTCTGAAATGACAGAGATAGCAGAGTTCATCAAACGCGTAATAATAGATAAGGAACCACCGGAAAAAGTAATGGCAGATGTGGCAGAGTTCAGAAGGGATCATCAGAAAGTGCACTACTGTTTTGAAAATGCAACAGAAGCCTACAAGTACATAAAAATCCGCTAAACCCTCTTTTACCCTTTTTACAGTACTAAGAAAACAGAGAAAATGACGGAAGAGAAGTTGCGAATATGGACTATTGGGCACAGCAACCGTTGAATAGACACTTTCCTAGAATTGTTGGGTGAGCATGGAATTCAAGTTCTAGTGGATGTCCGCAGTTTCCCGACAATCGAAGATTGAACATTTTAAGAGAGAAGAGATGAAGAAGTGGCTTCCGGAACACGGGATAGAATATGTTTGGCTTGGTAAGGAGCTTGGGGGATACCGTCGAGGCGGATATAAGAGGCATATGCGAACTAAGCTTTTCAGAGAGGGAGTGAAACAGCTCTTAGAGATTGCAGAGGCTGAGCGTGCATGTATCATGTGTATGGAAGTGAAACCAAAATATTGCCACCGAAGATTCATCTCAGCACACTTGGAAAGGAAAGGCGTCAAAGTGATTCATATGATTGCAAAGGGACAGAAGAGTCACGTTTAAATTTCAAAACTTTCGCAATTTATGTATCCGTTATCTGTTAATAGCCGAATTTGAAGCCGAAAATTTCAAGTCCTGACTTCCAAGGACGGCTAGAGAACCCCATGAATAGGTCAATGTGCCCAAGGTTTTGGAAGCCTTGCTTGTATAGGAATTTTATAGTGTTTTCGTTTCGTGCTACTGGCTTTATGTGGAGAAATTTCACTCCTTTTTTTCGGGCTTCAGAAACAGCTGTTTCTATCAGCTTTGTTCCTATTCCTTTGCGACGGTAGCCTTTGCTAACTATGAGAGGTTCTATTTCAGCTTCTTCTCCCTTGAAGACCAGTCCGACAAGCCCAATCACTTCAGAATCGTGAACAACGACCCAGGTTTGGTCGGTTCCGACGGTGGCTAAGTGTTTGTCGAAGCAGTCTTCTGGATGTTGTCCGCCGATAGTTGGGTCTTGATAGATCTCGCGATGCCACTGAGTTAGTTCTCTCCACAAGGCACGGCATTGCTCTCTGTCATCGTCTTGATATTTCCGAATAATGAACGATAGTGCCATCGTTTCACCTTCTTTAGAAGTTTGGATTGTTGTCTATCTTAAATATTGCTTATACATTTTCAGATAGCATGTGGTGAAGAAGTGTGCATATATGCGAGTTTCAGAAGATGATGCGGCGCGTATATTTGCATAGAGATACTAAACGCGGTATAGAAGGAACACTTGATTGGCTTGTGGATGAAGTGAAAGAACTAAGGGAAGCATTGAAAATGGATGATAAGAAGGCTTTGGAAGACGAGTTTGCAGATGTTATTGCATGGTTGGCTTCACTTGCAAACGTCACCAACGTAGACCTTGAAAAGGCAGCCTTAAACAAGTACGACAACGAATGCCCAAAATGTGGGTACTCACCGTGCCAATGCACTTTTTAACCGCTCACGGAGGAACTTCTAAGCCTTAGAAACATTTTATAACCTATGGCGTTACTGCGTGCGTGGATAGAGGCAAACGTCTTCTATTACGAATGAAATCGCGCTGTCACAGTATTAATACACTTTATACACATCCACAAGATGTTCTAAGCTGATTTGGTCGCCAAAAATTTTCTTAGGTAACCAAAAAAGCGCATGGCACATCAGTACTGGAAAGTAACAACCATCAAATAGGGGCAAACGTGGTTTATTTGAGATTCTAGGCCAACAAAAGAATTATTGGGGCAGCGTCCAATAGAAAATGGGTAAGCACAAGACCAATAATGTTTCTAGTCCTTGCTCGAACATAGGCTATGCTTAAAACGACTGATATTGGGAAAACATTACCTGCCAAGATACCAACAACCAAAGGCGTCGAAAACGAGTATGACATCAGATATGAAGGAACATGCCAAAGAGTGAATAACAGTGAGCTTAGAAGTACTGCGGGCAATGCCTTAGGAACGCTTGATGGATGCTGAGGCATAAGTCTATCGAGCATGTAGCCTCTGGCAACCGCTTCTTCCACAATCGCAACAGGGAAGAACGAGTGTATTACCATATACCAAAGATACCATACCGGAATCTGCCCATTGTTAGAAGCTGCCGACGGAATTTGGCCAAGAAAACTACTGAGCATCTGCATAATCAAGCCAATAACAATTAATAGTGGAAACAACGCGACACCCCAAAGCACACTCTTGACAGAACCTTTCCTCCTCAACCCCACATTTGAAAAGATCTCCCTCAGGGGCCGTCGCCTCTCCCACACAGCCAAAAAAATAACAAAAAAAGCAATAATTACGCCCCAACCTATTGCCATTCCGACCAATAAATTCACGACAAGAGAGACTGTAACATCCGAGGGCAACGCTCCTTTTGATGAGCCCCCAAATACATTACCTATGACAAAATACAAAGTAATGAAAAGCCACACAATAAACGGTCCCTTTATTTCTCCCAACTTCTTAGGCGGCATATGTCATCCCTTTTGCCCATAATTGCATATATAACGCTTCTTAATCCTTTACTACGAGGTTTGAGACAACCGGCCTACTCGTTTTGATGGAAGTTTGGCGCGCGCTTATTTCTCTACGGCTTTTCTTATTTTGCGCAGTTCCGCGAGAATCTGCTGGGTTACATCCTTCGAAGGCCTAATTTCGGTTTCTGCTTCTATCGCTTCTGGCTGCATTCCTCTAACAAACTTGATTATAATGTCTTTTATTTCTTTAAAGTTCTTCACTCCAAAAATTACTGCTTCTGCGATTCTGCCGCCGCTACTGCTTGCCCCCGAGAATCCCGCAGTTTGTATCGAAAGCTTGCCCAATCCAAAACGTCTAGAAATTGGACCTTGGTAAATGTTGATGTTGGTTATGCGGTTGTAGTGCACGAAGCTTTTGGTCTTCCACCACACTCCCTTCGTGACCGTGATCTGGTCATCCTCCAGGACGTAGGTTATTGAGGAATGAAACTTAGGAATCCAGTATAGGACGAATCCGCTAACAACGAGAAGCGGTACAAAGGATGACAGAGCAGCCACAACTCCAATCCACGTCTCAAATGAAAGCGTAACTGCGACAACAACTGGAATCATCCACCAAAGAAAGCCGCCTACTAACACAATCCCAAGGTAAATCTGATAGAGAGTCTTTAACTCTGGATCTGTCCCATACTCCTTTATTACTACCACACTAACCAAGCCCATCAAAAAAATACATCGATTTAAGCTTTAAACCATTTGGTCATTTTCGTACCCTAGAGGCTAGGTTTCAACTGCGCATCCTATGATATAGCTCTCTCTAACGTCTCAGAAGACCAGAGTCTAGTTTTTGCAGAAGCTTAGAAGTCTGGGTGGCCTCTTCAATTCTGGCTAACAGTTCCTCCGCATTCTCCCATATTTCATAACGAATCATTAAATGGCCACCTTCACTCAACGACGAAACATTCTCAACAATTTTTGCCGCTAAAAGCACTCGTCAATGTTTTGCAATAGTTGACCTGTGTCGCTTCAACTTTCTGGCTATCTCATCAATACTAGAAATCAATTTTAGAGAGGGGGATCCTTGGCTTTGTGGTCGCTAGGTGTTTGCCCTTCGGGGTGCTGTTCATGAATGTTAGTACTTCAGTTCACCAAAATAGAAACTCTTATATGGCGCTGAACACTCAGGGTGATTCCTAAGGTGCAGCTTAATTGAGTAAGGAGATTGATGATAAACAGTTACAAACCATTCTCTTCGAGTCTCCCAAAGAAATAGCAGAACTACTAAGATCCGCTGCCCATCCCGCGAGGATACGGATACTGACACTACTCTTACGAGGAGAACATGACTTCTCTGAACTGATGCAACACTCGGAACTATCAAAAACAGCTCTAGCTAACCATCTAACCCAACTCGTGAAAAACGGACTCGTCCAGAGGGTTGCAAGGGGAGAATACAGCCTAACAGTTGATGGTAGAGAACTGTTAAACGCCGCAGCAACTATGTACAAGGATTCTGCTCGAAGAGAAGAAGAAAGAAGAGAGCTCCTACGCAGACGATACACCAAAGGTTTGATTGAGGTAAAACCGTTGAATAAGAGATTGATAAGCAAAAAAGTTGAGTATCGGCCATGTTGGCTGTCCTACACTGGCGCCATGGCTGGATCACTAAGAGCCTTGGGAGTTGACTGCGATACCGTCGATGTAGGCGGCTACTCTGGTTACGCATTCATAATCAACGTTTCTAAGGGCGTCACTTGCCCCTCAGGACCAACCGCCCTACCCATTAAGACTTGGCAACAAATTCATAAGGGAACCGAAAGTCTCGGATTGACGATAGAACACTACGAGTATCCACATGATTATCCAGCGAAGGAGGGCAATCCAATACCTCAGGAAATCGAAATAGCAAGGAAACTGTTCGAGAAAATCAAACGGGAAATAGACGAAAGAGATAGACCCGTAGTTCTTTGGGGACTGGGCGCACCAGAGTATGGAATTGTCAAGGGTTACGAGGGAAACTTCTACCTAACGAGTACGTTCCGAACACTTAATAATCAACCAGAAGACCCCATCAACTTCTACGACTTAAAAGCACCCGGTTGCATTGATGCCTTCTTCTTCCGAAACAAGATTGAGGTAGATGCTATAACAGCCGACAGAGAAACGCTTGAGAGAGCCATCAACTTCGGCACAGCCAATGTCCAAATCCTTAACAACTATGTTGGCGGTCCCGCAGCGCTAGATGAATGGGCGAACGTTCTAGAGAATCTTCCGGAAGAAAAACAAAACTACATGGGTAACAGCTATGTTGGTGCCTGCGTCTCGGAAGGTCGGTGGATGTCTGGAGAGTTCCTGAAACGCCTTTCTAAGAAATATCATGGAAAACAATCGAAACACTTACAAGAAGCCGCAGAGTGCTACGAGAAAGGCTGGAAGTTCATGGAAGAATTTACACGAATCTTCCCCTTCAAATTCCAAGGTGAAATGAAACTTGAGGATCGAAAGAACGGGGCGAAGATACTCAGGAAAGTTAGACCCTTCGAGGAAGAAGCCATCAAACACATGCAGAAGGCACACGAGGAAGGCGGTCATTAGAAGGATGAAGATGTGGTGGCTATGTTTCATCCCCGAGTCAAAGGTTCATATTATGACATGGGTTACCAATACGGAACTATCTTGTACAAGCACGGTTTTGGAGTTTCAGAGCAAACAACCGAAAAACTCGATTTTGGAAGGAAATGTGAAAAAGAGGTCAAACGGTTTTTTCCAGAAATCCTGAAAGAAATCCGAGGATTCGCAGACGCCTGTCACACTTCACACAAAAATTTAGCAGCCTTAATTCTGAGCATTGGAGCCTTCAACGACAAGCCTATGTGCAGCGCGTTCGCAACGTTCAACGGCTCCGATGTTGTATTTGGACGCAACTACGACTTTTATTACAGTCTCAGGAAAAACACTGAAAGCTATCTTACCTGTCCTAAAGAGGGTTATCGGAGTGTAGGGCACTCAGACATCTTTGTTGGAAGAGAAGACGGCGTAAACGAAAAAGGCTTAGCTACAGCCATAACTGGCGTACGAGAAAAAATCACCAAACCTGGCATCAACTTTCCCTTGGCTGTAAGATTTGTCCTTGACAAATGTGCCAGTGTGAATGAAGGTGTCAAAGCTCTTTCAGATGTGCACTTCTCAACAACAAACAACTATCTGCTCGCCGACAAAGATGGCAACATGGCAGTTGTTGAAGCCTCTCCACAAAGAGTAAGAGTGCGGAGACCAGAAGAGGACAACAGCTTCACAGTCTGCTCCAACCATTTCCTACATACTGAAATGCTAGAGATGGAAAACCAAAAAGAAAGATGCTGGGACTCGGTGCCTAGATACACAACAATCTACAACGCACTCAAACAACAGGATGGAAAAATCGACGTAAAAACAGCACATAAAATCTTGTCGAACCACAGCGAATACGTGTGCTCACACCAAAAAAACATTAGACTGGGCACACTCTGGTCAGTCATCGCAACTCTTAAGAATCTTCAAATATTCAGGGCAGAAGGGCATCCCTGCAGAGTAAAATACAAGCCAGACACTCGCCTAAACAAGGCGATCCAAATGCATCAAAGGCAGTTAACGCCTAAATAACAAGCGTGCATTCTTATTCTAGTTGGAGGTGGCAGGGGCGGTATCAAAGGTTGCTATAGTTGAGTTTAACGGAGATGTTCAAGACTTATTTAAACGAGCGTTGAAACTTATCGGAAAAATAGATGACCTGAACACAACGGAGAGACCTGTCACTATCAAGGTAGGGGTCTTCAATCATAGAACAGAGACTCATTCCACAGTCAGCGTAATCAACGCAATCATTAACAGCTTCAACAAAGCCCCACAAATTTTCCTCGCTGAGTCAGACAACTACAAGGGGAAGGGATCAGAAAGGCTTAAAATCTGGAAGGAGCTCTTCACCCAACGAGTTGCGCCCTTCAACCTCTCAGAAGACAAAAACACCAGAAAAGTCAAGATTGCCGAAGAAGAAATATGCTTCTCACACATACTCTTTAAACCCAACATCCTCGTAAGCACCCATGTGTTACGCACATTTGAGAAAGGCAGCATTTTGAAAAACCTCTTAGGCTTGATCCCGGACGCAAAAAAAGCGAGGTTCCACAAGAAGCTGGAGACAGCCCTCCTCGACACCTATGAAGCAATAGGTGGAATAGACTTCGCTGTCCTAGACGGCACATACACATATCGCGGGGCGGGAGCTAATCCACATGCTGGACCAGGCGACACCGGGTACAGAACAAAAACGAATGTCCTTTTGGTTGGTAGGGATGCAATTGCCGTAGAGGCAGTTGGAGCGGCTCTTGTTGGCTTGGATCCTGAGAAAATGCCTGTGATACAAGAAGCCATGAACAGGGATCTCGGGGAAGGGGATATTGAAAAAATTGAGATTGTAGGAACTTCCTTTGAAAGCCTCAAGGAAAAATTCGTCTCTGTTGCAACGACCCAAAAAGAGTTGCGCACCCGGCGGCGGGGACCTCAAACCTGGGGGTGGGCACGCGTATGATGCACTTGAAAGCTTAATCCAAGAAGGATTTTTCAGACTCCCGAACAAGAAAACAAGAGAAGACGTGGCTAAAGCGTTAGAAAGCAGAGCGATCTCGACAAAAGGTAAGGAAGGCAGGATCGCAAATTCTCTTTCTCGAAGGGTAAAAAAGGGGGTCTTGAAAGCAGCTAAGGGCCCAGATGTATGGGTTTACTGGACAGAATAACACGCGGTAAATTAAACAAAAAAGCACGCTCCTAAAGAAAATATCAAAATTTTCGCCAGTTATAGAAAGTCTCAAAGAAAAAGAAGTCAGCAAGTAAACTGTCATGACTGAAAACGCGCGTTAGGCTTCAATGTTGAAAACCCATATGGGTAGATTCATAGGCTTTTCGGCAAAAAATCTGCAGGGTTTCATCACCGTAATCTTTTTTGTCCTAGACCGGTGAGCACCCATATGGATGGTCTGCTTCCTTTCCTTTGGACTATCTCCCTCACTTCTAAAAGTTTCACATGATGCACAACAACCCCGTAATGTAACCCCGTTCGTTTTGCGATTGTTTTGGCGTCGGCGGAGCCTCTCTCTAAAGCATCCAATATGCGGGTTCTAGCCCTTAAACCAGGTTTCACATTCCGAAAGTCAACCAAGTAAGCATTAGGGTGATAAACTTCCTTAACCATATGCACCAAGAATCATTATGTGTCTATGCATAGAAAAGGTTTCACCCCTAGATAAAGTCTACTAGGCTAATTTGCCTCGGTTTCTTACCCTCAAACAAGGCATCAACCTCTTCCCTCATGAGCAGAATTCTCTGCGCATAATATTGCGGCAACCCATATTTCTCAACCAGATGCTGCGCTGCGTCCAAGTACTTTTCTATACCGCCACGATAGACGGTTAAAGTTAGCGACCCGCCGCATGCCGGACATTTCCCACGAAGCGGCAAACGGCGGAAACGCCTATTGCACGATTTACACCTGAAGCCTTGCGTCGAGAACGCTCGCAGGTTTCCAGCAATGTCCCGAATAAAGTGGGTTGTTAGAACCTTCAAGGCTACCTCTTTAGCGTCAACAGCCTCAATCTTCTCAGCCAACTCAAGCTGACTGTTCAGCTTTTCAATCATC
>JAOUPS010000016.1 GCA_029879735.1 Candidatus Bathyarchaeota archaeon | reverse complement strand
CAACTCCAACACTGCCTCCAGCTCCCGAACCTCGACCTTCACCTCCACAACCCTCAGCCAAAATACATTGCGTCTACTGTGGAGCAGAAAACCAACCCGACGCTGTCTTTTGCCAAAAATGTGGAAATAAACTCGTAAAGCCTCCCCAGTCTACCGCGTGAAGACAAACAAGAGAAATAAAAGAATAGAGCCATATTCACGCGAACATATGGAATTGCCAAGGAAAATTCAAGAGAAAGGTAGTAATTTCATAAAAAACTTAAGGTTTAAATTTGGGCGTAGACGCGGTCGCTTGTGTATCTTCCGCTTTCCATCTCCTTTTCTATTTCACGCAAAAGCAAAACTCGCTTAAAAGTTGGCGGATGTGTCGAAAACCAAGTATTTATTTTTGACCAAGTTGATCTGGCTTCCTTCTCCATGGCGAGTTCTAACTCCCTTTCGTCTAGTACCCCGTCTCTGTCTAGGTCGTATTCTTGTCTCTTAGCCATTATAGTCTGAATTTCCTGTTTGGCTAGTGCAGGGTCGCCTATGTAGAAGGCTCTCGCTCCAGATATCGGTTTCTGTGAAAGCGACAATCCATAAGTGATTTTTGCAAGTGCGCTTTGCAGGTTTCTAGGAGAACCGGTTACGTAGGCTGAGTAGGCATCTGCGTAATGCTCTCGCAGTCTGCTGAGTTTCATCACGCACAGAAGCGAAATGATGTAGACTATGTATGAGATTACTCCAATTATGAATAATGCTGCTCTTATGCTTCCTCCTTTTTTCCTTGATGAAGAACTGGCAAATCTTGCTGCCGTCCACGTTCCCCGGGCGATCAAATAGGCAAGTAGCGGTAAAGCTGAAAGCAGGGTCATCACAATGTAATCTTTATGTCTTATGTGCCCCAGCTCATGACCTATTACTCCTTTCACTTCGTCCTTGTTCAGCTTTGTCAGTAATCCCGTATGAACCCCTAGAGTGGCGCCGCTTGCTGTTCTGCCGAAAACAAAAGCGTTTGGAGTATCATCCGGAACTATGGCCAGTCTCGGCATTGGTATTCCACTTCTGTCTGCCAACTCCTTTACGGTGGATTCAAGCCACGGGTTTTCTCCGGGTTTTAGATACTTTAGACGCGTTGAACTTCTAACGATGGCTGGTCCGATGAGATATTCAAAGAGAACAAAGAATACTGTACCGATCAAAGCGTAGATTAATGGGAAATTTACAATGAACATTATCGCTGCCAAGAACAGAGCGAATATGAAGGCTGCTAGAAATATGGAGGTTCCCATTGCAAGCTTCAAATTAGCTAGTCTAGCCAAGAGTCTCCCAGCCATATCGATATAACAAAATATTGAATTAAAGTTTTCTCAAGAAGGCTTTTAGGGAAATCAAAATGGTTGATTCACACACAAACCAAAAAGAAAGCGGTCAACACTCTTCTGTTAGGAGGCGAGTAAAGCTTGGATTTACGGTTGATAATAGTTCTAACGGAATTCATAAGCTTCCTCGTGGGATATTATGCCATGAAAGCCTACAAGGCTTTCTCAATTAAGGAGCTGTTATTGGTAGGAGGCGTAGCAAAAGTCCAATAAACCCTGCCTTCCTTTTCTGGTCCCTCAAGTTTTTAGTTTCTGATCGCTTTTCAATTAACCCGACAAATCTCTCCGGCAAAGGTAGGCAAGGCTTACTTAACCCTACTGAACGATGCTCTAGGTCTTCTCAGCCGTCTTATCTTCTTCTGGATTCTTCTACAAACAAGAAAGTTTTCGATGTTTCTCTTAATCTCTTTTAAACCACTTTCATGGGAGTGGTAAACGCTGAATTTTGGGTCAATAACTACTTTGAAGCCTCTAGCCACCATTTCCAAACCCCAGTCGTAATCTTCAAGTCCGTAACGTTTTGTTTGGGGAATCATTTTCGGTAAGTTCTCATCAAACGGATACTCTTTCCACAGAGTTTTCCTTATTATGCAATTAGTCGTTGCAAAACGATTCGTGTCCATGTTCAAAACAATTTTTTCAGCCAGATAATAAGCGACCATGCCTAGTCTTTTCGCATAATATACGTCTTGATGAGGATAGAAAAAGCCGGATACACACGCGACTTTTTCGTCCTTGAAGTGTTTAAGGCCGTCTTCAAGCCAGGAAAAGGAAATGGGTAGACTATGCGCATTCGTTATGCAAACAAACTCGTTTTCAGCTACGCAGATTCCAAGATTCGTGGAGTATGGATGCGAAAACTCATCGTCTGAAATAAGTGCCAACTTAATTTTAACCTCATATTTCTCAAGTTGATTCGCAAACATCGCTAGGCTTTTCTTTAAGACGTTCAAATTCTTTTTTGAAGAAAAATTGTCAACAACTATTATTTCCGATGGAAGAACGGATTGAAGAGAAAGCGTTTTGAATACTTTTTCAAAGTATTTTTCCTTATCCCTTGTCCTTACAACCACTGATATCTTCAACGTGCACACCAGAGAACCTTAAGGCTCTGACTGTCATCTGAAATAAGCATTGCCTTGTCAAAACTTTTGTGTTTTTCTCCGATTTTCCGCGTTTTGAGGACCGTGTCTCTCGTCGTAATTCTTTCTTGAAATCCTGGGTTCATAAGAGATGCTTATACAATTCAACAGTGCTCGTCTTAATGAAATCCCGGACCACCCTTTTCTTAAAAACCTCAAAACGAAATTTATGGTGCTCCGGCCGGGATTCGAACCCGGGTCGGTGGCTTTCTCCGAAGGCTAATAACACGAGAGGCCACTATACTTGACCGGACTATACTACCGGAGCCTTGATTAAAATGAGCCTTATTTTCAGATTTAAACCTATTCACTTCAACTTCTAGGTAAATAGTCTGACCAGGATGGTCAATGTTATTTTGATCACTTTGGTCAATCTGTCTCAACAACTTAAAAACGTGTTCTGGATCTTGCCTATGATACTTAAACAATGGTTTTCCATTCTTGAAACCAACATAATGTCTTGTACGATAATAGTTCTTACCAATATGTTGTAAATACCCTACAACTCCACAGACCTGACATACAATTCTCACAGTAATCACGCGCGCTAATATTCTGTCATCTTTGTGACATATTCTGTTGGAAAAACATTCATCTTAGATGTACTCCTCAGTCTTAGCCTAATATTTGTTTTTCAAGAAACATAGGACTTACGATTCTCTTCAATTTTCTTCAGTGCTTCATTTTGAGCTTCTAGAAGTATCGTTAACCTTTCAATGTTTTTCTTGGTATTTTCAATGACCTTAGTCTTTTCTGACTTCACAATTTTCTCGTTGATATTGTCTACGGAGATTCTGAGAACCTTTACTTTGAAAGCGAACATTTGAAGAATGTACAAGAGACTCAACTGGGAAGATAGCCTTTCCAAACGGTCGTACTCAAGCATTCTTCTCAACGATGCTTTGACTTTTTGTACCTCAGAAGATTCTTTCGATCTCAGTATTTTCTCATAAACTTCTGTCTGTCTAGAGACTGAATGTTTCGTTTCATCAAGAATTTTCTGTGTCTTTTTCGTAACCGTTTCCAGCTTCTCCAAAATTTCATCCAATTATTCCACCTTCTTAATGCTTTATGGGACAATATCCTATTTCAGTTTTAGAAATATTAAGTTTAGAGGAGTAAAGTATTATCTATTAAGACATAATACAGATCTGGTGGATTCGATGTAAGATGAAGACCACTCTGGAAACCTTACTTGAAATTCCCTGTTTCAAATGTTTGTTTTGGAACCCAATAAGAGAGAGTAGCTTACATTGCGATCCCAATAGATGTCAAGAGTTAACAGAATGGCTTCTCAAACAAGCAGAAAGTCAGGAAACTGAAAATAGGCAGTTAATACTTAACATGAGGACTGAGAGTGTGAAAAATCCTATCGCAAAGTAGATTTGCATGTGATTTCTTATAACAATCCAAGACTTATCTGCAATTCGTATCTGCAACACATGAAACAACATAATTGTGAAGTTTTCTTTCTCTGAAGTCTGTGAATGCTTGTGAATTCGATGTTGAGAAGAAAGGGATCAGAGTGATTGTTTCAGTTGTACTATGGTCTCTAATACGAATATTCGGATTTTAGAAATATACTTTCTACACGCTTGTTTCCACTCTGGAAACTTTGCTTTTAGACTACAAAAAAGATACCATTACTAGTAGGGGAGAGAGGGGAAGGTGTTTCAAGAAATCGCCTTAGGAGCAGTTAAGATGCTCATATTGCTTTTCTTGGTTATGATAGCCTATATTGTAGTTTGGGGTTGGATGCTCTTCAAGAGAAGATAGGCGAAAACGAGTAACATTGAAGAAGAAAAAAGATTCCTGCTCTGAACGGTACACTATTTTTTACGCTTTATTTGAGGCTTTAAAAGAGAAAGACAATGAGAAACGCTAAATCACTTCAAAATTGAGACAAAGAAAAAGAGAATTAGATTTTATGTTGAATGGCACGCGCCAGCCATGATTAAAATGCTGTTTTGTGGTTCAAATTTTTGATGTACAAAAAAAGGAATAATTGTGGAGAGAAACGGGGAAGCGTCTTTTAGTATTCTTCGCTTTCAGGTCCGCCTGGTGGTTTCCCTGGTTCTTTTGGTTTTGTTGATGCTATTACGTCGTCTATGCGCAGTATCATTGACGCTGATTCCGCGGCTGACTTCACTGCTTGTACCTTGACCACCAATGGTTCGACAACTCCGTTATTAAGCATGTTCTCAACTTTTCCTGTGAAGACGTTTACGCCCATGGTTTGACCGTCTTTTTTTTCATGAGCAGCCCTTAGTTCCACGATGATATCTATGGATTCTAGCCCAGCATTCTCAGCCAAGGCTTTAGGTACTATTTCGACGGCTTCAGCAAACGCTTCGATTGCCAATTGTTCTCTTCCACCAACTTTTGTGGCGTATTTCCGCAGTTCTCTCGCCATTTCAACCTCCACTGCGCCGCCGCCGACAACAATTTTGTTGTCTTCTATTACGTCCGAAACCACTGATAAGGCATCATGCATCGCTCTTTCAGCTTCGTCGACCATTCTTTCCAGTCCAGCGCGGATGAGGACCGCGACCGAGCGGGGGTCTTTGCATTTCTCAACGAAAATCATCTTGTCGTCGCCGATTTTGCGTTCTTCAACAAGACCTGCCATGCCTAAGTCTTCGGGTCTCAAGTCGTCCAAATCCGTAACTATTCTTCCACCAGTTGCCCTTGCAAGCTTCTCCATGTCTGACTGTTTCACTCTTCTGGCTGCGAGTATTCCATCCTTTGCTAGGAAGTGTTGTGCCATGTCGTCTAGGCCTTTCTGGCAGAAGACGACGCTTGCTCCTGCAGCCTTGACTTTTTTAACCATTTCTTTCAGCATTCGGGTTTCTTGGTCTAGGAAGGCTTTCATTTGTGTTGGGTCTCGTATTCTTATTTCGGCGCTGATTTCTGTTTTTTCGATTTCTAGTGGGCAGTCAAGCAACGCTATTTTCGCGTTTTCTATTTTCTTGGGCATGCCTGGGTGAACAGCTTCCTTGTCTATTATCACGCCTTGGACGAGTTCGGTTTCGAATAGGCTTTTTCCTTCTTTTTTTATGATTTGGATGTTGTCTATGTCTGCAACTCTTCTTTCTCCGCGCTTCTCAACGATTTGTTTTACGGCGTCTATTGCTATTTCTGCCAGGTGTTCTTTTACTAGACCTACGGCCTTGCTTGCCATTGATGTTAACGCAACTTTTTTGAGTGTTTCACGGTCTTCGATGTCTACTGGTATTGCAACTTTGTTTATGGTTTTCATCGCGTTTTGCACTGCTTTCCGATAACCACTCACGATTATCGTTGGGTGGATGTTCTGGTCTAGTAGATCTTCTGCTCTTTTTAGAAGTTCGCCTGCTAGCACAACAGCGGTTGTTGTTCCATCACCCACCATGTCGTCCTGTGTTTTTGCGACCTCAACCATCATCTTGGCTGCTGGATGTTCAGCTTCTATTTCATCTAGGATTGCTGCTCCATCGTTGGTTATCGTGATGTCTCCTAGGCTGTCTATGAGCATCTTGTCCATGCCGCGTGGTCCAAGCGTGGTCTTTAGAACCTCGCCTATTATGCGGGCTGCCATTATGTTGTTTCTTTGGGCTTCTTTTCCTCTGCTTCTTGTTGTGCCTTCTTTAAGAATTAAGACTGGTTGTCCCGACTGGGTTGTTGTTAGGTAAGCCATACATTAATCCTCCGTTTAAATCTAGTATATTAATTCTGAATAAGCAAAAAGGCACTAAAATATAAACTTTTACTTCAGTTCGATGCGGTTCGTCGGTGACTGGGCAGCTATCCGATGCTGTCTTATCTACAGGTTACCACAGACAGGACAGTCCATGTTTCTCTTAACTTCCACAGTCTCAAACACCATTTCCTCTCCGTTTGCAAACAACATCCGTCCGACAAGCGGCTTACCTATCCCGGTGATGATTTTAGCCGCTTCCATCGCTTGTAGCGAGGCAAGAAAGGCTGGAGTGGCGCCTAGCACTGGAATCTTTTCAACCTCAGGGGGGTCTTTCGGGAATATGCATCGCAAGCAGGGTCCTTTGCCCGGCATTATCGTGGTTATTTGTCCGTGTAGTGCAGAGACGCCTGCATGAATGAACGGTATGTTATGCGTTGCGCAGTACTCATTTATTATGAATCTCGTTTTCCAATTGTCTTGTCCATCGACAACCACGTCAACGTCTCCTATCACGTTGTATACGTTATCTTTTGTGATTTCTGCAACCACAGCCTCTATTTCTATTTCGGAGTTTAACGCCTCAAGCTTTTCTTTGGCTACATCTGCTTTGAACTTTCCAACATCTTTTTGCCAGCAAAGAGTCTGTCGGTTTAGATTGTCTAGTTTGAATTTCCCCTTGTCTACGAGAACCATCCTTCCTATGCCGACGGCAGTGAGGTAGATTGATGCTGGGCATCCCAATCCGCCGATGCCCACTACAGCAGCTTTTGCGGATTTCAGCTTTTTCTGTCCCTCTACTCCCCAACCGGAAATAAGCATCTGTCTCTCATACCGCTCCAACTCTGCTGATGATAAGCTCATTTAAACATCCTTCCATAAAACTAAGTCTACGTTAGCATACATAATAGTTTTTCATGTTAAAGGGCGTCAAAGGAGATAAGATGTTAGAATGGAATGTTGACCGGTATTCGGTCATGTATGTTTGACTTATCAAAAAGTGAGAAGGGAACTGGGGGCTTCCAATATCTGTCTATTCCCCACAGCAGTCTTTGTATTTTGTCCCGCTACCGCATGGACAGGGATCATCCGGTTGTGTTGCTTTCTTCTTTCCTCCACATCCACAAGACAACACCATTCGCCTCCTATTCAAAACTAGCAGATTTGCGAATATAAACATTTATTTTGTAATATAAGATATTTCTATTGAATGATTATGATTATAGCCTGAAACTAGGCTCGCGGCTACGGATTTGTCCTATTCTCCTCTGTCCTTTGTTGTTAGTTCGTTCCAATCAGTTGATTAACAATTCGGAATTTCACTCTTGGAAGCATTTCAGTTATGTTATATTCGGTCTTTGTCTATGGTGCGTTAAGGCGTCTTTTCTTTTGTAAGCCAGTCTGCCAATGTAATCCTATTTGTGTTGTAATATTTCTCGGCTGAAACGATTCCTCTTTTGGCTAACCTGAGAAGTATTCGATGTGTCTTCACTCGTGATAGACCAGTCTTCCAGCGAATATCCTTCTGTAACATAGTTCCCCCCTCAGCAGCCAAAGTGTCTATCACCTTTCTCTCATCCTCATTCAAAACTCGTAAAACTGAATCAATGGCAGACTCACCCTTCTCAACTGTCGGCACAGAAGAAGGCTTCACCTTAAGCTTATCTTCGCTGAGTTCTGGAAAAACGAGAGCGTATCCAAACACACTCACAGCAATAACAAGCGGGACAACAAACAAAACAAGCCAGAAAGACCGTGTAATCTCCCCGCCACCCATTCCGTGACCTCTTCCTTCAAAACCACCTTCCAATACAAAAAAAGACAAGCTAAGAACACTAACCATAAGCAAAATGGCCAGAATGAAAATCAAAGTTCTGGAACGCATGTTTCAGTCACAAAATCTAAGGGTGAAACACTCCTTATAAGCTGTTTCAATTTTTGAAACGTTTTGTTACACCTAACATCTAAACCACGCGGTAACCATGTTTTCTTGTAAGCAAAAGAATGGAGGTGGTAAATAATGAATGGTAAAATGATTATGGGAATAGCTTTAATCGTAGGCATTGTGTCTATCGTTTTCCTCGCTGCACCCATACAAGCCTATTTCAACGGAACTGGCGATGGCGATTTACTTCAAACACAGCAACGAGACAAATTGAGAACACAGGACTGTGACTGCCCCTGTGATTGTACCTGCACACAATGCCGTGAAAGGCAAAAATTCAATGAATGTGCCACAAACAGAATTTGCAACTGCACAATGAATTTAGAACAGCATAGATACAAAAACAGAGAGAGAGCAAGAAGCCTGGGACACTGATGATTTTACGCTAAACCAGTTTCGCCTTCCTTTTATTTTTTTTAAAAATCTTGGAACAAGAGTTCACCCAAACTGGCCGGATTTATGTTGCGACTAGAGGATTGGATTATCGATGTTTATGAAATAAATACTGTTCCCAGTTTTCCTTTTAGATTAAGACTTGGATGAAGTCCGCTATGTAGTGAGAGATTATGGCTCCTAGGATGGCGAGCAAAGCGTATTTTAGTCCTGTCTTGTATCGGTTTTCATGGCTTATTTTGCCTACGTAGCTTCCTAGAATAAACGCCATTATGGTTCCGATCATAAACGTGAGTGTTGCGGCGTAGTCCATGCCGAAACATGTGAATGGGGATAGTAGAACTAGTGTAGCGACGATTGTTGATGCGAATGAGAAGAGGCTGTTTGTAAATATCTCCCTTTCCGAATGTATTCTTGTTGTTGAACCTTGTTCTGTCGTTTGAATCTGCAATGCCCTCTCGGCTGATTGGGACATGAAGAACCCGATGGAATTTCCAAATGCGTTGGCAAAACCACCAATAATTCCTGTAATTATCACGAGTCGAGTGTCGGAAGTAGCCTCTGCAACCCCTATTATCAAGCCTAAACACATGATCAAACCATCTGCCAACCCGAAGGCGATTCCTTCCAAACGATAACTTTCCCCTGATCGATTTTCAGTCATCTTCCAACACTTTCTTTCAAATACTCCTGATGACTGAGCGATATATACATTATGTTCACAAAATTCCGAGAACTTAGCATGCACTAAAATGTAAAAGCTAACAAAATCATTTAAGCTGAGAAAACCTTCAACTTTCCGATCAGCGAAAAAGAAAAGGCAATGGGGTCTTTAGCCCATTTGCAACATCACAAGTTAAGCATCCTTTGATAGCCTTTTTAGTCATTTCTTTAGGTGGATAAGGGTAATGTTTGCCTTTATAAAAATAGATTCTACATCCACGCTTACATTCTTGTCTGACAAATTCGGTTGTCTCTTCTATGTGTTTAGCATTTTCTTCCCAAGGCAAACATCTACTTTTGCTAGCATCTTCTTGAATGTCTTTTCCGTCAATTCTTATGGTTGGTGAACCTACAAAGTTGTATTTTCTGGCTTTTTCCTCTTAATCAATCAAGATATCTTCAATATCGGCTTTTACTTCAAGTTCTTCCAAACTTTCTTTCTCTTTCATTGGGCTTCCGCTTTTCTTGCGTTTTAACTTTCCTTTTGTTTCTTGGAAACAGATGGCGCGTTCGTAGACCAAGCCTTACGAGAGACAGCATTAACGGAACTTCCATTAGAGGCCCTATCACTGTAGCCAAGGCAGCGCCTGAATTAAGACCATAGAGGGTTGTTGCAACTGCGATGGCGACTTCGAAGTGGCTGCTTGAACCGATGAGAGTGGTGTCTATTGACGTTGCGTAGTCCCAGTTTGACAGCCAAGATATTCCATATGTTATTGCAATCATTGTGGCATAAATGAGCAGATTTGGAACCGCAAGGTAAGCCACTAGAAGCGGATTGTTAAGGATAATTTCTCCTTGAAATGAGAACATGACGATTAGGGTAAGCAGTAACGCGATGATGGATATTTTGCGGACAAGTTCAAGATAACTGTAGTCGAACCACTCCTTACCTTTTCTGTCTATTAAGAGCTTTCTTGAAACTGCTCCTAAGGATACTGGAAGGGCTATGAAAATGATTACGCTCATGGCGATCAGATCCCATGGTACAGGTATGCCGCTTACGCCAAGGTAGAAGGCTGATTGAGGTGCATAAAGAATTAGCATCAGTAGCGCGTTGATTGCTGTGTTTACTAGTCCTTGGGCTAGGTCTCCTTTAGCGAGCATAATCCACCACATAACCATGGCTGTGCATGGGGACATGCCTAGAAGTATGACCCCGGCAATATACTGCGGGTTTCCTTGAAGGATCAGGTTCGCGTAGAGTGTCATTAAAGGTGGAGTAATGACCCAGTTCGCAATTATGGTGAAAAGCATAGGTTTTGGTTTTCTCACCGCCTTCTTAACATCACTGAGGGCTATGCCCACCACGGTGGGGTACATCATGAAAAACAAGCAGATGCCTATTGGAATAGATAATTGAGCAAACTTCAAGGAGTCCAAATATTGACCAAAGCTTGGAAGAAACCTTCCTATTAAGAGACCAACAACTATACAAATGGCGATCCACAAAGTAAGATATTTCTCGAAAACACCAAGTTTCGCTATCTTTTTCTGTGCCAACGTTGTCTTCTCCTGGTGAGCTTCTTGTTTACTTTACGATGAGGACGCTGAGCACGCGTGACGCGCTCTAAATAGACGTATGAGATACATATTCAGATATTTAAATTTATTGTTACCTTTATAGTGGGCCAGCGTTCTTTGGGCAGACTGTTTTCTTTCCTCCACATAGTGGTGCATGGTGACATATGGACGGGCTTAAAGGTTCTTGCAGAGAGGCCAAAAAATGAAGTTGTGCGTCTTATTTCGTTGTTCGTAATAAATTCCGTGTTATAGTTAGCTAGAGAATACCCACTTCATGCATGTTTTCAATCAGTTTCCGATCTGCGATGCTGTAGAAAACCCATTTTCCCTCTTTTCTGTCCTTCACCAATCCCGAGTTTTCTAGGATCCCCAAATGATGAGAAGCTGTAGGTTGAGTTAAGCCTAGCGCAACCATCACCTCACAAACGCACATCTCCCGAACTCCAAGAAGTCTTAAAATCCTTAAACGTGTCTTGTCAGCAAGGGCCTTGAAAAACCTGTGTTGCTTATCAGCAGCTTCAACATGTGCGACTTTATCGGCTAGTTGTTTTAATTCATCTGCATATTTTAAAGCGTCCTCTGCAGGGCAAATTCCAGATTTTATTAATCGATTAAGTCGTTTGCTCACTCTGGGTTTAGACATCATATTTCGACACCTAAAAGTTGCTTGAACATATTTAAATATGTTTCCAGCGCGTGTACGAGTTACTAAATTAACAAAACAAAATACATAAATATGTTATCCTCCATAGTGCTCTCACTAAACTCGAAGGAGTAAATACTATTGAGCGAAAAGGACAAAGGCACTTGCGCGTGTACTCAAAAACTCTTAGATGTTATAAGAGCGGCTAAGCCGAAAAAAGATTTGCTGAAAAAAGTTACATGCACTAAGTGTGGGAAAGTCTTCTGGACCAATATGGACAACAATCTTTGTTTCGATTGCAGAGAAAACTAGGCAGAGATATTCTATGGTGGAAAAAGAAAAGAAAATCGGGTTCATCTTATGTGTATGTACTGGAAAATGTCCCGGATTTTCTAAAATGGATATTTGGGACTTTATCAATATTATTCGAGCCGAATATCCAGTTGAATACGCATTTGTGCATCCAATGCTCTGTGACGAAGATGGAGACCGGTTTTTAGCAGAGTTTCTGAAGAAGGACAGAAAATACATGATCACTGGTTGCGCTCCAGTGATGCAGAAGAAACTATTTCGAGACGCTTTCAAAGCTGCTGGGCTTGATGTGAAGAAAGATTTGATTCCGCTAGATGTCAGAGACATGAAGACCGAAGACGCGCTTAAAGTGGTAAAGAAAGCCATAGAGGAGGCTGCGGAAACTGTCTGAAGAAACCTACATGGGTGTACCTCGCAGCAAGATACCATGGTATCCAAAAATAAACTACGACAAATGTAATTTATGCGACAGCGACCCTCAGTGCCTAAGGTTTTGCCCTCACAGAGTATATGCAGTAAAGGGCCAGCCAAAGAAATTGGTTGTTGAAAACCCAAACAACTGTGTCGTTTTTTGCCGTTCTTGTAAGAAAGTATGCGCACCCGATGCATTAGATTTTCGAGAAAAGAAGGAAGTCTTAGCCCTAATAAAGAAACTTAGGAATTATTAGAAGGTAGTCTTATGTTAAAGGATGGAAGGGTATTCGTAATTCCGTGCAGTGGAATTGGGAAGGCTTTGGGAACCGTTGGCAGAGCTGCCATGTATGAAGTTGTGGAAAAGCTTCGACCAAATGAGGCTACTACTATTTGTCTTCCTCTGTTAACGATTGGGGATGAAGCAGTTCTAAAACTTGCAAGAAACAACCCTTGCATATCTGTCGACGGTTGCCCTTTTCAATGTGCACGGAAGAACATAGAAGCTTCTAAAGGCAAGCTTGTAGCCAGCTTCATGGTCACCGACGTTTTGCGAGAAAACAAGGATCTGAAACCAAAAGCTGTCACCGAGTTGGATCCAAAAGGATTGAAACTTGCCAGCATTTTAGCCGAGAAACTTGCCACACAAATCGATGAAATAAACAACAACAATAGGTGAATGTGATTGGCCATAGTAAAAGACAAAGTAGGAGTAGTCTCCTGCAGCGGTGAAGACTTACCTGAAGGCACCATATCCCGCATCGCCACCCGCATTGTATTAGAAAAACTGAGACCAAACGATACGGTAACCATATGCCTTCCATTGTTTCTTGCGGGAAGCGAGGACGAAAGAGCCTTCGCAAGAGTGTTTCCAACGATTGCTATCGACGGTTGCGATAAAAGATGTGCAGAGGTTGGAACCAAGAAATACAGCGGCAAACCAGTTGCAACAATTGTTGTTTCAGAAATTATGCAAAAATACCCCTATCTAAAAGCGAAATCAAGAGGCAAACTCAGCGCCAAAGAAAAGGAACTTGCTCTTAAGGTGGCAGAGGAAATCGCAGCAAAAGTAGACGAAGTCTTGGAAAGAAAGAAAAGAGGCGACAGTAATTGAGTGAAGAACAAAAAGTTGCTATCATCGCATGCGCAGGAATGGACAAATCACTGGGTTCAGTGGCTCGTGCTTGCGCTTTCAAGGTAGTGGAAGAGTTGAGGTCAGAAGGTTCTGTCCTAGTCTGTATTCCCCCTCTTGTTGCTGGTGTCAAACCTCATTCTGAGTGGATTAAGGAATATCCGATTATTACGATTGATGGATGTTCTGAACGGTGTGCCACGAAAATCGTTGCAAGAATTGGAGGTAAAATAAGAGGAAGGGTGTTCATTCCGCAAAGTGTCCAAAAGCATGGGTTGAAACCGAAAGCGTCTGCAGATATTGGTCCTGAAGGAGAAGAACTTGCAGAGAAGATTGCTGATGAAACAGCTCTTTTGGTCGACAAGATTTTGAGGAAGTGAGTGCTTGAAAAACGAGGACTCTTATCAACTTAAGGTTCTGAAATGGACTTTTCGGGTACCAAAAGGTCTACTCTACAATGAAAATGATTGCTGGGCGAAAATAGAAGGGCACAAAGCACGAGTGGGAATTACAGATTTCCTCCAAAGCATGGCCACCGACATTATATTTGTTGAATTCAAGGATGTTGGCACAGAAATTGAACAACTGGACGAAGTGGCTTCATTCGAATCCACAAAAACTATACTTGACTTGATATCGCCTGTGAGTGGCGTCATAGTCGAGAGTAATGAGAAATTATCAGAAAGGCCTGAGCTTGTTAACCGAGACCCGTATGGAGAAGGATGGTTCGCCGTTTTGAAGCTCAAAGACTTTGAAAGCGACCGAGAAAATCTTCTGAATGCCCAAAAGTACTTTGAAGTATTGAAAAGAAAGGTCGAATTGGAAAAGGAGAAACTGGGAAAACAGAGGTAATTGAATGAATATGGCACGTTTTGAAGAAATGCGTGAGAAATATCAAGAGGCCAAGCGCGGAGAGAGCAATGTTAGTCTTCTATCACTGAAACTGGAAATCGAGTCGTATATAAGAAACTTGCGAGCAGCAGATGAAAAAAACGAAAATTTACTGGCTGAAGCCAAAGACATGCTGATTGATCTGATAAAGATCATTGAAGAGAGCCGTTGTCAACCGTTCAAACCCAAAAAACTTTAGCCGAAGCATGGTGAGGGAGGAGAATTGCCAAAGAAGAAGAAGAAAAGTTGGAAGGAAAGACAGCGTGAGAGACAGATAAGGCAACAGAGGACTCAAGAGGCTTATCGCGTACAGAGAGAAAAAGAAGCTGAAAGAAAGCCGAGACAATGGCCAAATGGTAAAATACTTGGGGCACTCTGCTTGATCGCCATAATATTTGTGTCCTATGGAGCGTGGCAATACACGCGTCCTTCAATATCAGAAGAACCACCACCAATCAACCCGACAAATCCGCTACAAACGCCATACGAATTTACTTTGAGAGACATAAATGGCACTCAATTATCGCTCAGCCGTTTCAGCGGAAGAGTCATCGTCATACACGTCATGGGAGTTGGTTGTCATGGACAGGTCTACCCAATCAACGACAACCAGCTTACACAATTAGAAACAGTTTGCAGTAGCTTCTGTGGGAAAGAACCTGTCACGTTCATAACAGTTGCTGTGGCCACTTGTGCAGACAGCGACCTTGCACAAATCCGCACCACGTATGACATTACTTGGTTGTTTGGAAACGATTATGACGACGGAAAGATGGACATAGCACAAAAATATGCAACACAAGGCGATGGAACAATAGTGCTAATAGACAAGACATTTCACATTTCAGACTCGTACAGCACAATCACCGCTTCAACATTATCGTCAAAGATTAACCAACTTTTAGGAGTTTGATCAAGAGGTGCTTGAAGAACTTTTAGGCTTATTCTTCTTGGGAATCGTAACTTTCCTTTCACCATGCTCCGTTGCTCTCATATCAGTCTACTTGACATACGCCGTGGGTATCAGCAAAAGCATACGCAAAGGCTTCATAATTGGCTGTAGTTTCACTATGGCTATGTGCTTAGTTTTCTTCTTTCTCGGATACGCCTTATCCTCTCTTATTCCCGTGGATCCAGCGAGCTACCGATTCTTCTATGGCATTGCAGGTCTTCTTCTCATATTCTTTGGAATTAACAACTTAGGCTTGTTCAAGAAAATTAACTTCACAAGTAGCGCCACCAGTTCTTTTACTGAACGAATCAATGCTTTGAAGCTAACTGCTTTGACGCGTTTTTCAAAATACAATTATGCAATGGGGTCATTTCTGTTCGGGATAGTCATCTCCCTAGCTTTAGGTCCATGCTCCCTTTCTTTGGTTTTGCCGGCCATACTGCTAACCATATTCAATACGCCGACACCTTATCACGGAGGCTTACTACTTTTCACTTTTGGTCTAGGTCACGCATTGCCAGTTATATTCTTAAGTGTTCTGTTGGCGACAGCACGAAAGGCTGTAAGCGAAAAAACTGCTGTAGCAGGCGAATGGCTGACAAAGATTTTTGGAGCAGCCTTTGTTGTAGTTGGCTTGGTCATGGCTGGTTATGTGTTGGGAGGTTGGTAAAAAGTGAAGAGAAATAAAGTGAAAGTCGAAGTCTTTGTGCCTTTAGGCTCCTGTGTCTGCAATTTCGCGCCACTTATGGAAAAAGTTGGAAGGGTAACATCAAAGTTTAAAGATTTGGTAGAAGTTCAAATGAGGTCAACTAAGTCATCAGAAGCGGCTAAATACGGAGTCCAAGATATGTGCGTAGTAATAGATGGAAAAATCAACCTTTCCTTAGATTTTGAGGAGAAAGAGCTTGAAGATGCCATTTTAAAAGTGGTCAAACACCCTAACCGCCATTCACCCCTAGATACTTAAATTTGCGTTGCTGATCTCCCATCCAAGATAATGACGTCATGCAACTTCAAAAATAAAATATCAGCGCGAAGATTAACCCTTAGTTCAGACTGAATTTAGGTTGCATCGATTAAACTCATGAAAATTTTTATGGCGCCACTGACGAAATTACTGCATTTTTCTTTGTGCACGTTCTCTTTTCTGAATCTTCTTACGCCCTCTATGGTGGAAAGATCGCATCCGCACAGTTCTTTACAAACGATGCTTCCAAACATTTTTTGAAACTGTTTGCAGAACTCTACTACGGGATTGTATGTTTTTGCTCTCAGTTCGTCCGGATCGTTCCTGCCATATTTCAAACCGAGGCCCATAACAGCGCCGCTCAATGCCCCACAAACGTATCCTTGCCTCGATATGCCACCGCCAAAACCGGTGGCAATTTTTGGTATAAGATCGCAATCAATCCCTAAAGCATCTTTAGCTATTGCCAAGAGCACACTCTCGGCGCAATTGTAACCGATCCTGAAATATGAAAGGGCACAATCGATTATTATGTTCACATGTTTCATGTGGAAAAACAAGTTGAATTAAAATTTAAGTATAGTGGACTCGGGCGCTAACATTTATTGGAGTTTCACATGATGAAGTGTTTCAGAATTTGCCTGCCTTTTCTCCTACCTTATAGTAGAATCCGTCCTCATCTACCCATTTAAACAATAAACCGTCCTTCCAGTTGTAGGCTTCACGAACATGAACAGCCAACACTTCACCCATAAACCAAACATGGTCACCTACTTCCACTTCTTTAACAACCTTACATTCAATACTAACTGGGCTTTCTTGAATAAGTGGAGCCTTCACCTCAACTCCTCTTGTGGAAGTAAGTTTTGCCAGTTCAAATTTGTCCACTTCCCGACCCGATTTCTCCCCACAAGCCCGCACAGCGTTCATAAGCTTCTCATCAACTACATTAACCACGTACTCTCCACATTGACGAACTAACTCAAAGGAGTATCTAGAAGGCGCCACACCAATACCTACTAACGTTGGCTTTCCGGAAAAGAAAGCAAACATCCCGACACTTATAATGTTCTTCTTTCCCTCATGCTCAACTGACACCAAATAAACAGGCCTGATAGGCAACTGCCTCAATCCATCACGAACAGTAACTTCATTCTTCATTCGTAACACACTCCTAAGGGTAAACAATTACGTTCTCATATATGAAATATGTTAGTTTCAATAATCTTAACGTGCTAACTCGTCTCACATTTGTCTTTCTATATAACAGCGTGCGCTGCGAGGTTGGGTGATGCTGGGTGCCCCAATCACCGCTGCTCACTACTGGCAACTTTTGCGGCTTTTAGTTTTTTCTGTCCCCCTATTCCCCGAACAGAAATCAGCATGTGTCTCTTATTTTGCTCCAGTTCAGGTTGTGGTAAGCTCATCTAGAACCTCTCTGTAGACTTAGTTTAGGATTTTGCTGCATAACAGTTTTTAGAGAGTTAAAACAAGCTTAATCTGTATGGAAGTTTAAGCGTCGTGGTCATCAGCCATGGAAGTTAGGATACGATACCTAAGTCATGAGATAGCCAAAAGTTTCGGCTCATCTGACAAAGTGGAAACCATCCACATTTCTGATGATTCTAAATATGGAGATGTATTGAGTAGGCTAAGGGAGAAGCTGAAGCATCATGGAGAAGTAGATGAAAGACTGCTGGACACTTTCGTTTTCATATGTGGAGGCAAGGCGCTTCTGAGCATAAAGGATGAAGCCTTAAATTCTGATTGTGAAGTCATGGTTGGGTATGCCGACACTGGCGGCTAAACTTGTTGGAGCGGTTTGACTGTTGAAGGTGTCTGTACGTTTCTTCGCGGCATTGCGGGAGTTAGTTGGGAAGAAAGTGGAATCCCTTGAGTTTCTAAACGGAGAAGAGGCCACGGTTGAAAGGGTGTTAAAGCGTTTGGTTGAGCTTTATGGAAAGGATTTCATCGAATACGTTTTTGACAGAGAAACCGGCGATATTCAAAGCTATTTGACGCTGCTTGTGAACGGTAGAAGCATAACTACGCTTGATGGATTGAGAACAAGGCTTACGGATGGTGACGTTTTGGCCATACTACCACCAGTTGGTGGCGGCTAACCACATACCTTTCGTATGTTGGAAGGCTTAGCGTTTAGAAGAGTTATATTCTAAAGTTTGTTAAGTTTTTATGGAGCTGCATTCATGGGGAAATGTTTGATTTGCGGCGAGAAAACCACGACTATTTCGGACAGTTTGGGTGTTTGTCTAAGGTGCATAAGGGAAAAGCCCGCGCAAGCTCTTGAGGTTACCAAGCGGGTGCATACAAAGAGCCGTGCCGTTTTTGGTCTGCCTCCAGAGCCGCCACGGGATGTTGATGGACTGCCTTGCGGGATTTGTGCCAATAATTGCATGATTGATGCTGGTAACAGTGGTTTTTGCGGGCTTGTTTGGAATGTTGGTGGGCGTCTGGTTCGTTTCGGCGGCACAGCCGAGAAAGGCGTTTTAGAGTGGTATTATGATGGTTTGCCAACCAACTGCGTTAGCTGGTGGTTTTGTCCCGGATGTACCGGAAGTAGCTATCCCAAATACGCCTATAAGCCAGAAGCCGAATACAGCTATTCCAATTTAGCGGTTTTTTACGGAGCCTGCAGTTACGATTGCGTTTACTGTCAGAACTGGCGTTATCGCAACTTGGCTGTTAAGCACAAGCCCGTTATGAGTGCCGAGGCTTTAGCAGGCAAAGTGGACAAACATGTTTCTTGCATCTGCTATTTCGGCGGAGACCCCTCACCTCAGATGCCGCATTCACTTGAGGTAAGCCGCATAGCCCTAGAGAAAGCCAAAGCTGAAAGACGCATCCTTCGAGTTTGCTGGGAGACCAATGGCTACATGAACAGGAAATTGGCTGAGAAAGCAACGGAATATGCTTTAGAAAGCGGGGGCAACATAAAATTCGACTTGAAAACATGGAGTGAAGAATTGAACATCGCATTGTGCGGAGTTTCAAATAGGCCTGCGCTTGAGAACTTCAAAATGATAGGAGAAAAATTCTACAAAAAGCGACCGGAGCTGCCGGTGCTTTCAGCCAGCACACTGATTGTTCCTGGATACATAGACGCTGAAGAGGTTAAGAACATCGCTAAATTCATAAGCGAAATGGACCCGAACATTCCATACACGCTATTAGCGTTTTATCCATGCTATGTCATGAACGATTTACCAACAACAAGCAAAAAGCAAGCGGTGAAATGCCTGAAAGCAGCGGAAAAACACTTAAAAACCACAAGAATAGGAAACATGCACCTACTTTCATAAATACAGAGCGCCAACAAATCCTAAAGCATCGAGTAATCTTTACGATTTAACCATTTAAGCAGATGGACGACTACGCTTACACTTCGCTGTATGTTACGGTTCCCTTTTCGGGAAATTGAGCCTAGATTCTCCAGTCTAGTAGTCTTTTTTGTCCTTCAATTTTCTTGATGTCGGTTATGTCTTGCGTCACTTCCATCGTTCCCAAATACTTTCCATTCTTGTCTCTCACTGCGAAATATCTGATGTGGATTAGACGGTTATTCATCTGAATCCAAAACTCTGCCACATCCTTTTTGCCTGTTTTGAAGGACTCAAGAATCTTATTTACTACGTGAACGCTTTTCTGTGGATGGCATAGTTGTACTTTTCTTCCAATAACCGCCTTTGTCCGAACGAAAATTCTTTTCCCAGCCTTGTTGAAGTATTTTACACGATCTTCTTTGCCAACAAATGATATGTCAACCGGAAGTGAATCTAAGACAGCCTCAACCTCCTCTTTCGAGAGAGCCCCTGTTTCAAGCTGCAACATTCTCTTCTTACTCTCAGTCATTTCACTCATCACCACAACTTATTTGATATTAACATTTAATAAAACATATCTACGCTTCTCTACAAGTTAAAAGCGGAGAATCAAAATGCGAACTTTGCTCAGTTAAAGTGGTCAGGTGTTTACAATGGGTTCTTTAGCAGAAGTTCTATACCTTTCTAGACATGACGTAGAGAAACTAAGCATCCGCATGAAAGAAGTCATTCAAGTCGTTGAAAAAGCCTTCCGCGAAAAAACAGAAGGACGAACTGAAGCACCACCCAAGCCCGGCATTCACCCACAAAAAGACGCCTTCATCCACGCCATGCCAGCTTATATACCTAAGATGAGATCGGCAGGTGTCAAGTGGGTGAGCGGGTTTCCAGAAACCCCCAGACGTGGCCTGCCATACATTTCAGGGCTACTCATCTTGAGCGACACTGAAACCGGTTTTCCAATCTGTGTTATGGACTGCACTTGGATAACGGCTAAAAGAACTGGAGCAGCGCCCGCTGTTGCGGCTAAACACCTGGCTAGACAAGACTCGAAGGTCTTAGGCGTTCTTGGGTGCGGTGTTCAGGGTAGAAGCAACCTTGAAGCCCTAACAGTAGTGTGCAAGAACTTGGAAGAGGTGAAAGCCTACGACATCAACGAGAGAAACCTACAGAAGTATGTTGAAGAGATGACTGCTGAACACGGACTGAAGGTTGTTCCCGTTGCCTCGCCTAAGAAGGCTGTTGTAAACTGTGACATAGTTGTTACAGCCGGCCCAATTTTGAAACATCCGCAGCCCGTAATTGAAGCGTCGTGGTTTAAGGACGGTGGCTTCGCTTGTTCACTGGATTTCGACTCATACTGGAAACCAGAGGCCATGCATTCCATGGATAAGTTTTGCACCGATGACCGCGAACAATTAGCATACTATAGGAAACTAGGATACTTTTCCAATATACCAGGTGTATACGCAGATTTGGGCGAAATTGTGAGCAGCAAGAAACCTGACCGTAAGTATCCTTATGAACGCATTATGTCAATGAATTTAGGGCTAGCCATAGAAGATATGGCGACCGCCATTCTTATCTATGAGGAAGCGAAGAAAACAGGAATTGGAAAAACGCTTCCCTTGTAGCTGAAAAGCAGAACCGTGAGAGACTTTCATGCTGCCCAGAATGGTATTTTCTTTCTCATCAGGTTTACGTATTCGTTTAGTGCCTCTTGCTCTTCCACAGTCAACCCATCCATAAACGTTGTCAGCAACGCCTTCGCATGATGTTCTGGCACCTTCACGTATAATATGTCTTTTTCGAAGATGTGTCTTCCAACCGTCGGCTTGTCTATGGATATTGCAACCTGCATCCCCTGTCCAGCCTCTGGCAAGGCTTTTCCCTTCTCTTGAATCTGCTGTACCTCACCTACTTCTTTGCCGTCTTCGCTTCTCAAAAGCACGTATTTCGGTTTTATCCTTCCAGCTAAGATTTCCACACCAACTATTGCTGGCCTTGCTCTTCGGAAAACATAGCCTTCCATAATGCGGATTTTCGCAGGCCTAACGAGTTTTTCGAATTCCTGCTCAAGTTCTGCCTCCCGCTGAGTCTTGAGCCGCAAAAGGTAGTCGTCTACCAGGCGATAAATTATGTTTTCACGAAAAATCTGCACATTCCTGTTGGCGGCTTCCTCTTCGGCGTCTGGCAGAACCTTAACGTTGAAGGCTAAAACCACACCGTACAAAGGCTCGTGCTCCTTCACAACCATAGCCTCTGTAACATCCCTTTTTGAAACATCCCCAACATCCGCCAATCGAATCGGCACATCATTCCCTTTCAAACTTTCAGCAATAGCCTCTAATGAACCCAGAGTGTCGGCCTTCAAAACAACCCCATCAACATCCGTCAAAATCTTGATCCTCTCAATCTCCTCAGAAACAAGCCTAGCATACTTCTCCGGTTCTTCACCATGCGGCACATCATACAAGGGTGCACCGGCCAATGCTCCCTCCAAGTCAGGAGCCGCGATTTTTACTCCAGCCGCAGCAGAAACAGACTCCACAGAAGAAAACCTGTCCCTTGGATCCCTAATCTCGTCCAAAGCCTTAGGAACCAAAATAGCCCGTATCCGCGTAATAATGGGCTTCTCCTTACCACCAACAACAATCAGATCATCCTTCCGCAAAACCCCATCATAGATTATAGTGTTAATCGTCAACCCTAAACCAGGCTCTTCCTTAACTTCTAAAACCGTACCCTTGGCCGGCCCCTCGGTCGTCTGTAAGCGCTTCTTCAAGTACTGCTGCGTCAAACCAACAAGAACCGCGAGAAGCTCAGTTATGCCCTCACCAGTTTTCGCACTCGTGGGCACAATCGCCACGGTCTTTGTAAAGTCCTTTATGCGGTCGAAACGGTCCGCCCTAAAACCCAAACGAGAAAAAACACCTATAACATCATATATCCTATTATCCAAATCCTGCCTGACATAGCGACCCTGCGTTCTATAAGTCTTCAAAAACGGCGTGTCCATGTAAGAATTCCAGCCTGGTATCCGGTCTATCTTGTTTGCAGCAACCAAAAAAGGTGTTTTACGAGCCTTTAAGATCTCTATGCACTCATAGGTTTGGGCCTCAAAACCACGTAAAACATCAATAACCAGTATCGCAACATCAGCGACGCTGCCACCCCTCCTACGCAAGTTCGTGAAAGCCTCATGCCCCGGCGTGTCAACGACAAGCAAACCCGGGATCTCAATTTCACCTCTAATCATGGAAAGCAAAGGACCACACAACTGCTTGAGCGTGTCAACAGGGAAAAAACTCGCACCAATGTGCTGCGTAATTCCCCCAACCTCACGAGCCTGAACGCTCGTCTTACGTATCTTATCCAAAAGCAGAGTCTTACCAGTATCAACATGACCGAGAACGCATACAATGGGTTGACGAATAGGCATCTTCTGCATCCCCTTTTTACAGGATTAAACAAGTCAGCCATTCAATGGTCCATTTCAAATTTAATAAACTATTACCTAATAAACACTCAGCTTTTTATTCATAATGTTTTTAAATGTCCAGCAAAACTTTGTTCCACAAGGTGAAAGGATTTGCCTTACTGTTGGAAATGCGGGGCAAAGTTGAAAGAAGGCGATGAATTCTGTCATGCTTGTGGTACTCCAGCTGCAAAAGTGGTCAAAGAGGAATTCTCTGTTTCAGCCGACAACCTTATTGAAAAAGTCAAGGAGTTGCTTCATGAAGGAAACGTGACTAGAATAATTGTCAAAGACGAAAAAGGAAAGGTTATGCTTGAAATACCTGCTACTGTGGGAGTTATCGGTGCTGTGCTGGCTCCTTGGCTTGCGGCTTTAGGCGTAATAGCTGCTTTAGCCACGAATTGCAGGATGGTTGTTGAAAGAAGAGAATAAGCCTATTCCAGTTCAAAACAACAAGATTTCTTCTCAAAATTAAAACGTTGCAAGAGTCCGCTGGCTTTTAAGGAGTTTTAAACACTATTCACCTTTTGCAATTATCAGAAATAATCCTAACACTAACAGTATAATGCTTAGAAATCCGAAAAATCCTGTAAAAGCACCCAAAGCTTTGCTGCTCGTGAACGTGTAATATGTGGCTAGGCCGCCGACAATCAGGAGTATTAAACCAAAGAATTTCTCGGCGACTGACAATCCGAAACCGCCTTCTTCACTCATATCTGATTCTTCCTTCTCAATGTGCTTTTACATAGAAAGATAAACGGTTATTTTAAATTTCTCATGTTCACTTTGTCTCTTCCAGCTTAGCAGGCAAGTATTCATCCACAATGTATGTTAAACCATACCTGCTGAAGGCTTCCTGTTCCGCCTTCTTCCTTATCTTCAGGAACATTTTGATCTCCCTCTGCCACAACGGATCCTTATAACGTGGATCTCTCTGCAATTCATAAAGCCTCTTTATGTCCACTTCATCTAACGGATCTGCGGGCAACTTATAATTCACAATATCCGTTGCCCATACACCGCTCCATTTGGCATCAGGCGTCGTCAACTCTCTCAAGTGTGCAGCGTTCGCAGAACCCGAAATCATCACCATGGCTATGTGCATTCCCCAAGGGTCGCCGTCCGTAAAGATGTAAGCTGGGACGTTTAGCTCCCTGTTAAGCCTCCTAACAAAGTGCCGCGTGGCCCTCGGCGCTTGTCCAGCCGTCAAAACAAGTATTGCATTAAACTTCTTATGTACGCCTTCCTCCACAAACCGGGTGAATAGACCGCCTTTCTCTATGGCTATGACCTTATCCGCCGTCGTTTTCACAAACTCAGCCGAAGTCAAAGCCGGTCCAATCATGACACCGTCCGGGTGAGAGGTCAAATTCAGTCTTTTCCCCTCGTATCCAGGCACTGTGTATTCTATCGTCAGATCGCCGAAGACCGCTGAACGTTCTTCTGGAAAGATGTTAAAGTCTTCCCTGGAGAATGCCAAAACCGTTTCCAGATCTGTTATGATGTTGTTTGATTCTTGCTGGTCTTTGAATTTCATCTCGTACGCTTGTGCGGAATAATAAACATCCCTTAAGGTTGATGTTTTACGCTGGGAAGTAAGTTCATGGGAAAAGAATGCGGTCCAAACAAGCTGTGTGAAAGGCCTTAGATGGCGTATGTTGCGGGCTTTTCTACGAACTTTTTTGTCTCCCAAAATGAACTGCCTTACTTGCGGGTCGTAATAGATGTTTTCTGTTGAGCGGCTGGGCATCTCTATTGAAGGAAAGTCTCCCTTATCAAGCTGCTCATAAATTTTAAGCCCAAGGCTTTCCAAACCTGATGAAACTTCTTTTCTTCTTTTCGTTATGATGCTTTTATGCTTTTTCGGTTTCAAAACTCTTCACACTCCACAAGAGCTTTTTTATATCTGGCGTTTTTTCCTTGCCGGCAAGTTGCGCCGAAAACTGGGCTATTTTTGGTAGGTATTTGCTGAAGATTCCAAGTCTTCTCTGCTCCCTATCCACATGCTCCCTCCTCGTCAGGAAACGCTGGAGTTGACGTGCAGCCCCTCGCAGTCCATTGGCTATCTCTCTCCCGACTTCCGGTCTGTCCGCGATGAATTCCTTTCCAACTGTTTTGTATGGAATCTTTGTGCTGCAAATATGCGTCGCTATTGCAACAGGCATGTCGGGAGTAACCTTGTACCTTCGCCAGTTAATAGAGTTTATCACTCTCACTGAGACATCGCTTGCTTCATCATATAGCAATGGAATTCTGTTGGCGAAACGATAAATTGGGAAGGTTCCTCTCTTTGGGATTTCTCCTCCGTAGGCAATTGCCACTTCAATTATGAAGGGATGACCAGCATAAGCGGATGGCCTACGCTGATGGACAACCACAAACTCCGGCTTCAACTCTTTCAACACGCCTGCCCTTAACAATTCTTCGCCCAAGGGTGACAAGCAACTTGCGTCTGGTGGCAAGAACTCCCTAAACTTTTTCAGCATACGCATTAACCTGACAATTTCATTGTGAGCAAGCTTCTTAGGGTTCTTGGAGGACCTTATATTGGCGAATTCCAAGAATTTTCGTGCAGTGATCTCTCCAACTCTATGGAAATGATTTCTAAGGAATTCCATCATGTTTCGATGGGGTGTCACTTGTATGAGGCGTTGGAGAAGCTCCACATCCACACCATAAGGATGCGGCAATGTTTCCTTCGGCGGGTCAGGCATCTCCATCGTAACTCTCGTAAACTTGTATAATCTGCCTTTAGGGTCAACAAAAGTTAGGTTTGCATAGGGGTTCACCATGGCTGTCTGTTTAAAGTATTCCAAGATTTTTGGCATAGCCCTGAAATAGTCGCCTTCAAGGTTGAACTCAACTATCGTTCCACGCCATCTTTCCTTGTTTATAAGCACTTTTCTATCAAGTATGAGCGGTCGATTTCTTCGGATGTCAATCATGAGTTTGTACATGTAGATTTTTGACACACCTGTGCTTGAAATTATGCAGGCAGGCTGGTGCGTTGTGATTTGTCCATACAAAATCGCCATTTTTCCGCCCAAGCCAAAGGTCCCTCTCTGCTGTTTCAGCTTGTATTTTGAGCCGAAGAGCACTTGGCCGAAGGCTGATGGTATGTGGCGTGGAGGAACTCCTATGCCGTTATCCTCAACCCTTAACTTGTAAATCTTTGTTTCGCTGCTGGCTTCTCCATCAAATGATAGCCTAACGTAAATGTCTGGTGGTGTTTTGAGGCTTTCAGCGGCATCCAACGAGTTCTCAACGAGTTCCCTTGTCGCTGCAAAAATAGCCCTAGACGGGTTCGTGAAGCCGGCTATGTCTCTGTTTCGATAGAAGAAGTCAGCAGCACTTATCTCTTCGAACGTTGTCTTAGCCACTTAAGCCTCCACCAGCGCCCTCTCTAACGCAAATCATTTTACGATATGCCCTGCTTACTCTTTAATTTAACTACGTTTTTCAGAGATTTTTGTCCATTTCCTAAAAGGATGGGGCAGCAACTCTCCAATAGTCTTTACTTTAACCGTTTCAAACAAAATTCTGCCCTTTTCAGTTTTTGCCATAACAATTTTAATTTTGGGGTTTTCCGTAAAATCGTAAATGTACTGTAAGCATGCTCCGCATGGTCTGGGTTCGCATTGGCTGTCTGCATCCTTGACTATGGCTATCTCCTCAATTTTCCGATTACCATGCAAAACAGCATGGTTGATCGCACATCTTTCAGCGCAGATGCCAAGTGCGGAAACCCAGCTTTCAACATTACAACCGCCATAGATTCTACCATCCTCCGCAAGCGCGGCGGCACCAACCTAAAACTCCAAAGCACACAAGCGTTTTCAATAGCTTTTAAAGCGCCTTCAGCAGTTTTTCCTCTTTTTCTCCAAATCTCACCATGACAATTCATTCCTATTTCATTTCAGCTGGCGTACGTAATAGTATTCTCCGATCCGCTTTTGAAACTTGTCAAGTTTCGAGTCTTCCTTGTTAACTCTAGGCCTTTTCGTATTTGGGTCTCTTCGAAAAGTCACTTCCATCTCTTTTAGGAAAGTGTTCATTCCATCTCTTAGGTCGGTCGGCAGGTTTGCCGTGCCCTTAACTCCGGGCTGTCCTGTGAAAACCATCATACGGTCGGCTATGAAGTCTTGGGCAACAACGTCATGCTCAACGACGAAGGCTGTGACGTTCCGTGTTTCGACAACTCTTCGGATGGCTCGTGACATGTTAAATCTTTCTTCAACATCCAGATAGGCGCTGGGTTCATCAAGAAGGTAAAGCTCAGCCTTTCGAGACAGGCACGCTGCAATGGCAACTTTTTGCAGTTCTCCTCCACTGAGTTCAGCTACATTTCGGTCTAAAAGCAGATGTATCCTTAGAGGTTGAAGAATCTCCGTCTTATGCCAGCTTGAAGCGAACTTCTTAGCAACGCTCATTAGAAGCTCTCTGACTGTTCCATCATACTCTGCTGAAATATATTGTGGCTTATAACTCACGTCCAACTCACCGAACTTCTTTCCGTCGTCGGTCTCTTCAATTCCCGCCAAGATCTTTACAAAGGTTGTCTTGCCTATGCCGTTAGGTCCCAGAATCCCGACAATCTCTCCTCTCTTTATCTCTCCAGAGTGAGCTACAAGTTTGAAACCCTCGTATGTTTTCTCTGTTTGCTCCCATTTCAGCAGTGTTTCGCCGACGCTGAAACTCACTGTGGGCGGCTTCTCATGGAATATTATGGCCTCTTTTCTAAATCGAATGTTCTCGTCTGGGATGTAACCTTGCAGGTAAATGTTAATGCCTGTTCTGACGCCGTGGACGTGGGAGACTATGCCGTAAACCCCTGGTTCTCCGTAGAAGATGCAGATTTGATCCGACAAGTAGTCTATTATTGCCAAGTCATGCTCGGCTACAATCACCGTTTTTTCGTCGTTTTTTAAGCTTCTTATGGCTCTGGCGACTTCGAGTCTCTGTTTCACGTCTAGATAGCTTGATGGTTCGTCGAAAAGGTACACGTCGGCTTCGCGGCATATGGCGGCGGCTACCGCCACACGCTGCAGCTCACCCCCGCTTAAAACATCAAGGCGGCGGTTCCAAAGCTGTTTTAGCTCAAGCTGTTCTGCAATTTTATCGAGTCTTCCCCGTTCATCAACTTTTTCTAGGAGTTCTCCCGCTTTTCCGAAGATAGCTTTTGAAATCTTATCAACGTACTGGGGTTTGTATGAAACCTTAAGTTCGCCCTCGCTCATCTTTTGGACGTAATCTTGAAGCGTTGACCCCCTGAAATGCCGTATCACCTCGTCCCAATCAGGTGGGTTTTCGTAGTTTCCAAGGTTTAACTTGACCTCGCCGGAAAATATTTTGAGGGTTGTAGTTTTTCCTATCCCGTTCTGTCCAAGCAAACCTGAAACGATGCCGGGTGAAGGTGTCGGAAGCCTATAAAGCTTGAAAGTGTTTTGTCCGAAACGATGACTGCACTCGGTTTCCAGCTCATCTGGGAGATTTACTATTGAAACGGCGTTAAATGGGCATTTCTTTATACAGATTCCGCATCCTGAACAAAGAGATTCTACAATCACTGCCTTGCCGCCTTCGAAGCGTATTGCTTCCTTGCGGCTTCGCACCATTGGGCAGAAACGATAGCATACTCTGTTGCAGCGTTTCGGTTTACATTTATCTGCGTCTAACACTGCTACTCTTGTCATGGTTAATCCAGCAACCGGGATGGTCATAACTTAGTAGGTTATAAACATAAGCCTAAAATCAAGATAAAAGATTGCTAAATAGCTCGCGCGCGCTAAAAGGTGAGAGTAGAAATAAAGGTTCTTAGCAGAGTTTTTTGATTTTTTCGATTTCGGTTCCTATTTCTTTCCATGATGCCATTCTTTTAATAATTGGTTTTCCGTTTATGCATGTTCCTCTGGACAAACCGAATTCTTCGATTGTTCTTCTGTCATCAGTCTTGACAATGTTAACAGTAACTCCCGGA
>JAOUPS010000152.1 GCA_029879735.1 Candidatus Bathyarchaeota archaeon | reverse complement strand
AGGCACATTGCATATGCCCTTTAGCCCATCTGTATCTTTGCTTCCGGTAAGCCCGCCAACTTTCAACGGCTTCCTCATAACATTCCGCATCATTGACATACCGAATCTTATAACCAGCCAGATAAACACGAAAAGTTAAGTCTGTGTCCTCCGCTAAGATGGATTCGTCCCATCCGCCTAAAGATTCTAATAGGTCTCGTCTAAATCCCCCTACAGTCCCTCCGAACTGTGTAATCAATCCTAAACAATCTCGCGCTTGCTGGTCAACGCGATATCCACCTGTTCTTTCTAGTGCAACAAGTCTTGTTACAAGGTTTTGGGGTTCATTTAAGACTGTGACTCTGCCTTGCACTGCCCCAACTTTTGGGTCGGCAAATTCCTTTGTGAGTCTTTCTAGGATGTCTCGTTGAGGGTAGTAATCTGCGTCAAAACAAAAGATAATTTCGCCTTTTGCATGCTTCAGTCCATTGTTCAACGCTGATGCTTTTCCTTGTCCACCTTCCTTTTGTTTTCGGTGTATGACTTTAATATAGCTGCATGTTTTCGCGTACTCTTCTGTTATCTTCCCCGTGCTGTCAGTTGAACCGTCGTCTATAACTACTACTTGCATTTTATTTCTTGGAAAAGTCAGCTCTGTCATCCTCTGAAGTATCCTTCCGATCACTCTTTCTTCGTTACGTGCTGGAATGAGAATCGATATGGTGGGCTGATAAACCGTGTTTTTCGTGGTGGCGATTTTTTTGCGTTTATAAGCATGTTTAAGAACGGTTAAAGTAAAGATGTAGTGGCGGATGAGATAAGCCATCATTAAGGCTGTTAAAGTTATGAATAAAATTTCTAAGATTTCAGCCGTCAATTTTCAACACTGCCTTTTCTGTTTCTAGAATCAGCCAAGAACGACAAACTTATGGACCAGAACGAAACAATCCAGACAAGATTTAGCAAAGGATTCAGGATTACATACCCTATGTTAAAAACTTCTCCAAGATAGTGAACGGCGGCGTAAGCAAATAAGGAGAAGATAGTGTTCCACAATATGCCGACTATGTTGCCAATGAGCAATAGCATCATCTTTTTTACAAGTTTTCCTCTTAATGGAAAAACTAAAGAAATAAAGAGAAGATTAAAAATCATGAGCATGAGAGCTGATTCGCTGCTGATGTAGGAGAAGGATAGGATTGCGTATGTAATGATTGCTCCAGCAAGAATTCCCGAACCAAGATACTGAATTTTAAATACGTTATTCTGGGACAAAGCCTCCTCCATCCCTGTCTGCTTCTAGAACTTTATTATAGAATAGTAACATAGAAGATAAATATATTATTTGATTTTAAAATTTACGTTGATCCTATGCTTTAAGGATTTTGACAACATGCAGAAGGGTTAAAAATCATGTTGTCTATTACAGTGCAGAGAATTTGGAAAACTTCTTCGGCGTTCAAATGGTCTGTGTCCAATATCAAGTGGAAGGGTGTGAAATCTTCTCCGAGTTTGAAACCGTAAAGCTTCTTGTAGATGTTCTTTGTCCTTTCTTCTTTGCTTTTTACCGCTTGTAGTGCTTCTTCAACAGTTATGCCGCCTCTTTTGGCTATTCGCTTGGCTCTCTTCTCTATGGAAGCATCCAACCATATGTTGAAGCCTTTTTTAAGAAGCCACGGCATTGTCCAGCTGTCTAATATCACATTTCCCTGTTGTGCCAGTTCCAAGAGTTTTTGGTCAACACCCCTGTCAAATTTCGGGTCTTTCTCTCTTTTTTCTAGAAAACGCATTCCTTCTCTGCTTTCCCACCATCCGCGTTCAAGGGGGTTGCAGCCTTCTTCTACGGCTAAAGCTTTCAGCGCATCTCCACCGGAATAATATTTAAGCCCACATCTTTCAGCCAGTCTTTTTGCCACTGTACTTTTTCCACTTCCAGCCATTCCACAAATGCAAATAACTATAGGTTTTTCCATCATTGTTTACGTTGCCTCAGCAACTTGAATGGTTCTTGCAGTTTGTTTTAAGGCCTTTTTTAGACAGTTAGAACATATCTGTCCACCGTAGAGTCGCCGGATTCTTCTTTTGCTTCGACTAAGTTTGCGAACTTCCGCTGTGGATAAGTGCGGGATTCCACTCAGTGGTTTACCGCAAAGGTAGCAGTGCGGCAAAGAGGTGACCTCTTGTTTATAGTGGATTTTTTGGCCGCCGCCCGGTGAAGTTTTGTAAACACGTTTTTTGCTTCTCATACGTTGACTAGGTCTGGGCATTTCTAATCACTCCACACTTACCAACCCAAACAAGTGCGAAAACACTGTACTAAAAAGAAAAGAGCATAGCATGTACCACCATACGAGAGACTGACTGAAAATTGGTATTGGAAGATCGGGTCCTATTCCAGGAAAATATGCAATGGGAGTAGGTCCATAGGACCCTCCTAAGATTTGCCATATGATGATGAGTGGAACAAAAAACATCAACATTACTTTTGTTGATTGCCACATCATTTTAGACTGGAGCTTCAGAATTTGTTGCTGCTTCTTCATGAGCTTTTCTACACGTTTTTTG
>JAOUPS010000077.1 GCA_029879735.1 Candidatus Bathyarchaeota archaeon | reverse complement strand
TAATGACCAAAAAAGTTGTTTCAGTTAAGACTTCTGCAAAGATAAGTGAAGCAATAGAACTAATGAAGCAGCGAAATCTCGGCGGTTTACTGGTGGTTGACGATGAAAAACGTGTAATGGCAATAATCACGGAGAGGGACATTGCCAACATGTTCGCCGATAGACTAAGCGGCGAAACAGTTGCCCGGCTAATGTCAGAAAAGGTTGTCACAGCCCTACCCAAAACAACAATTTTTGAAGTTTCAAAAACAATAACAACGCAAGGTTTCAGAAGACTGCCAATAATTTCCGAAGACAAAATAGTAGGCATAATAACAGCCATGGATATCATACGATTCTTCGGCTCCGGAGAAGTCTTCAAATACCTCACATCCGGAACCATAACACAAGTTTTGAACACACCAGCCCTTGAAATAGCAACCAAAGAGGTTGCAACCATAAAGCCAAACGAGGATGTGGGTCAAGCAGCAAAAATAATGCAAGAGAAAAACATAGGCGCCTTACCGGTGGTTAAGAACGAAAAACTTGTGGGCATAATAACAGAGAGAGATTTCTTCAAAATAATAGAATAAACTTGCGCACGCTACGTGTGGTCTTATGAAGTTACTTGAGTGTTTTCTTCTGCAGACTATGACTGCTAGCAGTGTTGCTATATGAATAGGGGTAGAATAATGAATGATGAAAACAATAATACTCTGTGAAAACAATAATTGGCAATTGATAAGAAAAAACTAATATCCGACTGATGGAGCGGATGGATGAATGGGTAGAAAAGAATGATGTCCCCGATGTGGGAGTAAGAAGATTACGATAACTGGAAATCTGAAAAAATGTAAAGTTTGTAAATATGAATGGACGGGAAAACCTATAGGGAAAACTCCTAAGAAAGAGAAAGTCCGATTTTAGGATTGACATTCACAATCTTGTGTTGGGTTACAAAGAAAAATAGGAAGTTGTGGGAGTTTCAGTGTCGCCTGTTAGAAATCTACAACCTAAAAACTTCTTACAGTCAGAAACTTTCGATGTGGTCATTAAACCTAAACGTTGATATAATAACACATAATAGAACAAACTTTAACATTCTATTCACGTATTCCAATAAAGAGATCCGATCAACTTGATTGTCGACCTAGTCCTAGGCAACGCGAAAGCCTACATAGACAACGAAATAGTGGACTGCAGCCTCGCAATAGAAGAAGGAAAAATCTTCAAAATAGGCAAAAAAAAACTCATGCCTAAAGCAGAAACAAAAATCGATTTAAAAAATCTCCTAGTTCTGCCAGGTTTAATAGACGCTCACGTGCACCTTCGAGATGAAGGAAAAGCCTACAAAGAAGATTTTTATAGCGGAACAGCAGCAGCAGCTGCCGGTGGAATAACGACGGTTTTGGACATGCCCAACAACAACCCGGTAACAATGACCACTGAAACTCTAAGGACCCGAATGAAAATCGCTGAAAGAAAAGTTTTAGTCAACGTTGGCTTTTACTCCGAATTTCCAAAAAACACAAAGGAAATACAAGAAATAATTAGGGAAGGCGCCGTAGCTTTTAAGCTTTACATGGCTGAACAAGTTGGTGGATTAAACATCGATGATGACCACGCTTTGGTGGAAGCATCCAAAATCGTTAGCGGATTGAAGGTTCCGGTGGCTGTTCACGCAGAAGACAAAACAATGGTGAAAAGGGCTGAAGAGGAGCTTAAGCGTGCCAACCACAATGACGTTGAGGCTTTTCTTAAGGCACATTCAGAAAGCGTCGAAGTGAAGGCTGTGAAACGTTTACTGGACATCGCTAAACAAACCGGTGTACACGTGCATTTTTGTCACACAAGCACGGAGAACGGGTTAAAAGTAATAGTTGACGCAAAAAAATCTGGAATGTCAATAACTTGTGAAACAACACCACATAACCTATTTCTATCAGTTGACGAATTGAGGCGAATCGGAACGTTAGCATTAACTATGCCACCAGTTCGAGAGAAACGTCACATCGCAGCCCTTTGGAATGGAATCAAAAATAGTTGGATCGACATCTTGGCTTCAGACCATGCACCGCACACTTTAGGGGAAAAGAAAGCAAAGTTAGTTTGGGATGTCAAAGTTGGCATACCAGGCTTAGAAACAACACTTCCACTGTTGCTCACAGAGGTGAAATGTGGGCGATTATCAATAACTCACATAGTTAGACTGATGTCGGAAAAACCCGCCGAAATTTTCAAGTTAAAAGGCAAAGGCCACTTGAAAGAGGGAAATAACGCGGACTTGGTGGTTGTTGATTTGGATAGAAAATACAAAATGGATGCATCACAATTCCACTCGAAAGCGAAATATTCCCCATTTGACGGATGGAATGTCGAGGGAAAACCCGTTAAAACCTTTGTTAATGGCCGATTGGTCATGGATGAAGGAGAAATCGTTGCTGAAGCGGGAAGTGGCGGAATCATTCGGAGAGGATAAGACTTTGAAGTTCATTTCGGATGGGATGCTCGGAAAACTGACGCGTTGGCTTCGAATGCTGGGACACGATGTGAAGTATTCAAACAAACTTGACGATACCCAACTAATCGCGATAGCCAAAAAAGAAAGAAGAATACTGCTTACAAGGGATTTAGAGCTTTATCAACAAGCCACAGCGAAAGGAGTTGACACGTTCTATCTTGAGGGAAAAATAGAAGAGGAAAAACTAGCGGAACTCGCAAAAAGGTTCAACATCAAACTAGACATAGACATGACAACATCAAGATGCCCAAAATGCAACACCAGAGTGAACCGAATACCCAAAGAAAGAATTGCGAACAAAGTCGAGAAAAGCACATTCGCCCACTACGATGAGTTTTGGGAATGCCCAAAATGTGGACAAATATACTGGCAGGGAGCCCACTGGACAAGAATCAGAACAACACTTGAAAAAGCAAAAGAAATCTTAAAAAAGACTCGAAGTAAGAATAATTGCTAGCGGTTCTAGGAAGTTTTCATAAGAAGATGAAAAGTTTAGAAACTAATTTATTCTTCTTCCCGAAGCCACTTGAGCGGAATATCTTGGTATGTGCTGTCAGGCAATGTGCGTCTAATTGTTATGGGTAGGATACTTGCCTCAAGCTCTTTTAATGCTATGTCTATTGGACTTGAAGATCCACCTGAGACCTCAACAAGTATGGGGGCACCCATGGATATCTGGAGGGCCCTAGCCCCCACTATCCGAGCTTTTTCGAAGCGGGTAAGCTTGGGGGGTCCTATCAAAACTTTCTTCTCTTTTTCAGACGTGTCCTAGTACACTCCGGCGCCTGGCCCCATTCCTCCCATTCCACCAGGGGGTCCTCCAGGAGGCATTGGCGGAGCTTTCATCTTGCCAGAGGCGATTACATCGTCGATTTTCAGTATCATGGAAGCTGCCTCTGTTGCTGACTTGATTATCTGCTTCTTAACAGCTAGTGGTTCGAAGACTCCTGCCTCGGTCATGTCTTGAACCTTTCCAGAGTGCACCTCTATTCCAGCCCAAGTTTCACCCTTTTCATGTCTCGCCCTCAGCTCAGACAATATGTCAATTGGGTCTAAACCGGCATTTTCGGTTAATGTTAATGGAACTGTTTCGAGGGCTTCTGCAAAGCATTTAACTGCAAGTTGTTCTCTTCCCGGAAGGGTTTCCGCATATTTCTTGAGCACTCGTGAAACCTCAAGTTCTGGTGCTCCGCCTCCAGCCACCACTTTTGGTTCTTCAACTATGTCTCGGACCACGCACAAGGCGTCATGCAGTGAACGTTCCGCTTCGTCCACTATGCGTTCTGTTCCACCCCGTATCAAAATTGTGACCGCACGAGGATTCTTGCATCCTTCTACAAAGGTCATTTTGTCGTCGCCGATCTTGCGTTCTTCAACAAGGCTTGCGTAGCCCAAGTCTGCCGGATTCATGTCATCCAAGTTTGTCACGATTTTTCCGCCGGTGGCTTTTGCAAGCTTCTCCATGTCTGACTTTTTGATTCTACGAACTGCAAGTATTCCCTTTCTACTTAAGAAGTGTTGGATCATGTCGTCTAAGCCTTTCTGGCACAAGACAACGCTTGCAGCTGTAGCGGTTATCTTGTCAACCATCTCTCGCAGCATCGATTCTTCCTGTTTCAGGAACGCGTCTATCTGTTCTGGACTTTCAATGTTGATTTTTGCGTCAAATTCTGTCTTCTCAATTTCAAGCGCAGTGTCCAGCAATGCTATTTTCGCGTTTTCCACACGCTTAGGCATCCCAGAATGTGTAACCTCCTTGTCTAAAACTATGCCGTTGATCAGTTTTGTGTCGCTTACGGATTCTCCGGTTTTCTTCTCAACCTTGATGTCATCTATATCTGCCTTGGATTTGCCTGGTTCCTTTTCAGCAACTTGCAGAACCGCTTTAACGGCTAAATCCGCCAAGTATTCCCTATGTTCAGCGACTAGCTTGCTTGCCATAGACGTCATAGCCGTTTTTTTCAAGTATTCTTGCAGACTCAGATCTACAGATATTGCTATTTTTTCTAGGGTTTCCAGTGCTTTGTCAGAGGCTTTCTTGTATCCGTCAATTATTATAGTTGGATGAACACTTTTGTTGATTAAATCTTCAGCCTTGTCCAACAGTGCGCCGGACATTATGACGGCTGTCGTTGTTCCGTCGCCCGCTTCACTGTCTTGGGTTTTTGCAACTTCAACCATCATCTTGGCTGCGGGATGTTGAATGTCCATTTCATCCAAGATTGTGCGTCCATCGCTCGTTATGGTTACGTCGCCGAAGCTGTCAACGAGCATTTTGTCCATGCCTTTCGGGCCTAACGCACTTTTCACAGTTTCAGCTACGACTTTTGCAGCCATAATGTTTGAGTGTTGGGCTTCCTTTCCTCTGGAACGACTCGAGCCTTCCTTTAATATTAAAACTGGAACCCCTCCAGCTGATGTAGGTAACGACAAACTTAACATACCTCCTTTAATGCGTCAACAAGAGAAACAGCATTACAATATAAATATTTCTAAAAAGAAAAGCTGAAAGCTAGATTTTCAAATGTAACTTTTAAGGAACTATTATTAACCTGGTTTAAGCATCGTTTTCAACCCTATTCCGGTTAGGACTATCATAGTCTCATCACCTTTTGACGCTTCTTTATTCTTGAGCTGCTTCTTGTAAGCCGCGTAAGCAACAGCTGAGCTAGGTTCAACAAAAAAGCCTTTCCGTGCAAGCTCTATGAAAGCATTGAATATTTCGTCTTCTTCAACCATAACAGCATCGCCATTCGTTTCCCTCAAGTTTTTAACCATAATACCTAGTAGCGGAGGATTTACACTCACTAAAGCGTCAGCAACAGAAGTAGCCTTTTTCGGTGGAACGTAGCTCAAGTTTTTGAAGCGATGGTAAAGTGGTGAAACTTGTTGCGTTTGGCAAGATACTATTTTTGGCATAGCCTCTATCACGTTAGACCCGACTAAATGCTTAAAACCGCTTATCACACCCAAAAGCAGAGTTCCAGCGGAAACTGGCAAGTAAATGCGTTCTGGAACATGCCAACCAAGTTGCTCAGCCATTTCGTAGGCAAGGCTTCTTATTCCATCCCTAAACAAAGGATGAAGTATGTGTCCAACATAGAATTTCCCCTTTTCAACTTTTTGCGCTTCCTCTGCAACTTTGCTCCGGCCACCTGAAACCTTAACGACTTCTGCACCATAAAATTTGATTTGATTGAACTTCGGTCCAGAAACATCTTCTGGAACATAAATTTTCGCCTTTAACCCTGCACGAGCGGCATAAGCAGCTATAGAGGCTCCTGCATTACCTGAAGAATCCTCAGAAATATAACCCCCAGCCTTTTTTACCGTCTTATGCAGAGCGGAAATCAGCACGGTTGAACCTCTGTCTTTGAATGAGCCTGTCGGATTTAATTGATCCAGCTTAAAGTATAAGCCATCTGAAAACTTGATTATAGGCGTCAATCCTTCGCCTAAGCTTATAATTTCTTTTTCTTTCACGTAAGGAAAAAAGCTTACGTAACGCCACAGGCTGTAATTTCGCTTGCGAACTTTTTTCTTTTCAAACTTGAAGTGTTTGTGCGTTTCAAGCGGTGAACCGCAAGAGCATTTAAAATCTAATATGCTGGTAGATGTGCGAGTACATTTTGAACATTTGATTTCATATTTCATAACAAGCACTCCAACTACGTTAGCTTGCTAAAATTAGGTTGGACAAAGCTTTAACATTTTATATTAGTAGTGCGGAAGGTGAAACTTTTATGTAGAGAAACTACTATTTTGCTCTTCTCTTAAAGATGTTTGATTTACAGAGAGGTTAAGCAGATTGAAGAGAATCATAGTGTGTCTCAAACAAGCAGTAGATGTCTCGCAGTTGAAAGTTGACCCTGCGACGAGACGGCTAATAACGGCTAGTGCACCCAAAAAGATTAGCGATTTCGATAAGAACGCCTTAGAAGAAGCAGTAAGGATTAGGGAGAAAATCGGTGAAGCTGAAGTATACACGCTAACTGTAAGCCATGAAGATGCAAAGGCTGTTTTACGTGAAGCACTTGCAATAGGTGCTGACAAAGCCTACTTTGTTAATGACCCAAGCTTTCAAGATGTTGACACTTCAGGTACAGCCTACGTCCTAGCTGAGGCAATAAAAAAGATTGGAGAATTCGATTTGGTTCTTTGCGGCGAAGCATCCTTAGACAGTTTTTCAGGACTTGTTGGTTCAAGATTAGCGGAACTGCTGAACCTGCCGCTGATAGCATCTGTTAGAAGACTTACAGTGGAAGACAACACCGTAGTCGCTGAAAGAACACTTGAAGATGCATACGAAACTGTGAAAGCGAAAATGCCAGCGCTGATAACAGTTACAAGAGAGATAAACCAGCCGAGAATTCCATCACTTATGATGATAATGAAGGCTTCGAAAAAGGCAATAGTCACATGGACAGCCACAGACCTAAACATTCAACAAAAGAAAATCGGTGCAAAAATCGAGGTAGTCGAGGTTCTAGCGCCCAAAACAGAGCGGAAAAAAATCATGATAACTGGCGAAAACTCGGCGGAGATTGCGGAGAAGCTGGCTAAGGCGTTAATTCAAGAAGGTGTTGTTGGAAGGTGAAAGGTATGAGTGAACACAAAGGAGTTTGGGTTTTCTCAGAAAAATATGATTTGACATTGGAAATGCTTCGGAAAGGACGCGAAATAGCGGATAAACTGCAAACAAAACTTACAGCTGTCTTTGCTGGACATAACATAAAGGAAAAAGCAGGTGAACTGATAAAATATGGAGTAGATAAGGTCTACCTAATCGACAATCCAGCGTTGGAGCGTTTTCAGGCTGAAGCGTACCTAAGCGTTTTACACAACTTAGCGGCTAATTACAAGCCAGAAATCTTGCTAATTGGGTCAACAAAGAATGGGAAATCCCTTGCAGCTAGACTTGCAACGCGTCTTGGAACAGGATGCGTACCTGATTGCGCCGGATTAGGCGTTAACGAGGAAGGAAGGCTAATAGGTGAAAGAATAACCTATGGTGGAAACGCCGTTGCAAAAGTCACTTTTAGATCCAAACCACAGATAGCAACCATACCAGCAAGAGCGTTTGAAAAGCTTGAGCCGGAAGACCGCAAAGGAGAAGTGATAGAATTAGATGTGCAAATCGAAGGGCCGAAAACAGAAGTCGTTGAAATAAAGCCGCTTGAAACTGCAAGCGTGAATATCGAAGAAGCTGATGTTATAATCAGCTGTGGGAGGGGCTTAGAAAAAAAAGAAGACAAGGCTTTGCTGGAGGAGTTAGCAAAGATTGTAAATGGACATGTTGGAAACAGTAGGCCCCTAGCTGAAGATAGGAAATGGTTCACAGAGTGGGTTGGGCTTTCAGGACACAAAGTTAAGCCGACACTTTACATCGCATGCGGAATCTCAGGCGTGATCCAACACGTAGCGGGAATCCGCGACTCAAAAACAATAGTAGCAATTAACAATGACCCAGAAGCACCAATATTTGAAGTTGCAGACTACGGGGTAGTAGGTGACTTATACGAAATACTGCCAGCACTAACAGAAGCCCTAAGGAAGCAACTTCATTAGTTTTCCACTTTTTCCCTTTAAGGAATGTGATCTTGATAATATCGACAACAAAAGCCTTATAAAAAGAATGGAATACTGGCTAGACGCAGTACAAACCGAGGAGAAGAGAAAAGTGTTTGATTTTACAGAAACCGAGAACCAGAAACTCATAGTGAAAAGTGTCAAGGAATTCTGCGAGAGATACGTAACAGCTGAAAAAGTTAGAGAAATGGACGACAAGGGACATCCATACCCCAAGGATGTTGCCGAAGGATTATGCAACTTAGGCATCGTCATGGGAACAGTTCCAGTAGAACATGGAGGTTCCGGCATTAATTGGATTACTCAAGGCATGATCGCTGAGGTGATAGGGTATTACGATCCAACCATTGCAACTGCGGCTGGTTTTATGGCTGTCGAAACCGGTTGGGGATTTACAATCGATAGATATTGCAGCGAAACCGTGAGAGAGAAATACATAAAACCGGCAATCAAAGGCCAAAAATTCGTGGGCATCGCAACTACAGAGCCTGCTGGAGGGTCGGACGTCGCAGGGTTCAAGTCAACAGCCAAAAAAGACGGAGACGAATGGGTGATAAACGGAGAGAAAACGTTTATCAGCGGCACAGAAGAATGCCAGAAATGGGGTGGTGGTTACTGGATTAACGTGAGAACCGGTCCAATGCAGCCAGAAGCCCCCCACAGAAATATGACTTCCTTCTTCCTGCCGATAGACGCCGACGGTGTAGAGGTGCAAGAACCCTACAGAGATGCTGGTAGAATGGCGATCTCAACTGGCGGGTTCAAGATGAAAAACGTGAGGCTTTCCGGCGAGTACATGTTGGGAAAGGAGGGCAAAGGCTTCTATTACACTATGGAAGGATTCGATAATGCTCGGATGATGATTGCATTTAGTTGTGTAGGAGTGATTCAACGTGTTATCGATGAGGCTGTGCCTTACATAAAAGAAAGAAAAGTTTTCGGACGCCCTCTTGCCAAGTACGAAGCAATTCAGTTTGAGCTGGCTGAAATCTATCGCGAAATGGAAGCATTAAAGCTGATGGCTCAAAAAACCGCATGGATGCAAGACATAAGATACCAAGAAGAAGGAATGTCAGAAAAAACCTTAGAGGCTAAAACCTTCAAGCCGACCGAAGTGGCTAAGTGGATATCCTTGATCAAATGGAAAGGTCCATCCCTTGCCTTGGAAGCCGCTAGAAAAGCAATGATCTGGCTTGGAGCAGCAGGGTACACCAAAGAATATCTTTTGGAAGCCGCTTGGCGTGGCATAATGTCCTATGTAGTCGGAGCCGAGGGAGGATTGAACATCCAGAAGATTGTCGTTGCAAGAGAATTGCTCGGAAAAGAATTCATCCCCTACAAGTAACCCCTTATTTTTCACCAGCATAAAGCCTTGTATAAACGGACAAGATAGAGACACGCACTATCAATTCATTTGCGACTAAGCAAATATTTCCGCCACTAGAATACGCCTACTTTCTCAACTTAACAGAGTTGTTCTATATTTCTGAAGCAAAGCGTTGCATTCAAGCCCCCAATAAAAAATGATTAGGCTGGAATTTTCGTTAGAAACCGGTTGACTGGGCTTTGGTTCAGGTACAAGCCAAGTTTCTCTGCTTCGACATCTAAGGCTAAGCCAAGCAACTGCGTGTAATATAAGACTGGAAGATCAAGTTTGGCGCCTACTGCTGTTCCAGCGTCCTTCTGTTTAGAGTCGAACATCACTTGACCATTAGGACAACAAACCACCAGGGCATCTACATTCAGACCTTGCAAAGCCTTAATCTTCGAAC
>JAOUPS010000015.1 GCA_029879735.1 Candidatus Bathyarchaeota archaeon | reverse complement strand
CTCGCCGTGAACACCGGGATGACGGATCCAGCGAATGTATCTGACTTCTATGGCGCGTTCTCGTATGCGCTTGCAGGTGCATTCTGGGCTTACATGGGATGGTATTCAACGACGTTCGTAGCTGGTGAGGTTAAGGAGGCCAACAGGAAACTTCCAAGAGTAGTCGTGGTGGCTGGGCTCATAATAATGTTAGTTTACCTAGCAGCCTCTTCTGCTTCAGCGTTCTCAACTTTCAATGTTCCTGGCGCTCAAAGAGAAATTGGTGGACATACTTGGGATTTCTTCCAAGCGTATTCTTGGTTGAGCTACGGTGGCGTAGATGTTGATTGGGCAGCAGAAGGCATCAATTTCCAGCCTGCTTGGAGCACCGGTATCGCGTCTATTATTGCAAGAGGCTTGAACCTTGGATGGCTTTCATGGCTGATCGCGTTGGCTGGTGTGATTTGGCTTGCAAACGACATACCACCATTCCTGCTAGTTGCGTCGAGAACCTTCTTCGCCATGTCATTTGACAGGATGTTGCCGGAAAGCTTTGCTTATGTCAGTGAAAAGTGGCATGCGCCAGTCTGGTCAATTATCATCACGGCAGTTGCTGGAATCTTCGGATGCATAGCTGAGGTTGAACCCTATCTTGGAACATCTTATTTCGCCTTCGCGGGAGTAGTTGGAACCGACATATTCGATGCGTTCTTCCTTACAATGTTCTGCTTGTCATGCATGCTACTTCCACTTGAGAGAAAAGAAATCTACGACAGAGCTGCCGTTAAACACTCCATTGGAACCGTCGTCTTCATGGGATTCATAGCAACATTGCTTTCAGGCTACTGCTTATACACCTTCGTTTCAGAATCACTTTGGATTTTCAAACCAAGTCCAGATCAAATATATAGTGCTATCGGCTTCTTCCTATGCATCATAATCGGAGTATTGCTGTACATTTACCATCTCTACAAGAACACAACAAGAGGAGTAGACGTAAGAACCCTGTACCTAAGCATTCCACCAGAATAGCCTTAAATACCCCCCTCTTTTTATTTTTCCATTAAATACTGGTGTTTTACGTGTATGAGTTAAACTTCATCACAGACTTGGTGGAAGAACGACTAGCAAAAGGAAAGATGCGATGGCTAGCTAATTTCAAAGAAATCCGCAGAGACTACGCATTGGGCGAATTCACAATTCCCATATACGCCACAGGAGGCCTAGAAGAGAAAGGATTCTTCCTGTCCAAAGTATTCTCAAAACTCGTGACACCAAAGTATAAAATCCACTTTCTCCTTTACACATCCCCCGAAATGAATGTCAAGCTCCTTAGAACGCTCGTAATTGCATGCAAAGACAAGTTCCGTGGTGACGACTGGATATTCCTAGTATTAGCTCAAAACAAACCCATGGAAAAGACTGTTAAAGATGCCATAGAAAACATTGCGGATAGAAGGGTGGGTGTAACAGCCTACAGCCTCGCCTCAAGAGACACCGCAACATCAAAGAATGTTCTTGGAAAAGCCCTTCAAAAACAGTTAAGGCTAACTGAGGCGAAATTTGAGGCTTTTGACCTGCCGAACTATCTAAAAAGCGTCACTATAGTGTTCTTCTTGGGCATACTAATGTTAATTGCGATAACGGTTTTTGGCAATGTGCCAGCGGTTCACCCCCTAACCCTTCTGATTATGGTCCTCCTTTCACTGGTGTTGGGTCACCAACTCTACAAAACACATTACCGCACAACCCTAACATTAGATAGTAGAGGATTCGAGATTCTAGAAGGAAAGAGCGTAACCCAGGATAAATGGTCAAACTTCAAAGACGTAACCATCTACATCACACCAAAAAATGAAACATGCCTAAGATTGTATTCAAAGAAAAAAACGTTAGATCTGCCCGTTTCAAGAACCGGCATTTCAAGGAAAGAAGCCTATAATGCAATAAGAAACCTGATAAAGAAAAAATAAGCTCACTGAATCACTGGTGTTTCGACGGCGGTGTTCCACCAAGGTTTGTCCCATTTTTTGTCGATTTCTGGTAGCACTTTCAAAAGCCTTTCCGCTCTATCTACTACTGTCGACACTTCACTTGTCGACATCCATTTCTTAAGCGTGTCTTGTCTTTCAGCAAGATTTCTTAGGTTAAGTGTAACCGTTAAGGCGAATTTTTTGTCTTTCTTCAAAGTTTTTTTCATCTTCTGCGAGTCTATCTCCTCCGCTCCTCTTCCAATTTCATGGTCTAAAAAGACTGCGCAAACATCTTTCATGTCTTTCTCTTCCATCCCAATGATAATCTTGTCTTCCGCGTAGTAGGGATATGGCAAAATCCTGTAATCCTGTCCGTATTCTTTAAGTTCTTCCATCTTCTCCTTCGGCATGTCAAAGATGAACTGAGCCTTAGAAAACAACAAACATTCCAAGCCTATGGTATACAGATTTTCCCTGTATCTCTTAAACATATCCTCGACTTCTACTCTGTGCCTTAAATCTATACAATCGCAAAACAAGTCCACCACAGTTATCGTTGGAATTCCATCGTTCGTTATGCCATTAATCGTTGTAACCCTGTATCTTTCACCATGTCTCCACGCATTAAAACGCATGTCATTCTTCGTTAAAAAAGACTTGTATTGCGTTCCAAAAGCTTTGTCCATGTTTAAGAGAAGCTTGTAGAAATCTAATCCCTGTTTTTTAGGAACTATAAAATCCGTATCATGTATAGCCCTAGCTAAAGCTCCTCCGGCATTTGCACTTTTACAACGGATTTTGACTGCTCCTCCGCCAAACAACAAAGCCGGAATTGGTTTCCTGCTAACTCTTTTCTCAAAAGCGTGCGGATACAACTCGTGAAGCATATGCGCGTTCACAGCTGCCCAAAGAGTAACCATGGCACTTCTCATCGGAAAATAATTCAAGTCAATATAAGATGGCAAACCAAGACGTTCTCTAAGCTCCTCGGGGTCGACAATTGAGGTTAAGGGCAGCTCAACATCATAGGTTGTTCCATCTAAATCCTGATAAAGAACAAACTTCTTGGATACATCAGCCACATGTTCACTTCCTGTTTCAAATTGCCTCCGTGAATACAAACGTTATCCAACGTCACTCATAAATACTTTAGTATTAAGGATTATTCCAACATAAAACCCATCTACCAAATCATTCACATTTCATTGAATAAGAATAACGCATATATTTTATCATCTACAGTAAATCTAGTGCCTGAAAAAGGGGCCGTAGTCTAGACAGGTATGACGACGGGCTCCAGAAGCATTGAACGGGTTTGCGGACCAGACTCTGGGATGACGAAGTTCTGGAGCTGTCATAGAGAAACCCGTAGGAGCAGCCGAGCGCTGTCTCCGGGGAAAGGTCGTCGGTTCAAATCCGGCCGGCCCCACCATTTCAAAATTAACGTACATAGGTATAGCTTAAGATAAAAAAGGAAAATTGGGGAAGATTGTTTTATTTCTCTCTTGCCACAGCAAACACGGATTTGACTGCAATTATGACGGCGGCTGGAGCTGCGAACGCTACGATATAGTTTAGGATGTATGTGGCCCAATAATAGAGCAGTTCATGGATGTTGTTTAGCGGAGCCCAGACATTTGCGCTGGTGGCTACTATCAGAGCAATTGTTGCTATAAGAAACGGAGTGACCTCCTTCGCTGTTATGCTTGTGATTCCTACGATTATTCCTAAGATTAGCATGATTAGAGTGATCCATCCGTTGACGTCTGCAGCATTAGGGTCTGCGTTGTAGACCATGTAGCCTACCGCTAGTCCCGATATGATTGCTATGGCAACGAAGGCGATGAACGCCCATCGTGCTATTTCTTCCATTTCCATTTTAGACCCACAAAGGTTTAGTTATCGCTGATAATATGTTATAAGTTTTACGCATGAAACTAGTATACAAAACCGCGTTTTGGGGCGTTTTTTGGTAAAGATGCTCTATTTTGTGTCTTTTACGATTTTGTTCTAAGAAAAGGCATGTTAAAACGGAAAACTTTTCTATTAGAACTTTAATGGTTACGTTAATACTGGTGTGATTGAGTTTGGATGTTGCTATTGAGGCGATTGGCTTAACTAAAGATTTCGGTAACATACGGGCTTTAAATCGTTTGAACCTTAAAGTGATGTCTGGTGAAATCTCTGGGCTTATTGGTCCTAATGGAGCTGGAAAAACCACAGCTTTACGTATCGTTTCCACGTTATTGTTGCCTACATCTGGCACTGTGAACGTTTTTGGCTTAGACGTTGTTCATAAGGCTGCGGAAATCCGTGAGATTATAGCCTACCTTCCAGAAGAGGCTGGAGCCTATCGGAACCTTTCCGGATGGGAATATTTTGGGTTCATGGCTAAGTTTAGCGCCAAAGATAAGGATGAACTTCGAAAAATGGTTGAAGAAGCAGCTGAAATATCTGGCTTGGGCCAACGGTTAAAGGATAAAGCCAAAACCTACAGCAAGGGAATGAAACGTCGCCTTCTAGTGGCGAGAGCCTTAATGCTGAAACCTAAACTGGCTATTCTAGACGAACCCACAAGCGGGTTGGACGTTCTGCATTCTTATCACGTTAGAGAGATAATCAAGCGGTATGTGAAAGAGCACGGGGTAACGGTTTTGCTTTCAAGCCACAACATGCTTGAGGTTGAACACCTATGCGACAGAGTTGCATTACTTAACAAGGGTAAAATTGTTGCCGAAGGAAGACCTCAAGAACTAAAAGAAAAGTTTGGAAGCGCAAACTTGGAAGAGGTTTTTGCGAAGGTGGTTGGACTTGCTTAAGGGCTTCGGAAACATTTTGCTTAAAGAGCTTAAAGAGCTCATCAGAGACCCAAAAATATTCTTAGGAATGATAATTGTTCCAGTGATAATGTTTCCAATTTTGGGCGCCGTCATGAATTTTTCAATGCAGTCCGCACAAGAAAAGGCTGAAAAAGCCTCGGTGCTAGTTTTGAACAATGACGGAGGAAACTACTCCGAAATTTTCATAAACTTCCTCAATTCTTCAGTTAAAGTTTTTGTTGAAAACAATACAACTCCGGAAGAAGCTATAACCTTGGATTTGTTGTCAAAATATGACACCACACAGTTTGTAGAGATTCCCAGTGACTTTAGTGCAAACATGAGTGAACATACTGAAGTCAATCCGAACATTACTGCTTCTGTAAACTTCTATGGAGTTTTTTCTGGCACCGGAATGTTTGAAGACATTGGGTCATCAATGCTAGGTGGTTTGGTGGAATTATTCAACAGAGCTATAGCTCCTGATGTGGTGCATCAAAAAAAATCTGCTGTCATTAGAGGAGAGATTGTTGAGGGTGTTGACCCAAGCATGCTTTCGGGTTTGATGATCTCACAGTCCATTGCCATGCCAATTACTATCATGATTTTGCTTACTTACTCCATGCAGATAGCTGCAACTTCTGTGGCTATGGAAAAAGAAGAGAAAACCTTGGAAACATTATTAACTTTGCCAATGGATCGCTTTTCGATTCTTATGGGAAAATTGTCAGGTTCGATCATTGTTGCGGGTGTTGGCGCTCTAGCGTACATGTTTGGCTTTAACTATTTTATGGGGTCTTTTATGTCAGCTATACCTACTGGTGCATCACTGGATTTAGCTTCTCTAGGGCTTGTCCCTTCACCTTTTGGTTATCTGCTCTTGGGAATCTCGCTTTTTGTGACTTTGCTTTCAGCTTTGGCATTCGCCGTAATAATCTCTGCCTTTTCAGAGGATGTAAGAGGTGCCCAATCCCTCGTCGGTTTCATCTATCCCTTAGTATTTATCCCATCACTTCTCCTAATGTATTTGGACATTAACTCTCTACCGTCTGCATTAAGAATCGTCATTTACGCAATTCCTTACACTCATCCAATAATAGCGGCTAAAGCCGTCACAACTGGCGACTACTTGATCGTCGTGTTGGGCATCGTTTATGTTACTGCTTTCACCTTGGTTATTATGTACGGTGCATCGCGGTTGTTTGCAACTGAAAAAATCTTAACGGCAAAGCTGAAGTTTAAAGGACTGAGAAGACGCAGAAGAACGCCAGCTGAAGAACCTTAGTAAAGCTTTTACGTAGAACATACAAAACTTGTTTTCGGTGTCATATATTGGGAATCCAGCAGATCGAAGTTTATCCTGTTACTTTACGTTATAAGGAACCTTTTCGGATCGCTCCGGGAGCAAGCACCGAGAGTCAAAACATAGTTGTTAGGATGCTCACGGACTATGAAGTGTTTGGCTGGGGAGAATCATCGCCCTCGCAAAGGGTGACAGGCGAAAACGCAAAAACAGTCGTTAGTGTGTTGGATAAGATTGCGCCGAAGCTTATCGGCATGTGTCCCCTTAGAATTGAGCAAGACATTGAGGTTATGGATTCTGTTGTTACGAGGAATCCGGCTGCGAAAGCCGCCATAGACATGGCATTGCACGACATCTTTGGAAAAACTAGTCGAAAACCGCTTTTCATGTTAATGGGAGGCTACCGCACAGAAGTCTTAACAGACCTAACTTTAGGCATTAAATCTCCAAGAGAAATGGCCAACGACGCTGTCAAAGCCGTCAATAAAGGGTTTAAAGCCCTAAAAGTGAAGGTTGGAGTTAACCCCGCTGAAGATGTTGAGTGCATTAGGCTAATCCGTGAAGCAGTTGGCGGAGATATACAGATAGGAATTGACGCAAATCAGGGATGGACGCACAAACAAGCCACGGAAGTTCTCAACAAAATAGAAAAGTTTAACATTCAGTTTGCTGAGCAGCCGGTTCCAGCAGAAGACATCAAAGGCTTAATTAAGGTTAGAAAAGACTCGCCGATACCGATAATGGCTGATGAAAGCGTGCATTCACCCGAAGATGCTTTGCACTTGATTCAAGCGGGCGCGGTAGACCTAATAAACATTAAGCTGATGAAAAGCGGAGGAATACTCAAAGGCAGAAAAATCGCCGATGTTGCAGAGGCAGCTGGAATACCCTGCATGATTGGATGCATGGGCGAATCCGAAATAGGCATAGCAGCCGGAGCACACCTGGCAGCAGCCGTCAAAAACATACAACACGCGGACTTGGACTCTGACCTCTTGCTGAAAGACAAACTTGTTAAAAAAGGCGGCACAAAAGTTAAAAATTCGATGCGAATTTTTTCAAAGCAGTATGGGTTGGGCATAAGAGAGCTGAATCAGAAGCTTTTGGGAAAGCCGAAAAGGATTTACAAGTAGCTCATGTTAGTAAGTGTTAGGGGTATAAAAAACTTGGTTTCTCTCAGAGCTTTGGCTCCTTCTCTAGTTAGGATTACTACGGCTGCGGCTGTGGGGGCTGCATTACACATTGGTCAAGGAAATCCCAATCTGATAGATGAAAAGGCAATCGAGTTTTCAAGAGCAGTTTTAGCTCAAACCGAAATTGACGCCGAAGTTATCTCATGCGAAGGACCTAAAGACGACGCGCCAGCATTTGTGCACAGAGAAAAAGTTGGAACCGGAAAAGGTCCTAAGGTTGAGTTTGTTATAGACCCTGTTGACGGCTCAACAGCTTCCTCTAAAGGTAGAAAAGACGCGATTTCTGCTCTTGCTTGTGCACCGGCTGGCTGTTTTCAGGTTCTTCCCGACGACGGATACTATTTCAAAGTAGCAACTGACTATAATTCGGCTGGCAAATTTTCTTTAGACATGTCCATCGCAGAAATTGTGCGTAGAGTGGCTGTGGAAAAAGGTTTGCGTCTTGAAAACTTCACCGTCATAATGTTAGAGCGTGAAAGACACTTGGCGATTCTTAAAAGTCTGAGAAAACTGGGTGTAAGGATAATTTTGATTCCTGACGGTGATATTGCGGGGGCGGTTGTTACCTGCAGACCCGGTTCAGGGGTTGACCTCCTTGTAGGCGCTGGTGCTGGACCCGAAGCAACTATCGCGGCAACTGCTTTGAAATGTCTAGGCGGCACCATGCTTGTGAAGGTCTGGAGAGATAAGAAGGATGACCCTAACCGTTTGGATAGACTGAGGACGGAAGGTGTCGACGTAGACAAGACCTATAGCGAAGATGAGTTGGCTAAGGGTAACGAACTGGTTTTTGCGGCATCTGGCGTTACGAAAGGCGAACTCTTAGACGGCGTCCGCTTTATTCCGAACGGAGCAATTGTTAACTCAATCTGCATGAGGCTGCCAAGCGGAACCGTGGAAAAATCGGAAACAACCCTGCGGTTTAAAGGACATCCAGTCTATAAACAATTTTTAACGTGAAAACTACCGTCCAAAAGGCTTAGCTGAACGATGGGGCTGCCCGGATTTGAACCGGGGTCTAGAGAGCCCGAGTCTCCAAGCCTAGACCAAGCTAGCCGACAGCCCCAAATTCATAGTCTAGACTTTCCCAAAGATAATTTGCTATTAATCATAAAAATCTTAAGTGTTCCCTAACCTTTTAAGCCTACCTTGTAATACTTTAACTGCTGGGAGGCTCGGCTAGGTTTGTCTCGTTCACGTCGGTTGCATGCAGTGAAGGTGTTGAAGGCTATTTCTTCGACTATAAGGCTGCGCATCTTAAACTTGCTTTTCAATAAGGGACCTCTTTCATATACCGAGTTGATGAGTTCGCTGAAGATGAATCCTAGCAGGGACGCTGGAAGGTTTGCCTACCACCTAAAGTTCTTGCTTAAAGCAGACTTGATTGAGGCAGATGTTGAAGCTAAGAAGTATCGCTTAACCGAATTGGGCAATATGGTGATTGATGTTGCAGAGGAAATTGAAAAGAAAGCCTTTAAGCGAAAAAAAATGCTTGTCCGCACCTCCCGCTTCGCATTGGAAGAGTTTGACGCGAACAAGATTGCGGGTTCCCTCATAAGAGAGGCAAACATGCCAGTGGAGTTAGCTCAGAAAGTAGCTAAGGATGCAGAAAAAAGACTGCTTAAATCGAAAACAAAGTATTTGACTGCTCCCCTTGTGAGGGAAGTTGTAAATGCGATTTTGATTGAGAAAGGCTTAGAGGAATACCGCCACAAGCTCACACGTTTGGGACTTCCAGTTCACGATGTCACAACCCTTGTGGAGACAAAAAGTAACAGCTCTCAGGGGTCGGCCTCTGTATATGAAACTGCTGGAAAAACTGTTCTGAAAGAGTATACGCTCTTAAACATGCTTCCAAGAGATATAGCAGACGCACACCTGTCTGGCTCACTACATATCAACGGTTTAAGCTGCTGGATTTTAAAACCAAGCGAAATATTTCACGATTTGAGATTTTTCCTCCAAAAAGGGAGGAACTTGGAGAAAGTGAATGCTTCTCAGCCTTCTTATCCACTGCCACGAAACTTTGAATATGCATTATCCACAATCCTTAATGTTCTCTTACATTCAGTTAAAGAAGTTGGTGAGATGCAGACTATCGACTACTTTAACATCTTTCTCGCTCCTTTCGTAAAAGGCATGAAAACTCAAGAGGCTAAAGAGGCTTTACACTTGTTCATTTTCAATGTAAATCAGCATGTGAATGTTTCTTTAGGTTTAGAGCTTGTGACTCCGGACTTTTTAGCGGAAAAATCAGCTCTCGACCTCTCTGGAAAATCGGTGGGCACTTACGGAAATTTCAGCGAGGAAAGCCAACTTTTAGCGTTGCTTCTTCTTGAAATATTCGCCGAGGAAAGCACACGTAAACCGCTGTTCAACCCGAAAATCGTTATAAAAATACGCCCGGAAACATTTAAGGATGAGAAAGCAAAAGCAATGCTTCTAGAAGCACATCGTTTAGCATCAGAGAAGGACATCCCATACTTCGCTAACCTTCTAGGGAAGAAACGAGAACGCTGTGTTTTCTCGGCTTCTAGCTGTAGACTTGAGGCAGATTTGAAAGGAGACTGGGAGATTGATACTTTACGCACGAGCAACATAGGATATGTAACGGTTAATCTGCCGCGAATCACCTGTGAATGTGGAAGAGACAGAACAAGATTTTTGGAAATTCTGAGAGAAAGGCTTGAGATGGCAGCACGCGCTTTAGAAATCAAGTATAGGACACTCAAACGGCATAGCATAGGTTTGCTTCCATTTCTAATGCAAAGCGTTAACGGCGATCAATATTTTAGGCTTGAGAATTCCTCTCGTCTAATAAACATGGTTGGGCTGAAAGAGGCTGTGGAGGGCTTCTATGGAGTAGACATTCACGAAGACGAAAAAGCCTTGGGATTCGCCGAGGAAATAATGCGTTCTATCTCAGATTTCACACGCAAAATCGGTAAGAGACGTAGGAAACGTTTGCTTCCATCCGTGTTGCCAAGCGTTGAGGCCTCCGAAAGACTGGCGCAACTAGACATTGAAAGATACGGCATCGCGAAGGTTCGATTTTCAGGAACGAGGGAAAAGCCATTCTACTCAACCGCTACTAGAGTAACCCTTCACGATGGAAAAGTCCCTCTAGAATCCTTAAAACTTGAACAGAGGTTGCATGGGCTGTGCGCTGGCGGAAACCTCTTGATAATAGAGCTTGGAGAAGGCGAACAGAAACCAGACGAGCTTGTGCCTCTAACTAAACAAGTTGTTGAAAAACATAACATAGAATTCTTCACGTACAGCCGTAGTTTAACCTACTGCGCAAACTGCATGAGAAGCTGGTTTGGACCGTTATATAAATGTCCTTCGTGTGGAGCGGTAAGCACGTTAACAGCCTTCGGCAGATTCGTACCTGAATTAAGTTTCGAATGAATCAATTTATTATTTTATGGCGCCTAATATTAAGGCTAGCAATGTAATTCTGACTACTATGCCGTTCCAGACTTGCTGGAAGTAACGTGCATACGACGTTTTGTCTACTTCAGCAGCTACTTCATCAATTCGTGGGAGGGGATGTAAGATTATTAGGTCTTCCTTGGCCTTTTTCAAAGTTTGCAAATCAATCTTGTAGAAGCCTCTGACTTTTGCGTATTCTGCTGGGTCTGGAAAACGTTCCTTCTGTATTCTCGTAACATATAGAACATCTACGAGCGGAACTATCTTTTCAAGACTTGTTTTTTGCGTGACGGATATTCTCTCTTTTATCGTCTGGAGAACTTCCCGCCGCATCTTCAGAGACTCTGGTGAAACCAGGTATAATTCAATGTCGTATAGGGAAAGTGCGTAGGCAAGGGAGTGGACAGTTCTTCCATATCTTAAGTCGCCTACGAGGGCTATTTTCAAGCCGTCGATTTTGCTCTTCTCTTTCATCGTAGTATACAAGTCTAAGAGGGCTTGTGTTGGATGCTCTTCTGCCCCGCTACCACCATTGATGATTGGTACCTTTGCAAATTCTGCGGCAAGTCTCGCTGCGCCCTCTAATGGATGCCTTAGAGCTATTACATCCGCGTAGTTCTCCACAACACGCACAGTATCCGCGAGATTTTCACCCTTTTTAACCGAGGCAATTTCTGCTTCTGCAAAGCCTATTGCGGAGCCGCCTAGCTTGTGCATAGCCGACTCAAAGCTTAGGCGTGTGCGTGTGCTCGGTTCGAAAAACAATGTTGCAAGGATTTTTCCCTTAAGCATGTCTGAGCCTTTCAGGGCTATGGGTTCCATTGCTTGAGCAAGCTTCAAAATATAATCGATTTCTTCTCGGGAGAAATCTTTTATGGATATTATGTCTCTGCCTTCAAACTTCAAATCTACACCCAAAACAACAAGTTTATGCAACTCCTAAATAAAACTCTTTATCACTTTAGGCTGTGTAAAATTCTTGCGAAGTTAAATCTTTTATCTCTGTTCTGAATATAGCCTCTCTTTAGAGGAACTTAACATGAGTGAGACAGTGTTACATGTTTCTAAGATTAGACAGGGCACCGTTATTGACCACATTACTGGTGGACACGCGTTAGATGTCGTAAGAATATTGGGAATAACTGGACGAGAGAGCAAGGTGATTACCATTGCGATTAATGTGCCGAGTAAACTCTTCAAGAGAAAGGATATAGTGAAAATTGAGGGTAGGGAGTTGAACCCGCAAGAAGTGCACAAAATAGCTTTGTTGGCTCCCCACGCGACCATCAACATCATCCGAGATTTCAAGGTTGTGGAAAAGCAAAGGGTTAAACTTCCCAAAGTTATTGAGGACATTGTTAAATGTGCTAATCCAGCCTGTATAAGCAACAGCAACGAACCTGTACAAGCCAGATTCTACGTTGAAAGTGAGGACCCGCTGCTGTTGAAATGTCACTATTGTGGTTACATTATGGAGAAGAAAGATGTTCTTCAACAGTTTTAACTTGTATGTCGTATTCGGGATTCTATGTAACACTTATATCGCGCGCGTAAGCTCCCATATACAACCAGCTGCATAAGCCAGCATAGGCTTCGATGGCTACATTTCGACAAACATTTTCAAATATTACATTTAAAGCCTCAACCGTTCACCTAAGCTTCTTAGTATTAGCAAAAAATTTGTAAAAAGTATCGGTTGCTCGCCAAAGGAATGTTAGAAGCGCCGCCGGTAGGATTTTCGACAGGATTTGCCTCCTTATTCTCGAACCTACGACCGACTGGTTAACAGCCAGCCGCTCTACCTAGCTGAGCTACGGCGGCACTCTTATGCCTTAATCATTTGAGAGTTTTGCTGTGATATTTAAGGTTAATTATTTCTGGCGCCAGATGTTTTTCAACTGCGCGCGCTAAACTTTATACGAGAACTCTTCGAAATGCCGGTAAAGGAGATTCTAAAAGATTTCATCGCTTCTTATGAATAACAGACTTCTGCTTTCACTTTAGCTAAAGCATTCTTGCCATCACGTTTCGTTTTCCTTGTTTGTTTAGAAAGATGTATATGGTAGATTTCCTAATTAGGTTGAAAGATTAATGGAGCGTAAGCATGTTGAAAAAAATCTCAGAGGTTAGATGGCATGGCAGAGGCGGTCAAGGGGCATGGACAGCCAGCGAACTTTTAGCACGAGCATCCATCCACGAAGGAAAATACATTCAATCCTTCCCAGAGTTCGGCCCAGAACGGATGGGTGCACCAGTAGCCGCCTTCACAAGAATAAGCAACGAGCCAATTCAGATACACTGCGCGGTCTACAATCCCGACGTGGTAGCTGTTTTAGACCCAACACTGCTGAAGACCGTTCCAGTCACTAGGGGATTGAACGAAGAGGGAACCATCATAATTAACTCGAAGGAAAATCCGGCCGACGTGAGAAAAATGCTCAACACGGATAAAGGCAAACTTTGGACTGTTCCAGCAACAGAAATCGCAGTGAGAATTTTGGGAAGACCTATAACAAACACAGCTATGCTGGGGGCCGTCGCACACGTAACCGGGATAGTCAAGTTGGAAAGCATCGAAAAGGTCGTTAAAGAACGTTTCCGACCGAACATTGCCGAGAAAAACGTCGCTGTGGTAAAAGAAGCCTACAAGGAGGTAAAATCTGAGTGACAGCTCGAGAAAAAAGTTGGAAAGAGATTTCGCCGGCTGGTGTATGTTGGAAACCCAGCACCGAGTTTTTGACTGGAGACTGGAAAACGTACAAGCCTGTAAGAGACTTGGAGAAATGCACCCGATGCCTGTTTTGTGTGCTTTTCTGCCCAGATGGAGCAATACATTGGAGACCTGAAAAAGGAGACATAGAATTCGATTTCAACTTCTGCAAGGGCTGTGGAATATGCGCCAACGAATGCCCAACAAAGGCGATAGAAATGAAACTTGAGTAGAGGTGTATGCCAAAATGAAGAGTGTTATAAAACAAGAGGTTTTAGCCCTAAACGGAGATGAAGCAGTTGCCTACGCTGCGAAGCAGTCAGATGTTGACATCGTAGCAGCCTACCCTATAACTCCCCAAACCATAATCGTTGAAAAGTTCAGTGAGTACGTGGCCAACGGCGAAGTTGAAACAGAATTCGTCTGTACAGAATCGGAACACAGCGCTATGACAGCTTGTCTAGCGGCCGCAACCACAGGCGCAAGAGCGTTTACAGCTACTGCTTCAGCCGGTTTGGCTCTAATGCACGAAATGCTGTTTGTAACTTCTGGATGCCGCGCTCCGGTGGTTATGGCGGTTGCCAACAGGGCCTTGTCAGCGCCTATAAACATCCACGGTGACCATTCAGACACCATGGCTGAAAGGGACAGCGGTTGGATACAAATCTATGCTGAGAATGCGCAGGAAGTATATGATTCGGTAGTTCAAGCTTTTAGGATAGCTGAAAACCCAGAAGTTCTCTTGCCAGTTATGGTTTGTTTGGACGGTTTCACATTAAGCCACACGCTTGAAAATGTGAATGTGCTTCCAGACACTGTTGTCGAGAAGTTTGTTGGGACTCGCCAATTGCCCCAAGTGCTTACACACGAAGGAAAGACTGCATCCTTCAAGCTTGACCCAGAAAACCCCATGACTGTGGGATCTATAGCCTTACAAAATTACTATTTTGAGTTTAAACGACAACAGGAAGAAGCCATGAGGAATGCACTTAACGTGATCAAGCAAGTGCACGATGAATATGCACAAGTAAGTGACAGAAGCTACGGAGATGCACTTGTCGAAAGTTACTGTGTTGACGATGCCGAAATTGCCATAATATGCTTAGGTTCAACCGCTGGAACTGTGAAAACTGTCGTAGACAAATTAAGGGCAGAAGACGTCAAAGCTGGACTGCTACGAATTCGAACTTTCAGACCTTTGCCAGTCAAAGAAATAATCAAGGCGCTTGGAACTGTTAAGGCATTGGCTGTAATGGACAGAGCTATAAGTTTCGGAGGAAACGGTGGACCAGTTTACCACGAAGTTCGCCATGTTCTCTATAGTGCAGACAAACACCCCTACGTCGTAAACTACATCTACGGGCTGGGCGGGAGAGACACAAGCCCGGAGCAAATACGCAAAATCTACGAAGACCTGCAAAGGATACTGCAAACTCAACATGTTAAAACTCCGATACAATATGTCGGATTGAGAGAATGAAAGGAGGAAAATGAAATGTTTTCTGAATGGAAATTTACAATAAAAGACATAGCCGAAAAACCAGACTTGTTCATGTCAGGACATAGGGCATGTGCAGGCTGCGCACCAGCAACAGTTCTAAGACTCGTTATGAAAGCTGTGAGAGGACCCACGATAGTTACTAACGCGACTGGATGCATGGAAGTGGTTTCAACCATTTATCCATACACATCTTGGGCTACACCATGGCTACACACAGCATTTGAAAACGCCGCTGCAAACGCCTCTGGAATAGAAGCAGCCATAAAAATACTGAAAAAGAAGGGAAGGATAGAGCAGGAGCAAATAGACGTTATCGCTATTGCTGGGGACGGAGGCACATATGACATAGGTATACAGGCGCTTTCCGGAGCAGTGGAAAGACGACACGATTTTCTGTTTGTGCTTTACGACAACGAGGCATACATGAACACGGGCATCCAGCGAAGCGGAGGAACACCCCACGGAGCATCCACAACCACATCGCCAGCCGGCACCGTCATACCCGGAAAGCTGGAGTACAAGAAGCCGATTGCTGATATTATGGTGGCTCATGAAATGCCCTATGTAGCCACAGCATCGCCACGTTACTGGCGAGACCTAATTACAAAAGCCAGAAAGGGCATAGAAGTAAACGGACCAGCATTTCTACATGCATTCGCACCTTGCCCGAGGGGATGGCGAAGTGATCCAAGCAAGTCCATAGAGCTTTCACGCTTGGCAGTGGAGACATGCATATTCCCATTATGGGAAGCAGTAAACGGCGAATATCAACTGTCAGCACCAAGCAAAGTTATAGCCCTAAGACCCGAGAGAAAGAAACCAGTGAAGGATTACTTGCAAGTGCAGGGACGCTTCAGGCACCTATTCACTCCAAAATTCGAAAAATTAATCGATGAAATCCAACGAATAACCGACGAAAGATGGCAACGGCTACTCAAGAGATGCGGAATGACATAAAACGCCTAAACTCTTCTATTTTTTAGGTATTACTTCTCAAATATTTTTCTATTTCGTTTTCAGCGTTGTCTGCCTTGATGAATATGGGCACGTTTTCTATGCCTGTTGCTATGTAGCTTGAGAGCAGCCACTCGCCCGGTGCAAACTCAAGGGTTTTTTCTAGTATGCCCTTGTCTATCATGAATGTGTCGCTGATTAATGCGCGGTCGTATGGGCGCGGCAATGTACCTACAAAGTATGTGTGAAGCTGCTGTAAGGCGTTAGTGTTTAGGTAGGCGATTCGTTGTGTGGCTATGCACGCTCCTAAGCCGTATTTTCTCCCTTGCCTAAGCAAAGTTTCAACATGCCTAGAACATTTAGCGTCTATGCCTGACGAGCCGCTCAAGGCCGGTATAAACTCTTGTGCTTCGTCAAAAACCAGTAGAATGTATGGCTTAACCTGGAATCTTCGCTTTCTCCTTACAAGCAAATCTTGTGTTAGAGTTATGACAAGGTCCTTCATTGTGAAGGGGTCTGAAATTGAAACGCAAACAAGTCTTGCTTCCCCTTCTAGCAATTCCCGGATTTTCTCAGCTGTTAATCCACCTGTTTCTTTCTTTTCTTTTTCATGCCTTCTTCTTATCCTATTAATTATAGCCGTTCTTGTGGTTGCCCAAGCGTATAATCCACTCTTTTCATGAACCTTAAACTCTTGAATTGTTTCTATTGCTATCTGATCAATGTATCTCACGAAGTCTTCGTCAACTTCCCGGTTTTCGCTGAGGCCATGCTCTTCCATATATTCAAGTATGGCGTCGTGGATTTTGTCTATGGCGTTTAGGTAGTGCGGTTTGTCTGTGGATTTTTTTCTCTGGTCTTTAAGTTCATCTATGAATTGGCTGTAGGTTGGAATCTTCTGCTTAGGCATCGTGTAATAGGCAACTTTGCCTTGCTCCATTATGAGTTGTAATCCCGCTTTGATTCTCTCATCTACTTCATATTCCCTCGGTTTGACGACAGAGTTGAAGAATTGTTCAAGCGAATTGATTTTGTGTTCGAGGACGACTTTTGCGGACATGGTTGGGTCAGCCAGTATGTCTAGCAGCAGGAATAAGTATTCGCAGCTTATGTCAAAGATTATGACTTTCGTGTTACTTGTGTGGAGTAGGATACGTCTGAGGGTGTTTGACATCAAGTTGCTTTTTCCACCCCCCGTGAAGGCAAAGACTCCGAAGTGGTAGCGGACAAGCTTCTCAAAATCAACATAGATTGGAATGACTGTTTTGCTTGCTTGAAACATTTTGATTGATCCAAGCCTCGGGTCAGCCTTGGCGTCTTCCACGGTTTTAGACGGGTCGATGCCAATTTTTTCGGCTATTTTTTGGTTGTACATGCGGTTTATCATTTCGCTGTTTAAAAGGTAGACTGGACTGCCAACAATCGGATATGAAAAGCCCTTGACAAATTGAAATTCACAGTTTTTGTTTATTATCAAGTCGTAGTTTACGGGGATAGCGTTTATCTGAATCATCATTGTGGACTTGTCGTCTGTCTGCCAATCCTCTTCGGACTGCTCTATAATCTCAAACTGCATAGGATAATAACCATGGTCGGACAGGCCACGCAAGCCAAAATGTTCAGGCCATACTCGGCTAATCTCCATAAGTGTATACCTTTCCTCACCAGGTCTTGCTTGTTTAAAGTTCTTAACAGCTAGAAGCATGCCCTCCTCAAGAAGTCCCATCAAGTCTTTTTGGTATTCAACTTTTGTGCGGCACTGGTAACGGGCGCTTATGCCTGCAAGCTTAGTCTCTTCGGCACCGCCAAAATATTTTGGAATGACAGCAGCCAGTCTTGCGTGGAATCTGCCATCGAAATCTGTGAAGCAGAAACTGTTAAATGCGTTCTCTTCTTGCGGCTTCAATTGTTGCTCTCCTCTCCCTGAAAGTGCTCATATAGAATATGAACTTTCTCAATTTATGATTATTAAGTATCCAATCCGCTGTGGTATCAACAACCCGTTTGAATTGGCTGTAATTCCACTTTGCAATCTTATCCGCTATGAATAAGGGTTTGTTGTGACCAAAAGCTTCCGGAATGTTGGACGGAGCCATAGCAGCCAAAACAGTCATGGTTAGGTTTTGAAGCTTGTTTGGAACGTTTTTGTCCAGAAACAGGATCACTTCGACTGGTTCCTTCGTGCCGTCGCTAAGTTCGTTCCAAAACTCCACAACATTCTCAGGCTTGTAATCGTATTCCGGATAGACCAAACGGTCTATCAGTAGGACGTTGCTCCGCAACAATGGGTCTGTTTTGGCTTGGCTCAACTGCACATAAGTTTTCAGAAATGTCCTTTCGAGACCGATTTTGTTTTTTATGGCTCCTGAAACGTAGCCCCTGCGGTTTTGCTTGTCTGTGACCATGGTTCTGAATGCGGAGTCATATTCTATTAGGCTCCATGGCGGCTTGATTTTTTCCGTGTTGAAGATGCTGGCTGACTGCAGTATCATGCGGTCTGTGTTTGGCAGTTTTTGAAACTCTTTCTGCGAAATAGCCGTTTTCAGTAAGCCTTCATTGTGCATTATAGGGATTAGCTGTCGTTTGAAGTCCCTTGCAGCGGTGTCCTTTGTCATACCTATTAGCAGAATGCGTCTGTTCCAGCATTCTTCCATGAGCATGTGCAACGTGAAAAGCGTGAGAAAAGCGATGTCGAGAGTTGTTAACCAGTGTTCCTTTCCGTCCTTCAAAATCTTCATCAGACTGGCCGTTTTCGTTTCCGATGTTTTCGTGAAAAAGAAGCGGTCACCTAGGCTTGTGACAAGCTTTCTGATGCGTTCCCACGTTGTTGCATACTTAAGATTCAATTTATAAATTTCATTCGTCTCGTCTAAAATGTCCCTTTCAACCAGGTGTTTAAGGTATCGCTTTACTCTTCTGATTCTTTTCTCGTCTGTTATACCGAGTTCGGCTAGAATCTGCTTCTCGGTTAAGGCTTCTCTTTGCCTAGCCAAGTGGATTATTGCGTAACGGAGGTAGTCAGCCCTTGGAGGCGGCAACCCTGAAGCTTGATTACAAACGTATTGTCTTGTGATAATTAAATCGTTAACATCGATGGGTTCATCATCAATTTCGTGTCCAATTATGCTGCTTTTTGCTTTCCACATCTCGCGCTTTGAAGTGTCATAGAGTAGGCTTGCCCGTTCTATGGACAAGCTTCTATCCAAAAGAATTATGCGGATACTTTGGTCCGGGTCTGTGGCAAGCTTGTAAGCAAGATAATACTCGGCGAAAGTCATTATCCAATTCGCAATTGTTGCATTACTTATTATTGCTTCGTCTCTTAACAGCTGCTCAACCTCAAAAAAAGTCTGGTCTATGTCTGGAATCTCGTTGATGTAAACTGGCACAACGTTTGAGATGCCAGCGCCTTGCCGAATTGTCCTTTCATCATACTTAACCAATGGCTTGTCTTCTTCGGAAAAAGTTATGGTACCTGTTGAAGCATAAGCACCGCCGAAGAAAATCACCAAGTCAAACAACGGACGCGAATACATTGTACCATCTACACCAGCAAAACGGACATTAGGAGCACCGAAAAATTCTTTAGCGGTTTCCCAAGCCTCTTTACAGTCAAAACCCATTGTTACAAGGTTTGAAAGCAAACCATCGTAAAGGTTTTTAAGCGATGAGAAACGCTGCTCATAATCCAAAACTTGCATCGAAGCCCCGACCCTAAGCGCATCACTCGTCCGCTTTACAGTATCACCCAACGAAGACAAACTCACCTAAATTTCACCTTGTCCCCTAATAGCTTCTGAAAGGTAAAAACATTGTTGACACGAAACACAAAAATAATCCAGCTAATAAAATTAGATTGGTTCGTGCGGGGTTGCCCTAGCCTGGTAGGGGGCAGGCCTGCTAAGCCTGTGGTCCGTAAGGGCCGCGCGGGTTCAAATCCCGCACCCCGCGCCACTCAAATAAATCATTAACCTTTGCGTTTTTATTTGATTTTGGCAAAAGCTTGAGATTTTGATGATTTTTGCTCTTTCTAACGCTTCTTGGTGTCATTTCATTCACATCCTTGATTTAAACCTGTCTTTTTCGTGAAATATTATCGGAGAACTCGTACTTGAAGGTTTTTGGCTCGCTGCTTGTTCAGAAAAATAGATTCTTTTGATTTTTTCTTATTCATGTTGCAATTATATGAGAAAAATTGAGAAAAAGAAAGTGTTTCATTTCAATGATTGACTGAGTGATTGCAGAGTCAGTCTTTGTGTCTATTGTGGTTCTTCTTGCTCCAGTGATTTTTTGGCTTGTTCCTTTAGTTCTCTAATCTTGTCTACTGTTGGCATTACTTTTTGAAATAAGTCGTTTCGCGCTTGAATCCCTTCTTTGATAAAGAACGCTGCAGCTTCAGACCTGCTCTTGAATACTTCAACCTCAACAAGAGCATCTATCCTTTTAAGGTCGTCATCATTCAGTCTTGTCATGACCACGTTGCCTCTGCCCTCCAACTTCTTTTGCAGTTTCATTAGAACCTTCTCCCTGATCTTCTCATGCACATCCGCACACTTTTCCATTCCTTCTTCTTCCGAACAACACATGACAACGCATTCCTCATCTTCTTTCTTATCCATGTATTTCACCTCGTGTAATATGTATCATGTAATGTGTAATTGAGATACTTAAGTCTTTCTTCGCTCAACGTAGTACATGCGAGCGATCTAGTTCATCTCTAATTCAAAACTGATAAAGAACAGAGGCTGAAGAGAAAAAAGAGGCTGAGGAGAGGTTGGCTATTGACTAGTGTTTGCACTATTAGACTTCATTGCCAATGTCTAGCATAAGCTTATGAGGCAACTCGTCTGCGTTAAGCATTCGAGAATTAGAATCCTAAATGGAAACTAGTTCGTCAAGCAAATAGGAGGTGCAATGTAGCTGTCGTACAGAAGAGAACCAAGGGAAATGCATAAGGCAGTCTGTGCCGATTGTGACCAAGAATGTGAAGTACCATTCAAACCTGACGGAAGCAGACCCGTATACTGCCGAGAATGCTATTCCAAACGAAGAAACACAAGGAGATATTAAGCTCACGAGCTAATATTTATCCTTAGTTAACACTCTTTTTCCTTTTTATTTTGTTCTTCTTCTTATGCTCTAACCCGCGTAATAGAAGAAACTTGTAGAAGACTCTTCCATTAATCTTTATTTAACACTAAACACACTGTAGACACAGCAACATTACACGCTGCAATCAATAATATAAAGGAGTGATGGAAAATGGCGAAAGAATCAGGAATTGTTTTCATTGGAAACAAACCACCAATGAGCTATGTTATGGCGGTCATCACAAGCCTTTCGGCATCTAATGCTAAAGAAATAACCTTGAAAGCCCGAGGACGAGCAATAACAACAGCTGTTGACACGGCTGAAATAACTAGAAGCCGCTTCATCAAGGACTTGAAAGTTAGCAAAATCTCCATAGGAACAGAGGAGATGCCAGCGAGAGAAGGAGAAAACAGAGCACGGATGGTTTCCACAATGGAAATAACGCTTACAAAAAAGTAGAAACATTTGGCGTTGAAACATAGCGCGCGGATTTACTCGTTCAGTTTGGATAGATGTCAATATTCGCATACACAACACAGTGCAAGCACTCTTAAATCGAAACCCTTTCTTTTGAAAATTTCTTATATAATAAATAAGGAAAAATCGAAAGACAAAACAAATTTTGAGACTCCCAAAAAATGACGCATCTTTCTAAGGTCTTACACTTTCGGCTTTAGGTCTATACGGTCGCTTTCTTGTTCGCTTTCGCTTGTGTCGTTCACATTCATGTATGCGAACCAATAGCCATCCTTTGTCTTCATAACTGCAGCCACATGGCAAGGTGACCGTGTCCCTTGTCTTGGTTTGGGTTTTCTTTCTCATTTTGGATTTCTCTGTTTTTCTAGTGTGAAGACGACCCTTTCTAAGTTTATAACTCTCTAGAATAAAAGAAAAATTGAAGTTTCTAAAATTTTGCTTTGATTCATAAAGTATAAAGTTAGAAACGTGTTTGAATTTTGGCGCATTCCTTAACTTTAAGAAGTCTTGCTCCATGAGTGTGAACATTTGGTGCACTTGAAGTGTTCTGTTGTTCTTTCTCTTCTAATACCTGCGTGTTCACCTGAAATTCTAGAGAACCAGCGGAATGCTTCTTTATTTCCACATTTCGGACACGTCTGAGAAACTTTCACGTACTCATCTTCTGAATCGCTAACAACGTAAACTGAACTAGGCTGTTCTATCTTCTTCACATTCTTTGATGACAGTCTCGTATTAGCAGGAATTAGATTCCCACATTTTCGACACTGGAAGCCGTTCTTAGTCTTCTTCATGTAGGAGCCGCACTCGTTGCAAAACTTCATGTCTGGTCACTCAATTATTTCTAACCAATAGAAGAAGAAAACATCAACAAGGAGATTTGCCTGTCACTCATTTAGAACTGTACCTCGGATGATTCCGCTTCACTATGTATTTCGGTGACTGTTGCCGAAACGTAAACTATCAATCCTAGTTCCAACCAATAATCCAAATCTTCGCTAATGTGTCTCATCGTTGCCTGCATTCCCTCAACAGTGACCTCTGCGATAGTAATGTTTTCTGGTTTGAAGCGAAATCCCCACTTGTTACCGTATTCTTCTATGATACTGCCAACAAATCTTTCACTCTTGTTCTCATGCAGCTGGACCAGTTGCTCCCAAACAATATCACTTGTAGGCTCCACAGCAATACGGTCACCATTCACATCCTGTATAGCTGCCCATCTGTCAGTTTCATGCTTTAGAGCAGATAGTTGGTCCAAGTAATTCCAGACAAGAAAACTAGCTATAATCATCACCAAGACTGCGACGACTACAGCCACATACAACTTTCTCATTCTAACACCACAGGCATATTTGAAGAGCTTTCTAAGTTTATAACTTTCTAACAGAGGAGAAAAGTAGAAGTTTATGATTTTTGACTGAGTTATAGAGTAGAAGGTTGGAAACTTTGACTTCAAATCGAATTAGGAGAGATATCAAGTTTGACAATAAGATATGTTGAAGCATCTGATGTCAAGAAATTGGTGGATGAGATCGCAGAGAAGTTGGATTTTTTTCACGTTGTACCTCAATTTGTGTATTGCTACAGAAGCTATGGTTCAAAATCTAAACGTGTGATTGCTCGTATCTACGGATTGGGAAAGATATGGCAAGAAGCACTAAGAAAGCCACCGACATACGTGATTGAAGTTATCTCTGAACGTTATGACAAGCTAAGCGGAAAAGATAAGGAAAAGACGTTGATTCATGAACTATTGCATATTCCGAAAGGGTTTTCAGGAGGTTTTCGTCCACACAGAGGTTACATCGATAAAGAGCGAATAGAGAAGTTACATCGGTTGTTGCTGAAGCGAAGGTCTTTGAAATCTGAAGAATAACATCGGCCTCATCTAAACGAATTCTCCTTTGGCAATTATCACAACCCTTCCGCCGACGTATACATCTTTTTTTCCTTCTCTGTTTTCTGCCTTCAAAAGCAATAAAGAAGGTCTCCCTATTTCATACCCTTGTTCAACTCTAACGTTAATCTGGTCTTTTCCAAAATAGCGGTGCTTCACTAGGTATCCTGCTAAGCAACCATTTGCAGACCCTGTGGCTGGATCTTCTGGGACTCCATAGTAATCAGCAAAGAATCGAACATTCAAGTCGTTTTCCTTGTTGTAAGTTTCTGGACAAAAGACTAGTATTGTTTTTGCTTGAGTGTCTTTGATAAACCTGAAGTATTTGTCTTTATCTATCCTAGCTCGCTTCACGGCATCTAATGTTTTCAATGGAACGATGATAGAGGGAACGCCTGTATAAACGTCCTGGATGGGGAATCTGTTGTCTATATCTTCGGCATCAAGACTCAAAACTTGGGAAATCGACTCAGTATCGAAAGTTTGGCCAAAAGTCGGTTGCAATTGTTTCATCCACAAAATATCCGCATCTTTTCCACCATAACTGAACGTGACTGGAATTTGCCCGACCTTCAAATTCAGGATTACAGTCTCCACAGGTTCTTTTACAATCTCGCGTTGTATCACGTAAGCTGTTCCTAGTGTCGGATGACCAGCAAAGGGCAACTCTGTTTTTGGCGTAAAAATGCGGACATCATATCCATCGTTTCGCCTCTCATCTGACAAAACAAAAGTAGTCTCCGAAAAGTTCATTTCCTTGGCAATTCTCTGCATTTCAGTATCAGGTAATGCCCTTGCACTTCTAAAGACTGCGAGTTGATTTCCAGCATATCTTTCTTCCGCAAACACATCCACAACGTAGAAAGTTAACCTTTTCACACCCGATTCTCCCTATCAGGTTTTTATCTAACTTTTTCTAAGTTTATAACTTTCTAACCAAAGAAAGAATAGAAGTTTTATAAAAATTTAACATAGTTGTAGATTAGAAACCTAGAAACTTGTGTGATCGCACATGCGATTCTCATAGGTCCTAAAAGAATTTAGGTTGAGAGGTGTTAATTGTTAATTATGAAACGAATTACAACTACATTGTTCGGAATATTTGCCATAATAGTCATTTTGTTCACAATGGCACAAGCAGGAAACATGGGTGTTCCTTGGCTGTTTAACTTGGCGGCTGTAGTAATGATTATCGTAGTCATAATATCTGTAGTCAGAGTCTGGCTAAGGGGCTTTTGAGGTGCAAGATTAACTTTCTAACCAGAAGAAAAGATTAGAACTTTCTAACTTTTTTTAACGAGTTTATAACGTAGAAACTTAGAAAGGTATTAGTCCACTCGTGGTTTCTATGATCATCAAAGAAGTATACGTAAAAACCATCCTATCTAAATCCAAAGTCTCTGATTACACGATTAATCCTTACATTGGTTGTGAGCATGGATGCACTTATTGTTATGCACGGTTTATGAAACGGTTCACTGGTCATAGGGAGAAATGGGGTAGATTTGTCGACGTGAAAGTCAATGCAGCAAGATTACTACAACATGAGTTAAAGAAAAAACGATCTGGCAGAGTTTGGATAAGTGGAGTGTGCGATCCTTACCAGCCAATTGAAAAGAAATATGCGCTAACGAGAAGATGTCTCAAGATCTTATCAGAACACGGTTGGCCCATCACAGTTCAAACAAAATCTCCTCTTGTGAAGCGAGATCTGGGATTGCTGGAAAAATTCAATGATATTGAAGTTGGACTTACAATCACTACAGCTGATGACGCAATTAGGAAAATGTTTGAACCTAAATGCTCACCGATTAAAGACAGGATTGAAACATTGGAGACACTGCACTCTGCAGGTGTCAAAACCTACGCAATGATAGCACCATTACTCCCAAAAGCTGAAACCTTAGTAACACAACTAAGTGAAAAAGCAGATTATGTGCTGATCGACAGAATGAACTATCATTACGCAGATTGGGTATACAGAAAATATGGATTAGAATATGCGATGACTAACGATTTCTTTACATGGAAGAAAATGGAACTTGCCAAGGCACTTGAAAAGGAAGCAATGCCTTATCAACTGTTATTTTGATCTTTATAATCTCGGCGTCAACATAGGTACCTTTTCCTTGTAGTCTTCGTATTCTTTGCCAAATTCCCTAACCAACTCTTCCTCCTCTTTCCGTGATATAAGAAAAACAAGTACAACCATCAGGGGAGTGAAGAGCAAAGAATGCCGGGCAGACAACAGAAAGGAGATTCCGACATGTGCGAGTAATCCACCAAGATATTGCGGATGTCTAACGATGGAGTAAGCCCCTTCGGTAACAATTCTCTCCGTCCTGTGTGTTTCTGCTACCCTAAGTGTCGTTTTCTTTACGCCATTTATTGCGAGCAAGGCGCCTGGTGTGAGGAAGAGTATGCATGTCGCTAGGTGAAGCAGAGGAACTGAGAAATCGATAAAAGGTAGTGAGATTGATAGATTCTGAAGAACTGGAACAGTAAATCTCGGTTGAGGTGAAGCCCAGATTCCCATCCAAAAGTTGAAGAAACCCCATCCTGAAATAAGACCAAGAATCTCACCGATTTTAGTTCCTTTCTTCTTTCCGTATTTTTCTCGAAGTTTTAAGTGCTCAACTGACAAAAAGTGAAGTGGTATCGTTGATATCACACCTAATACGCAAACGAAAAACAAAATATACATCTGAACACCATTGAACTTCAATAGCTTATGTGTGAACTTTCCAACCTTATAAGTTTCTAAAAAAAGAAAAAACCAGATGTTTGTAATTATCTGACCAATTTATAAAGTAGAAACTTAGAAACCCGTCGTTGCCACACAACATTCTATAGAGGAACTGTAAACTCCTTGCCATACTCTTCGAAGTGGGCTATTTCTCCAATTTCCTTCTAGGTCTTAACAAGTGAGCCAGCTTTGCCAAAATGTCCAGTTTCTTTCCTGGAAAGCCTAAAGCCAAAAGCGCAACAACCTTCAGATGATTTGGTATTTTAAGCATCTCTCTGATTTGTTTTTCGTTGAAGATGACTATTCAGCACGTTCCAAGTCCTTCACCAGTGGCGCGCGGGATTCTGTCTTTCATGTAATAACATGGATAGGGTTTGAATCCAGCATCTCGCCGATCCACTTTAGTATCTTTTCGCGAATTTACATATGCCATAAGTTACAAGTGGGGCACTTGCCAAGAAGGAGACAGTGCGCAAGATACTTAATAACCATGTTCCTCCAACGTTGCTTGGTGATGCTGCTCCTGCCGCGGCTGCTTGTTCAAACCTGTGAACCATATAAACCGTAGAAATCGACAGCAAAGATATGCCCACAGCAAAAAATGTTGAGTGAACAATATTAGTCTTCATATTCTTTGAAAAGTAGTGTCGATCATAAAAGACAAACAATATCACACCAAAGAACATACCAGAAAGACCAGCAAGACACAAACCAACCAGTTGTTCCAATGAGAGGTTGGGAGTATACAGATTCTGGACTGACACGTAGATATCAACGCTGAGTGGGGCCAGTAAAGTGACGCCTACTATGAAGAAAAGGAAAACGATTTTCCCAATCCATCTTTCAAGTTCCCTACGAACCGCTGTGCTTGACCTCTGTCTTTCTCTTTCAACTTTTCGAAAAAGCACCATGCTTGTTTGCCCTACCTCTGAAAGGCGGTATTTCCCCCTCCCAGACTGTTCAACCAGAAACGCTAGCTCCTTCAAATGATAGCTAAGCAAGCCAGTGTCGTTTATGCCCCCAGCACTCTGAATGTCTGTAAAGGATACTTCACCCTTCTGCTCAAGAAGAAGCAGAATCTGGCGACGCACCGGATGTTTCAACGCGGCGAATATCACATCATATTCATTCGTTTCTGCCAAAGGAGCACCTTAACTCTTCTTTCATAAGATACAATAAAAACGTTTCCGTGAAGAAAAATTGGAAAAACTTACGCCAGCGCGCGCGCTAGAAAACCCGATGCCCTTAAGAGATTGTTGTTCTGAGAACGTTTTTAAGAAAAAGCAATTATGTTAATATGAGAGATATTACCGATGGTGTTGTCTGCTCGAACCTTTGAAATAATTTGGATTGCAAGTTTTGCTACTGGCATGCTTTTCTTTGTTCTTCAATATAATTATTCACAAGGCTACATCCCTAAATCGCCAGAAGCATGGCTTTTCTTCCTGCTCGGTTGGTCCTTCGTTGTGGTTGCGGCAGTTAGCGCGGGTTTCTACATGAAGAGAAGAACAAGTGCTATGCCTCGGACAACTACAAAAGGGCATACTGAAATGTGTCAAATAAGTAGTGCTGCAGGTGGAGTCTTAGGTTATCCTGTATCTCGACTGGGCTATCCAGTGGTTCTTTTTAGGCTATATTTTGGTTTAATTATTACATTACCTTTCTTCATGTTTCTTGCTGTTATGGCGAAGAGCTGACTTAAGGAGGCTTAAAATTTGGGCATGAAAGGGTTTTTGGAAAGACCGGAAGGCGTTGGCTTTTGGACTATGATGCTGCTTAGTTTAGCATTTGTATTGTATTCTTATCTAATCATACAAACTGTTGATTGGCTTCTTGTGTTTGTGCTCATAATAGCTGGAGGAATTTTCAGAGTTTTAAGGCTACACAAGGTTCCAGAATTCCTTAGGGGTTACATCGGCCTTTCTTGCTGAGGCTATGTTGTATGGACAAGCCTTTATGCATGTTGAGCAGTCTATGCCGTTTTCGCACCAATACAAGTAGCATCGTTCAACATCGACATACCATTTCAACGCTCCTGGATTGTTGGATCTACATGCTATTTCGAAGCTTGGTTCGTCTTCCATTGAAATTGCGTCTCCTCCCTCTTTCTCGCAATGTTCAGCGCACAACTTACATTTTTTGCAGAACTCTTTTACGCCGAACTCTATAGGCTTGTCTGGTTCCAGCGGAATGTCTGTGAAAATCTTGCAGAGTCTAACTCTTGGTCCGTATTGAGGCGTTATCAACAAGCCATTGCGACCCAGTTCCCCAAGTCCAGCATCAATCGCAAGCGGAATGCTTAAAGCAGCATCGTTTCCGCACTGGATCGCTTCGTATCCGAGATTTCGGATAAACTCGCCCATGCCCGCGAGCATAAAAGCCATTTTTGAGTATCCCACTCCCGTGGCAGCCGCGGCAGGAGCAGCTGGAGAAGTTGCAATTCCATCCGCATCCATTTCAACCGCCATAACGACAACATTTTCAAATTTCTCAGGGACATCAACATCTGCGTACAGCCAGTCTCTGTTTAGCTTGCAGACTCCAATCAACGATGCACCGAAAAGCTTTGCTGCTCGCTTGATAAGAGTGCTCATCTTATGTGGGTCATCAACTTCATGTTTCGTTCTTGTCCAATCAATTCCAATGGAGGCTGATGAAGTTTTACACAGTTTGATTTTTTTCCATGAAAACCCCCCTTCAAAAGCGTCATGCACTATCCAAGAGGCATAGGCTAACGCAAAGTCGATTCTTGAATAGCCAGGTTTTCCATTTGCAACGATCTCAAGCGCTTTTTTGTCATACATTTGTTTGTAGCCTTTCCATGATGAATCCCACATAACTCTTTCAAAAATTATGTTTTTGCTGTGGAAGCGGCGAAGCTTAGATCGGTCGGTAACATAAGGTGGTTTTTCAGCTTTTTTTACTTTAATTTTGGAAGTCTTGCTTGTTCGATTTGAATTCATAGCTTAGCACCTAGAGATATAACTGAACGTAGGGTGTAAGTTAAATTTCTTTATTTCTAGAAAGTTTAAAGGAGAAAGTTCGATGCTTCCTAGAATATTTGAAGAACGTTGAGAGAGGGAACTTCGGCCCCATGTGGACTAAAACTGGAGAAGGGAAACTGAAAGAGTTCGTAAACGTTTATAAGACGATTCTTAAGGGAGTGCTGGAGGAAATAAAAAACTCTAAGGCTCCTGAATCTTACGTTGAATGTTAGTTTGGCTTTATTAGGCGGGTATCCGTGTAGCACGCGCTACACATTTTTTCTCTTTGTCATGATCTCTTTGCGGATGGCTCTTCCTTTACGAAACGCAAGTGTAAACCAGACAGCGGCACTGATGATTAATATAAACACGGCCACCACATACGCGCTAAACGTATTCGGAAAAGGGTACATTTCATTGATCGTCTTTAACGGTTCAAAGCGGCTAGCCAATAGATACAGAAAACCAATCGCCAAGAGATACCAAAACCAAGGAGTTTCTCTTTTCCTCTCGGTCATAGCGTCCCTACAACCTTCAACCAGCTCTACAATCTTTATGGAATCATTCGAATTAAACTTTTCTGCGCACGCAAAACTATTTGACCAAAGAGGAAAACCATGAACCTTAAGGAAGGAACACGCAAAAAAGTACTTCGAGGAGAACCGAACTCTGGGATGAAACTTGGATACCGAAAGGAGCATAGGAACTGTCTAGATTCTTGAAAGTGTCATTCTTCGTGGGTTATTTCCCAGATTACTCTTCCCTTAGGGTCTGGGCATTCCACCTCGAAAACCTTTGGCAGCCAATCGTCTGGCTCGTCTATTTTCCTCTGTTTAGCTGGCAGTAGTGGCAGCAAACTGGAGAGGGCGTAAATGCAAACATGCTTATTTTCTCTTGGAAAGCTTAGTTTTCCACCTTCAAGTCGGAAGCAGTCTCCAACTTTATGCGTGTCACAGTAACCCTCAATCGCCTTAACCTTCACGATTAAAGTTTTCATGGGAACCACAAAACAGC
>JAOUPS010000076.1 GCA_029879735.1 Candidatus Bathyarchaeota archaeon | reverse complement strand
AAAGAATGACTATTTTCATGGTGGAGACATATGTAGTAAAACCAGAAAAGCAGGCGGAGTTTATGGCGTTCGCGAAGAAATTTGTTGAATGGAAAGAAAAGAACGCAGAGAAGTTCAAAGAGGCAAAATCATGGAGACTATTCGCTCAAATGCTTGGTGGTAACTTCGGTGGGTATGTTGAAGTTTGGGAGTTTGAGAACATGGCAGAATGTGAAAAGTGGACGAATAGGATAATGCAAGACAAAGATTTCATGACGACACTTTACCATGAGTTCACGAGACTTATAGTACCCGCTACACACTCGGTAAACATATGGAATGCTGTCATGTAAATCGAGGAATTTCGCCTCATAGCGCGCGCTTAGCTGTTGGCTAAGTATTTCAGGGATGAACGTCAAGCATGGACTCCCAGAATTGCCCATCTAGAAATCTCGCTCGCGCGTTTGTTGAAGGAAAAAAAGGTTGACTGTTAACTGTAGTCGCTTCATTTCAGTTTAACGGCTGTCCCGTAAGCAGTTACGAGTATAAATCCTTCCAAAATCTCTGCCGTTTCAAAGTCTATAGAGAGAACTCCGTTAGCTCCCAATTTCTTAGCTTCATTCTTTAGATCTTCTAGAGCCTCTTTTCGTGCTTTTTCAATTTCCTCTGCGTATGCTGTGCCTTTTCCTCCAGTAATAGCCTGAATGCCTGAAACAAATCTACCTCCCAATCCCCTTGTCCTCGTACTGGAACCATATATGATTCCGAAAACTTCCTCAACTTCACGTTTCGGAATCATGGGCATCGTCGCTAAAATGAGATCTTCCCCCATTAACTCACCTCCAAACCTTCTGGTCAATCCTAATATTACATTACTCTTCATAAGGTTTTGCAATCAACACGCCTCGCGTGGCGCAGGGGGGTGGGGCATTCCAAAAAAGGATTTTATTATGAGTCGTGCAACAAGCTTTGTGGTGTAGCGCGCGCGCTATAAAAGTAATGGAAGAATTGATTTCAAGGCTAAGGAATACAGAAATAAAATTGACTGAGGACGTCAGAAAAAAAATATGTGAAGGTCTTTGAGTTTTGGCTATATTGTACGCATTTCTGAAGAAACAATAGTCTCTTGATTTGAACATCCAGATAAATAGAGTAACTACTATTATGGCAGAGAGAGAATTAAAATTTAATTCTTCTTCTCTCTAGGAATTTGATAAACGAGACCATTGACTCATTGAAAGGCGTTGGAATATTGTGTTTTTTACCGAGTTCAACAACCTTTCCATTCAAGAAATCTATCTCAGTTTTCTTCTTTTTGAACATGTCTTGACACATCGAGGAGTAATTGAAAAAATTGGACACTCCCTCATCTATCATTTCCTTAATGGTCGGATCTATCTCGATTCCTTCCGCTTCGGCAACTCCCAAACATTCATCCACTATGCCGTGTCTGACTGGCTTCAAAGCATCAGTTATGATTTCATTACCTCTAACCTGAAAGATTGCCGTTAAAGGATTCAACACACTGTTTATCGTTAATTTCGTCCATACCTGAATGTTTATGTTATCCGAGATCTCCGCGACGAGTCCACAATCTTTTAGCAATGCAGCTATCTTTTCTGAGCTCCTTGATTTTTCGAGATCGATTCTTATCAAGACGACATTTGAGATTTTTCCGGGTTCGAGAAATTCCGCTCCCAACGTCGCCACGGCTCTAATGACTTCGTGATCTGGAAGGATTCTCTTGACGATTTCTTCAATCCCGAGGCCATTCTGCACAAGTAGCATTATCGTATCCTTTTTGACCAGATGTCTTATCCCCTCTATCGCTCTCTCAGAACCCGTGACTTTAGTCGATAAGACTACTAGACTGTTTGATGGTATTTCCCTGATTTCAGTATCTGCTTTGACATTGTATTTTCCCTCAAATTCTCCATAGAGAAACAAGCCATTCGAATTTATCGCATCGACATGTGCTTTCCTTCCAATGAGAGTGACGTCTTCTCTTCTCGATAACAATGCCCCAAAAGTGCTACCTACAGCTCCTGACCCCAAGACAAAGATCCTATTGAAAATCATATAACCATATCCCAGATTGGTTTAACCATTCGAGTTAATTGGCGAAACCCTATAAAAGTTATCTGCACGCTAAGGTAGGACTAGAACCTGAGACTAGTGGTGATAGTTCGCTCTTTGATTTCTGTTAACTCCCTAGAATTCTTGTGAATTGGCATACTTCTGCAAGTTGCAGCAGAACATATGTCAATTACGCGGTTGTGAACTTTTTTAAATGTTGAACGCTTTGAATATTCCGGGAAGGTGAAGGCCTTGCGGAAGGTAAAAGATGTGATGGTTACAAAGGTAGTAACCGTTGACGTTGGTGTGAATCTGAGGAAGGCGGTTGAACGAATGAATAATCATGAGGTAGGTTGCTTGGTTGTGCTGGAGAAAGGAAGTTTCGTGGGAATATTAACTGAGCGTGACGTTCTGAAGAGAGTCGTAGTCAAAGGTCGAAATCCTGATGAGACACTTGTAGGGGATGTTATGTCTAAGCCTTTGGTAGTTGTGGAACCTGAGGCAGGTTTGGAAGAAGCAGTTAAGTTAATGTTTGAAAGAAGAATTAAGAAATTGCCAGTTGTAGAGAACAAAGAGCTGGTAGGTCTTGTCACGATGACAGACATAGCACGCATTCATCCGGAGATGGTTGAGTATATTAAGAGCCTTGCCGCCAAATATGATCTGCCCAAACGAATGGAAAAGGTAATTCACTACTATGTAGTGTAATCGTCCGCGCGCGCGAGCCCTAGATAACGGTCTGTGTCATAGTCATGTCGTCTTCTTCTCAACAACTGCTTAAGGCGCTCATAGGTGTCACCCCATTAGAGAAGGGACAGACCTTTGCACAGACAGAGCAACCCATTGTCCTTAGGAAATACTCGAAACAGCTCTCTCGATCAATGCAGGTTCGCATTGCACCCGCACTAGGAACGTTGTCGATGTTGACTACCTTCTCGCTATAGATTGCTTACCTTGGGCACTCCTTCTCACAGTGCTGACACAGCTCACAGTACTCTTCAATCCAGTCGTGGTCGCGATTGTCAGTGAACTCGAAGTATTTGTGTTCAATAAATACCGGAGCGAGACGGATACGAGGCCCGCACTCTGGAGTATTGATCTCGGCGCATAACCTCTAGCGCGTGGCTGAAGAAATCTAATTTGTCCTAACGTTAGAGTAATCTTATTATGTTCAACGAACATGGTTTATAAGGAAGCTTGCCAATTACAAGACCATCACCGAGGAATGAAAATGACTGAAAGAACGGAGGCACTGACATTGGTTACGTGCACAAGCTGCGGCAAGCCGATACCGCCTGGAACAGAAGCCACAAAGTTTCTTTGTCCAAACTGTGGGGAAATCCTGATAAGGCGCTGTGCAAAATGCAGAGCGTTTGGACGCCCGTATAAGTGTCCAAAATGCGGTTTTGTTGGGCCATAGAATGCAGAAGGAGGGTGAAAAATGGGTAGTGTTGTAGTCTCTTACAAAATATTTCCAGTGGACATAACCGTTGACTTTGATAAGCTGAAGAAGAAGATTGAGGATTGTCTGCCAGAGTTCGCTTCGATATACGGCTTCGGCGAAGAGCCGATAGCCTATGGCTTAAACGTCTTAATCGCCAACATAAAAATTCCAGAAGACAAGTCTGGTGTGCTTGACGAGCTTGAGAAGAAATTTCAAGAGATAAGCGAGATAAGCCAAGTGCAACCTGGTATGGTGCGTAGAACAAGCAGATAGCCTTAAACATTTATATAGGAATGAAACTCTGTTTCGAGCAGTATCAGCACGATTATGGAAGTGTTCTAATTGGTTGAAGTGCAATTGCGTGTTGGCGATGCAAGACAGCGGGACGTTGGAAGGGGAATAGCTCGCATAGACCAGAGGACAATGCAGCAACTCGGCATATCAGCAGGCGATGTAGTAGAAATAGTTGGTAAAAGAACGACATCAGCCATAGCGTGGCCAGCCTACAGCGAAGACCAAAACCGAGAAATAATGCGCATAGACGGTTTCACCCGTAAAAACGCAGGAGTAACCATAAACGAATACGTTGTTGTAAGACCAGCCAAAGTCAAAAACGCCTTAAACGTCACCTTGGCACCGGTGGATATGAGACTGAACGTTGACGAAGACTTCATGAACTTTGTTAAAAACCGCCTAACGGAAAGAACACTTGTTGAAGGCGACACAACACTTGTTATGATGCTTGGGCACGCTATACCCTTCACCGTGACAAAGATACGACCACATGGCATTGTAAAAGTCACACCGGAAACAAGACTGACCATTCTAAACGAGCCAGCGCCTGAAGGAAGAGGACTGCCGCGAACAACATACGAAGACATTGGAGGGTTACACGAGGAAATTCAAAGAGTAAGGGAAATGGTTGAGCTTCCACTAAGGCATCCCGAGCTGTTCCAGAGGTTAGGAATAGAGCCGCCCAAAGGAGTGCTGCTTCATGGGCCTCCTGGCTGCGGTAAAACCCTCTTGGCTAGAGCCGTAGCAAACGAATCGGAAGCAAACTTCTTCTCAATAAACGGACCAGAGATAATGAGCAAGTTTTATGGAGAATCAGAAGCAAGGCTTAGGGAAATCTTCCAGCAAGGCCAAAAGAATTCTCCAGGCATAATATTCATCGACGAACTGGACGCGATAGCACCAAAACGTGAAGAAGTCACAGGAGAAGTCGAAAGACGTGTGGTCGCACAACTTCTCGCATTAATGGACGGCTTATCCGGAAGAGGAAACGTCATAGTGATAGGCGCCACAAACAGGCGAGGCGCTTTAGATCCCGCCCTTCGCAGGCCAGGCAGATTCGACAGGGAAATCGAGATAGGTGTCCCAGACAAGCAAGGAAGATACGAAATACTGCAGATTCACACCCGTGGAATGCCATTAGCAGAGGATGTCATCCTTAAAAAATTGTCTGAAATGACCCATGGATACACGGGCGCAGACCTTGCAGCTTTATGCAGAGAAACAGCCATGAAAGCCCTGCGCAGGTATCTGCCGCAAATAAACTTGGAGGAGCAACGCGTACCGCCAAGCGTGCTTGAAAAGATGGAGATTAGAATGGAGGACTTTCTCAACGCTTACAAGGAGATAACGCCGACGGCCATGCGCGAGGTATACATCGAGGTGCCAACGGTTCACTGGGACGACATAGGTGGACTAGAAGAAGTCAAACAAGAACTTAAAGAGGCTGTGGAGTGGCCTCTGAAACGCCCAGAGATCTTCACGAGACTCGGAATAAGGCCGCCGAAGGGGATCCTGCTTTTTGGGCCTCCTGGCTGCGGTAAAACCCTCTTGGCTAGGGCTGTGGCGACGGAAAGTGAAGCCAACTTCATAACTATTAAGGGTCCGGAAGTCTTCTCGAAATGGGTTGGAGAGTCTGAGAAGGCCATAAGGGAGGTCTTCAGAAAAGCTAGGATGGCAGCTCCAGCAGTAATATTCTTCGATGAAATCGACTCCCTTGTGCCCCGAAGAGGTTTAGGCTTCGCAGATAGCGGTGTGACAGAACGTGTCATCAGCCAACTTCTAACGGAAATGGATGGAATCCTAGCCTTAGAAGACATAGTTGTCATAGCCGCCACTAACAGACCAGACATTGTGGATCCAGCGGTGCTTCGTCCGGGAAGATTTGACAGGCTGGTATATGTGCCTGCACCTGATGAGAAAAGTCGACTTGAAATATTCAAAATCTACATTAAGGATATGCCGCTGGCCGACGACATAGACTTGGCACTTTTAGTCACTACAACCCAGAATTATTCTGGGGCAGATATAGATGCCTTTTGCAGAGAAGCCGGCATGCACGCCCTAAGAAGAGACGTTAACGCTAAAGAAGTCTCAATGGAGGATTTTCAGGGAGCGATGAAAGGGATTGGGCCAACGATTTCGCCGGACATGGAGAAATGGTACAAGGGCTTTATGCAGAAGGTTAGGCAAGTGCAGAAACCAGCGACACCCGTTGCTTAGGAGTCCTGTTCATGGTCGCTAAAATCTGGAAGACGCGTCCTGTCCACTGTGTTTTGTTGGAAATTTTGAAAAAGAAAGGCGCCATGACAGATGTCGAGCTTTTCGATGCTTTGACTGAAGAGTTTGAAGGTTTAGGCTTTAAGGACTTAAACGAGTTTTTGATGCGATTGGAGATCGGTGGGAAAATCCGCACAACCTCTATGGCCCGTGGGAAGAGACGAGTTGAGCTTGTAACCGGCGGATAGCCCTTCCATCTTGAATCAAACGGTTTAGCGTGGAGTGCATGAAACTTTTTTCAGACGTAATTGTTGTTGGAGGTGGGCCGTCTGGTTCCTTCACGGCTTTGAATCTTGCAAAACTCGGAGTCAACGTAAGAGTTTTTGAGGAGCATGGTGAAATCGGCGTTCCATCTCATTGTGCCGGTCACTTGAGCGTCAGCGGTCTAAAACTTTTGGGATTGTATCCGCTGCCTTCAGAAATTGTTGAAAACACCTTCTACGGCGCAATTTTTTACTCCCCAAATGGGAAAGAATTTTCCATACGCCTTTCTTCGCCAGTGACATGCGCTGTCAGCCGCGTCCTCTTCGATAAACATGTTGATGAGATGGCGGAGGACGCTGGAGCACACTACTCTCTGAATTCCATGGTTGAATCTCTGATAACTGAAGATGATTTTGTGAAAGGCGTTATTGTTAGGCGTGGGAAGTCTAGAGAAAGGCTTTCAGCCAAGGTTGTGGTGGATGCTGAGGGGGTGTCTTCAAGAATTTTGAGGCAGGCAGGTTTGCTAGCATCTAGCCCTGATATGCTTGTTAGCGCTGTGCAGGCTGAAGCGGAAAACGTTAAAGATTTGAAAACCGACATGGTGGAGGTTTATCTTGGAAAGGATTATGCTCCCGGTTTGTACGCGTGGTTGATCCCTAAACCTGATGGAAAAGCAAATGTTGGATTAGCAACAAATACTGGGAATCCAAAAAGGCTCTTGCAAAAGCTGATGCGTAAACATCCGACAGCATCAAAAAAATTATGCACAGCAAAACTCTCGCAAATCTCCTTTCATCCCATACCGCTTGGTGGCCCCATTCCACAAACTTATTCAAACGGATTCCTAGCCGTGGGAGACGCAGCCTCACAAGTGAAGCCTACAACAGGCGGCGGCGTAATATTCGGGATGATGTGTGCAAGGGTTGCGGCTGAAGCTGCTTATGTGGCTTTGCATAAAAACGATTTTTCATCAGAAACCCTGAGCGAGTACCAGAGAAAATGTGACGAGATTTTGGGATTTGACGCGAAGTTTATGCTTAAAACAAGGAGGATGCTTAATGCACTGTCGGATGATAGAATTGACAACGCAATTACTTTTTGCACAAAAATCGGCCTAGACAAAACACTTCAAAACATTGAAGACATAGATTTTCAGGGACGCTCCCTTTTGCGTATGCTATGGAATCCTCGATTTTCTGTAGCCCTTCTCTATTTCCTCTTTTCATACTTGTCTGCGAATCCTTAAAATTATAAAGAATAAAACTTAAACACAGTTGAAAAGAGATGTCTGAATTCCGTTATAAACAGGTTATCGTTTTCCGTTCTGACTTGGAAATGGGTAAGGGAAAAATTGCGGCGCAGGCCGGACACGCTGCGGTTTCAGCTGCAGAGGATGCCCGCAAACACCAGAAAGAATGGTTGAAGGCTTGGGTGAGAGAGGGGCAATGCAAAATAGCTGTTAAAGTGAAAAGTGAAAAGGAACTGCTGGAACTGGAAAAACAGGCGAAAGAGTTGGCACTACCACGTGCATTAATCATCGACAGAGGCCTTACAGAAGTTCCCCCCGAGACAATAACATGCTTGGGAATCGGTCCAGCACCCACCGAAAAGATAGACAAAATAACAGGCATGCTTCACCTTCTCTAGAAGGGCACAAGCTTTGTTTGTTCCTAAATTGGAGAAGTTCATAGGAATTGAGGTTTATGTTACAGGTTCTTCAGGTATTGGTGGGGTAATTCGGCAGTATGCTGAAGATTTCGTTGTTGAGGAAGTTTTGGTTGATGGTTCCAGAGCGGAAGTCAACCTTTCTGAGAGCCATGTTAAGGATGGAGCATTAGGGTCTTCCATAAACAGAAACCGTTATCTGCTATGCGTTTTAGTTAAGCGGAAATGGGACATGTTTTTAGCTCTTAAGGCAGTCGCCAAACAGTTAGGCGTAAGCACAAAACACATTCAAATTGCCGGGATAAAGGATGCGAAGGCTGTCACCGCCCAACACATCACAGTTGAAGGCGTATCAGCCGAAGAAATTCAAAAAGTTCAAGTTAAAGACATAGAAATCCGTCCAATAGGCTATTTCCACAGCAAACTTTCATCCTACTATCTCTTGGGAAATCATTTTCACATAACCGTCAGAGCCATGAGCTACTCAAAACCCGCCATCAAAGGGCGGATAACAAAAACCATTGAAGAGCTTGAGGCAGTCGGCGGAGTTCCAAACTTTTTCGGTCACCAACGGTTCGGCACAATTCGCCCAATAACGCATCTGGTTGGAAAAGCCATCGTGCAAGGAAATTTTAAGAAAGCTGCAATGTTGTTTCTGGCGAAGCCAAGTCCACATGAGCATCCAGATTCCAGAAAGGCACGCGAGCAACTACAGGTAACACAAGACTTCAAACAGGCCCTAAAGGTTTTTCCAAGGCAACTACATTACGAACGTTTGATGCTCAAGTGTCTTGCCAAAAAATCAGACGATTTCGTGGGAGCCTTTAGACGACTGCAAATAAAACTGAGGAGGCTTTTTCCCCAAGCCTACCAAGCTTACCTGTTCAATAAGTCCTTGAGCAGAAGAATAGGAAAGGGGCTTCCGCTGAACAGGGCTGAAGTGGGAGATTATGTTGTGAACGTGGAACGTTCCGGACTGCCAATGTCAAAAATGCATAAGACAGTAACTACAAGAACACTCGTAGAGATCAGTACAGCAATCCAAGCTGGGAAAATGCGGTTAGCAATCCCCTTAATAGGCTTCAAGCAGCAACCATCCAATGGAGTTCAGGGAGAGATCGAAAGACAAATCCTGCAAGAAGAGGGAATCTCTCCGGAAAACTTCAGAATTGCCGTCATGCCCGAAATCAGCGCAAGGGGAGAACTGCGACCGGCCATAGCCCCGCTGAATAGTTTCTTGTTAGACGAGATCTCAGAAGACGCCATCAATCCTTCAAGACGTAAAGCAGAGGTAGGCTTCACGCTGTATCGCGGTTCCTATGCGACAATAGTTTTAAGAGAACTTATGAAACCACGCAACCTAATAAAAGCAGGATTTTAACTAGCGCGCGCTAGTTTATGTGCAACGAGGTTTAGTGGGATAGTTGTAAATAGCACGATTTTTTACATAGAGAGTGAGATTGGAAGTGCTAAAATGGATGTGATCACAGACAACAGAGATGTATTGAAGGTTTTCAGTCCTAAGGAAATCGGCGGAGTGTTGATCAAAAACCGGTTTGTTAGATCTGCAACTTATGAGGGTATGGCTTCTGAAGATGGTAAGGTTACAGACAAACTCGTGGAATTGTACAAGAATTTGGCTAAAGGAGGAACTGGATTGATAATCACCGGATATATGTATGTTCAACAAATCGGCAAAGGTGCTCCTTACATGGCAGGAATAGATAGAGATGGCTTCATTCCTGGATTGAAAAGGATAGCGGACACAGTGCACAAGTACGGCGATGGCTGCAAGGTTGCGGTTCAACTGGTTCACTGTGGGCGTCAAACTGTCCTGGTAGAGACTCCCTTGGCTCCATCTTCTGTTTACGAGCCTGTCATATACAAAATGCCAAGAGAAATGACATCCGAAGAAATTGAAGAAACCATTGAAGCTTTCGCTGAAGCAGCTAGAAGAGCAAAGGAAGCTGGTTTTGACGCTGTTCAACTACACGGTGCCCATGGATACCTTTTGAGCGAATTTCTCTCACCTTACACAAATCGAAGAACCGATGAATATGGAGGAGACACCGAAAACAGAATGAGAATAGTAGAAA
>JAOUPS010000075.1 GCA_029879735.1 Candidatus Bathyarchaeota archaeon | reverse complement strand
GCTTTGAGAATCTATGCAAAATATTACGATCAGATTTATCTAACGAAAAAAGACTACCAAAAGGAAGCTGAGACTATTAAGGGCGTCATAAAACAATCTGAGAGGAAACAATCAAGAACTTTACTCGATGTTGGTTGCGGAACGGGAGAACATCTAAAATACCTCTCTTCAGACTTTCAATGCACGGGGATAGATATAAACAGAAACATGATTAAAACTGCGAAGAATAAGGTCCCAAACGCCGAATTTAAAGTAGCCAATATGATAAATTTCAAACTAAAGGAAAGGTTCGATGTAATAGTTTGTTTGTTTAGTTCTATTGGTTATGTTCAAACCTTCACTAAATTAGTAAAAACGCTTGAAAACTTCTACGAACACCTGAATGACAAAGGGCTGGTGATAGTGGAACCTTGGATTTTCAAGAAAGACTTCAAAAAGGGAATTTATTTAGACACCTATGAAGATGAAAAAGTAAAACTAGTTAGAATGGCAACAAGTAGAATTGTAAGATCAAAATGGTTAATTCTTATGCACTACTTAATTGGAGAAAAAGGAGAAATTAGACACGTTAGAGAAATTCATAAGATGTTAGCTTTAGATCATCAAGATTATATCAAAGCATCTGAGTCAACTCGGTTTAAAGACATAAAGTTCTTGAAAGAAAAATTATGGGATGGTTGCAGAGGTTTATTTATCGCCACAAAAGGACTTTTATGATTTTCCAGCTTCTCAATTTCTTCTATCCCTTTCCAACTCTCCATTCAACGTTTGAAAAATGCTCTCCATTGTCATTTCTGGATTAGCATTTTGATTCCCCTTTCTTCTGCTATTTTTCCTCTTTCTCTTGCTGAGTTTCTCTTTTTATGTGCATTTCTAGGTATGCCTCACCATAGGGAAAGAGCCATTCAAAATACTTTTCACATGGAAATTCTTCGCAGTCTCTCATGCAATATGCAACTCCACGCTTTACAGCACAATCCAAAACTAAGCAGAGAATTCCTCTACCACCCCATTGAGTTCTCACCTTCTCCTTAGCTATCTCCTCAATCCCAGAACTGCAAACGCACCCCAACTTTTTATGAAGCTCGCAAACATCACAGCATATGCCGCATGCACCCACATGCTTCATAAAGAACACTACCGCAACATGGGCATTTTAATGCCCCTCTCCTTCGCAATCTTTTGAGCCTTCTCGTAACCGGCATCCGCATGCCTGACTATAGCTGTTCCAGGATCCGTTGTCAACACAGTTACCAAACGTTTCTCCGCTTCTTTTGTGCCGTCAGCCACCAAACACATACCAGCATGAATGCTATAGCCTATGCCCACGCCTCCACCGTGATGAACAGAAACCCATGTAGCTCCACCGACAGCATTCAATAAAGCATTAAGTATAGGCCAATCCGCAATCGCATCGCTTCCATCCTTCATGCCCTCAGTTTCACGGTTGGGAGAAGCAACACTCCCACCATCCAGATGATCACGACCAATCCATACCGGTCCAGAAAGCTTCCCGCTAGCAACCATGGCATTCATCAACTTCCCAAAACGAGCCCTCTCGCCGAAGCCAAGCCAGCAAACCCGTGCCGGCAAACCCTGAAACCTCACCTGTTTCTTTGCTTTCCGTATCCAACGACACAACTCCTTATTATAAGCAAACTCTTTCAAAATCACATCGTCAAGCGTGTAGATGTCTTCTGGATCACCAACAAGCGAAGTCCAACGGAAAGGCCCACGGCCCTCAAAAAACATGGGCCTAATATAACGTGGAACAAATCCTTGATAGGTAAATGCTTCTTTGAATCCGGCGTTGTAGGCTTGTTGTCGCAGGTTATTTCCGTACTCGAATGTTATGGCGCCTCTCTTCATCATCTCAACCATGGCTTCTACTTGAACACGCATGCTCTCACTTGAACGATGCATATACCCCTTCGGATCATTCTTTCTAAGCTCATCCGCCTCCTCCTTAGACAAGCCAGCAGGGTAATAACCATTCAACGGGTCATGAGCGGCAGTCTGGTCAGTCAAAACATCTGGAATTATGCCTTTACGCAGAAGTTCGGGATGCACCTCAGCAGCGTTACCCAACAAACCAATACTTTTGGGAGTGCCTTCATGCTTAGCCTCCGAAGCCAACTTCACAGCTTCATCCAAACTGTCAGTCCACATTTCCAAATAACCATGTTTAAGCCTACGCTCGATCATGTGCTTGTCAATCTCAACAACCAACGCAACACCGTCATTCATGGTAACAGCCAAAGGCTGAGCACCACCCATCTCGCCCAAACCAGCGGTCAAAACGAGCCTTCCACTCAAAGTTCCGCCGAAATGTTCCTTCGCAACAGCAGCAAGCGTTTCATAAGTGCCCTGCAGTATGCCCTGCGTACCAATGTAAGCCCAAGAACCAGCAGTCATCTGCCCAAACATGATCAGACCCTTCTGCTCCAACTCATAAAAATAATCCCAAGTAGCCCATTTCGGCACAAGCATACTATTAACCAACAAAGCCCTCGGCGCCCACTCATGGGTCCTAAAAACAGCCACGGGTTTGCCGCTTTGCACAAGCATTGTTTCGTTAGATTCAAGCTCCGTTAAAGTCTCCACAATACGCTCAAAACACTCCCAGTTTCTAGCCGCCTTACCAGTCCCGCCATAAACAATGAGTCTCTCAGCATCTTTAGCCACTTCAGGATCAACAACGTTAAAAAGCATACGCAAAACGCCCTCAATCTGCCAGTTCTTACAGTGCAGTTCTGGGCCAGTCAAACATTTAACAGGCTTCTCAATCTTAAACAAGCCAATTCACAATAAACCAAAATGGTGAAAACATGTTATAATTCTTTGCCCGCACAGTAAAAGGATGCGAACGCACCTTTCACCCATATTTTTGTTCTATTCTAAAAGAAAAAGCCGCTTTGACTCGCTTCCCTGTCCACCACAATTCTCCCATTCTTCACCACCTTATCAACAAGGTTCACCCCGAAACGATAGCCAAGAAACTTGTGATTCGGCACACCCAAAACAATAATGTCAGCTTTTTTGCCAACCTCCAAACTGCCAACTTCGCCTGCTCTACCTATGGCGTGAGCAGCGTTAATAGTGGCCGCTGTTATGGCTTCAGCAGGCGTCAACCTCATAAAATGACAAGCAAAGGCTATAACCAACTGTTGACTCTCAAACCAACAGCTAGGATTAAAATCGGTTCCCAAAGCCACAGGAACACCAAGATTAATCATTTTTCTGGCTTCCGCATACCGCCCAGTCATCAAGCTAAAGGCTGCCGCTGGGAGCAAAACCGCAATCACACCTTTACTGGCCATGGCCTTAACGCCGTCATCGGAAGAGAAAAGCAGATGTCCAGCGGAAACAGCTCCAATATCAGCCGCGAGCTCAGCGCCACCCAGTCTGCTCATCTCGTCAGCGTGAACCTTAGGCTTTAAGTTGTGACTCTTGCCAGCAACCAAAATACGCCTAGTCCGCCCCAAACTGAAAATGCCTTTCTCGCAGAAAACGTCGCAAAATTCCGCAAGCTTTCTTTCAGCTACTTTCGGAATCATCTCCTCGGTGATTAGGTCAACGTACCCTTGTGGATTACCCTTGTATTCACGCGGAATGGCGTGAGCACCCAAAAAAGTTGGAACAACATCAACGGCATGCAACCGGTTCAAACGCTTCGTAACCCTCAAAATCTTCAACTCGTCCTTCACGGTTAAACCATAACCGCTTTTGGCCTCCACAGTTGTTGTACCATGCTCTAACATAACATCCAGAGTTTTAAACCCCATCTCCAGAAGCTTTTCAACACCAGCCTTACGAGTTTCCCTAACAGTCTTTAGGATTCCGCCGCCGGCATCAAGAATCTCCATGTAAGAAGCCCCCTCAACCCTCATCTGAAACTCATCCTCTCGCGAACCAGCAAAAACGAGGTGTGTGTGCGGGTCAACAAAGCCAGGCATAACAATTTTCCCGCTGGCACTTGTCACATTTTCAGCTCTGAATCCCTTCCTGATTTCAGAGGTTTCTCCAACAGCAACTATCCTGCCATCCTTGACTGCCAAGCCGCCCCTCCGTATTATTCCAAGATTGTGCATGTGCTTTCCTGTGCGCGGCTCCTGATTATCGCCACTGAGTGTGACAAGCTCGTTAGCATTCACTATGAGCAAGTCTACCTTTTCTTTTCTCGCTCGCTTCCTCCTCTTTTTAGCTGCAACCATCCCCTAAACCACTTGATACTCTTCGCCTTCCCGCAATACCACAACCTTGATGTTCGAGTTGGCTTCCACCTTCTTCCTGAACTCTTCCGGATCTGTGTCCCAACGATGCATGGGTATCGCAATTTCAGGGTTAATTGCCAATGCAGCCTCGGCGGCCTCAACATTATCCATCGTGTACGTGCCTCCGCTCGGAAGCAAAGCCACAACCACATGCCCAAGCTGCCTAATTTCAGGGATAAAGTCCGTGTCTCCAGCATGGTAGACAGTTTTACCTTCAGCCGTTATCAAGTAGCCAACTCCATACCCCTTCGGATGGAACGGATTGCCAGGAGACCTAAAACGCTTGTAATTGTAGGCTTCGACAGCCCTAACCATTACGTTACCAAAAGTCGTCTCTTCCCCAGGTTTAAGAGACTTAACGCTTCCACCTATTTTCGAAAAACAGTCCTCAGGAGCAATTATCACCGTTTCGGTCTTACGAACCCTTCGAATTTTAGATGCATCACAATGATCAGAATGCGAGTGCGTCACCAGTATCAAGTCCGCTTTTTCAGAGTATTCACCCTCATAAGGGTCAACGTAGATGGTTTTTCCTTCAGCCTTGATTTGAAAACTGGCGTGACCAAGCCATTTAATTGAAAGAGTCATTCTAAACACCACCTTTCTCTATATTCAATTGGCGTATTATATTAAAAGATTCACTATTACTGGATTCTAATTGATTGGTTTTGATGTTGCTGCTTACTCTGATGAAGACATAAGAAGAAAAGAAGTTCGGCTAGAATTCGGATTAAAACTCAAAATGATCCATTAACATTTTAACTATTACTTTTGCCTTCGCCTTTTTCTATCGCGTTTTGCACGGCCATTTCTAATACGCGTTCTTCAGTCAATTTGTCAATTTTCAGATAGCATGCAGCTATGTCAATTAAAGCCTTTAAAGGTGCCATGCCGCAGAATTCTGAACTGATTATTGGCACGTTGTAGCGGGCAGCCTCCACCTTAAGCAGTTCAAAAACTCGGTAAAGCGGGGTCTTCTCAAAATCTGTTACACTCATGCCAATCTGCGTAATATTTTTCTCTGGAATAAAAGCAGCCATAGCCTTAACATTTGAAAAACCACCCTTTTCAGCATGTAAAGCCTTAGCAATCTTCTTAGCAACCTTCAGATCAGCCGTACCCAAATTAACATTGAAGCCAGCCATGATCTTACGGGCGCCAGTGACTGTTACACCCGCTGTAGGGTGAGACTTAGCTGGACCAAAGTCTGGTTTACGTTCAGGCTTAACAATCATCTCAGCCAACTTTTCGTATTCTCCCTTACGTATCCAGTCCAAATCTCTCCGCTCAGCTTTTGTTGCTGCCTCGCCATAAAGGTAAACTGGCACGCCGCATTTCTCAGCTAGGGTTTGTCCAAATCTCCTCGCAAGTTCAATGCAGCCCCCCATTGTAACGCTTTTTATTGGCATGAACGGTACAACGTCAACTGCGCCTATGCGTGGATGCTGCCCCTTATGTTTTCGCATGTCAATCAGCTCTACGGCTTTAAACGCGGCGCTTAACGCAGCCTCAATCACTGATTCCTTGTTGCCGACGAAGCTAACAACAAGCCTGTTGTAGTAGTCGTCGAAGGTGTGGTCAAGTAAGAAAGCGTTTTTGGTTTTCTTAATTTGTTTGAGGATTGACTCAACGATTTTCGGGTCTGAAGTGCTAAAGTTAGGCACACACTCAACAATTTCCCTCAACTTTCTTTCCTTCCTTCAACTATTTGCACAAAGTGCGTAATTAGAATTTACTTTTAAGACAAAGAATTTATGTGTTATTTGCTAGAACCTAGCAAACTAGAAACGTTTAAGGGGGAAGACGGCACAGTGCGTTCGGAAATAGAATTTGAGGTTCCAACATGGAATCAAATTTATGAAATGCTTCTGAACTTGGCTGAAAAAATCCGGAAAAACGGGTTTAAACCAGACATAATTGTGGGTGTTTCTCGGGGAGGGTGGCCTCCGGCCAGAGTGCTCTCAGACTTGCTGGGTAATCCAAACCTTGCGAATGTTAAAGCCGAATTTTATTTGGGGGTTGCAGAGACAAAGGGAGAACCCGTCATAACACAGCCAGTCTCTATGACTGTCGCTGGAAAAAAAGTGCTCATTGTAGACGAGGTTGCCGACACTGGCAAAAGCCTAAAACTTGTGAAAGAGCACATTATCGGAGAAGGGGCTGCGGAGGTTAAAGTAGCCACGGTTTACTACAAGCCTTGGAGCATTGTTAAACCAGACTATTACGAAAAGGAGACAAGCCGCTGGATAGTTTTCCCATGGGAAATTAAGGAGACCATCCGCAAAATCGTTAAAAAATGCAGGGAAAAAGGGAAAACTGCAGAAGAAGAAACCGCGAAGCTTGTAAAGGCTGGGATATCCGCAGAACTTGTTAGAAGATTTTTGAAAGAAATTCTCGAGGAAGAGAATTGCTAAAATACATTGAAGAATTTAGAAGGCAGGTTGAGATAACTGGCTTCAGGAACGTGCGAATTAGGGACATCGAAGAATTTTTGAAGATGACCCGTAAAGAAAAACCGTTAAACGTGGAAATTCAATTCTTTGACGCGAAATTCGTGGCTACATGGCAACATCTATACTTTGCAGCTTTGAATGCGCTGACAGCGTTCAAGAATAAGGAAAACATTTCAAAAAGCGTAGCAATGGAAACAATGCTTTACGCTTCTGCTCAACGCCAAATCTTGAAAGCAATGAAACTTCTCGGAATCAAACCCGATTCATCCAAAATAGCGGTGCTGATAATTGGAGAAAAACCAGAAACGATAAAATCAGTCTTATCAATGGTTTCAAAACATGTCAAGTCAGAGCCCGATGACGCAGTTCTTGAATTATCAGAGGAAAAGGGAACAATCGTCCAAAAAATCTTTGAAATTTCAAGCGTAGAGCTAAAAACCATCGTGAAAAAAGATGATTTAGAAAGAGCCCTAACAGACCTTGTCATTGAACGAATGGCATTACTTTCAACTCAACATTAACCTACAGCAGTTTTTCCTTCATAACGGATAAAATGTCATCTGGTTTTATCACTGATATTCCAGTAAATCCGCCTACAACCTCAATCAACAGGATTTTGTCAGGGTTGTTGAGATCAACTTTTCTCTCAAAGTTCGCCGCAGCCGCTTCAACGATGTCTTGAGTGGAGGCTTCTGTGAAACGTTTCTCAACGGTGACACGAAAGGTTTCATTTTCTCCTATCTTTGAGCTGAGGTCTGTGGCTGCCCTTTGAATTTCGCCTAAATCGGTGTGGACAACCTTCTCGATTGGAATAATTCTGAGTGTATAGCGAAACTCGTAGGGACGTTCGCGCAAGATTTCGCGAAACTTTTCTATAACCTCAAGAGAGTTAAAAACAGTTTTCACAGCGATCAGGCCAGAAACTCTGGTCTTGTCAACAGTTGGTGCTGAATCCCCTATGTCTCCAAGTAAGTGCCACAACTCAGAGCAAGCGTTACCCTCGTTTCCACGAGAAGTAGTAGCTAAAAGGTTAAAATCTCTAAGCATATTTTACACCTCTGCTCCAAACTCCGTGTATTATTATCTTTTACAGGCAAATTTAACATTTCCAATGGATACGGTGCCTTGTTAAAAATTGCTTATAATTGAGTTTGAGGTCAGTGCAGGTTAGTGGCTTCTTCACAGCTTGTAGGCTCCTAGCCGTCGCCTCACATCATCCCAGTTTAATATTCTATTACAAGGATTTATCCATTTTGATGGCTAAAACAGTAGGCTTAAACTTTTAAACTGCACGGGTTCTTATTGATTCGACTTAACAGAGGAAGCGACATTGACTCAAGCGCGAAAACCAGTAATTGTTGTTCACGGCGGTGCTGGAACGTGGCGTCCTGAACGAAGCCAAGCCGGGTTAGAGGGAGTCAAAAAGGCTGCAAAAACCGGTTTTCACATTCTTAAACACGGTGGAAGCGCTGTTGACAGCGTCATAGAAGCTGTAGAGGTCATGGAAGATGAAGGCACATTCAATGCTGGTTACGGCTCAAGTTTAAACATAGAGAAACGCGTTGAAATGGAAGCATCCATTATGGATGGAGAGACGCTGCAGGCCGGAGCCGTTGGGCTTCTGAAAGATGTTAAAAATCCCGTTCGTTTAGCAAGGGTTGTCATGGAGAAAACAGATCATGTTTTTGTGGTTGGCGAAGGCGCGGAAAAACTCGCGAAAACCTTTAATCTTGAAAGAAGAAAATCCACCACAGCGCTTAGGCTAAAGTATTATGAAGAGCAGAGGAAAGCCTTGCTCGAGGGAAAGTTTGAATTACCAAAGCTGGTTAGTTTAATCAAGGATCGCCCCGAATTGTTCAGGCTTGAAACTGTGGGAGCGGTTGCCCTAGATAAAAATGGGAATGTTGCAGCCGCAACCTCAACGGGAGGTTTTCCGTTAAAACTTCCTGGAAGAATCGGAGATTCACCGTTGATTGGATGCGGCACATACGCGGACAACCAAGCTGGAGCGTGTTCAGCTACTGGTGTTGGCGAAATAGCGATAAGACTGGTTTTGGCGAAGACCGTTTGCAGTTATATGGAGAGTGGAAAGACAGCGCAAGAAGCTGTTGAGCTTGCGATAAGGCTTGTTAATCAAAGGTTAGCAGCTACATACAATTCTATGGGTTTGATTGCCGTCGATATTCACGGTAAGATTGGTGCAGCACATAATTCACCAAACCTGTGTTTGGCTTATGTTACCTCGGGAAAACAAGAGCCCGTAGCTTCCTTGACAGCGACAGTTGTGAAATAAAGCTTTAGGAAAAGCACAGCAAGTGTGTGACGCAGCTTTTATTCTCGACAAGTGGCGAATAAAAAGCTTAAAGCATTGCTAGGTTGCTTCACCACGCAAGAAGAGCGAGGGAGCGGTACGTTAGAATTAAATCCAAGTGGCCCCGAGCATTGGGTAGAGCTTTAAAGAGGTTTTCCAAAGAGAGGAAAAGTTTGTGAAAATTCAAAAGATGACGGAAGATGAGTTAGACTACGTTCGCGCAATTTGCCTTGACCCTAGCATAGGTCCACAAAGCAGAGAAGCTATGAGAAGCGGCATGACTGACCGAATTTGTTGGATCAGAAGGATGATGCAAAGGGGACTTGAAATATTAGTGGCGCTTGAAAAACCTAAGATGGAAAGGATCCATTACAAATGGGCAGGGAACATGCTTCATGCAGATTTGGCAGTGCACGGACAGGTGCCAAAGGGTTTGCTGGAAAGTGTGCCTATCGAATTCGCACTTGAACCTGTAAAGGGTAAGAACTCACTTTTCATTGATTGTGTTTGGGTTCTGCCACCTTTTTGGCACAGTGGAGTAGCGAAATGTCTCATTGAATCTTTCATTCACAGAGCAAAACAATTCGGTGGAGCCAGTGTTCTCGCGTATGAAGGCGATAGATGGTTCGGAACCTCCATAAAATACATGCCCTCTAGTTTCTTTAAGAGATTTGGGTTTGAAGAAGTCGCTAGAGATGGAAGTCGAGTTCTTCTTTTCCTTGATTTAGGCGCTGGTGTACAGCCAGAACTTATTTACCCGAAACCTAAACCTTTTGACGAAAACAACAAAGTAACGATAGATGCGTTGTTTAACAGTCAATGTCCGTGGTCGAGGTTGATGATTGATAATATTAAAAGAAATGTAAAAAGGTATCCGGGAGTTACTGTTAACATTGTCAAGACTGATGACAGAAGAACAATCGAAGAATTCGGTTTGTCCAGAGGAACATGCATAAACGGAAAACCAATTATTAAAAGAATGGCATCATGGAAAGAAATA
>JAOUPS010000151.1 GCA_029879735.1 Candidatus Bathyarchaeota archaeon | reverse complement strand
TTTTCCAGATAAGCCGCAAGCTGAAGAATTCCCAACGGAGGCGGCAAATACTCTCCCATAACAAACCAGAAGTCTTTTGGCGGTTCCACAAACAAAACTTTCATTTTCACTCAGTTACAGAATACAATTTAAACAATTAAGATTATTGATTAAGCATTGGAGATCTACCGTTGAGCTAAAAATTGACGCTAAGAACTAGGAGTGATGAAACAATCTTTTTCTGCACAACTTTAATATACAGAAATTGTTTACTCAGATGTGACGGGGTGCTTGTTTGAAGCGCAGAGATGAACAGCTTTTGAGTTGGCTTTCTTTTGGTGCTTTCCTCGTTATCGTAGGCGCGATATTCTTGATCACCCCGAACTTGACAGACAAAATTGAGGCTTTCTTCAGAGACTTCGAGCTTGAACAGGTCAGCGGAGACTTCTATTTTCCAACCCCACAAAATCCTCACCCGACGCTTTACGAGTCAGTAGCATTTTTTTGCTTCGCATTCGGCATATATCAGTTTCTTCTGTTGATTCTGAAATTCGCTCTTAAGGCAGAGCCTACAAAGAAATCAGAAACACTCACAAGCATAATCTTCTGGCCAGCCACAGGCTTTATATTGTTAATGCTGAAAGATGAGACAATAGAGTGGTTGACGTTTCTAGCGACGCTATTAATTCTAGCGGCAATAGTGATCATAATCAGAAGCGCAGCCCACATAATCTTCAAAAAGCATAGCCCCAGCTAAACCTTCATAGTCTATTGAACTTGCCAATTGTAAAAAAAGGAGTTCATAATATCTGTAGGACTAGCAATTATCATTAGCAGTCTTGTGAAACCATTCAGACAATTTTTCACCAGAATCAAGTGTATACTCTCTCACCCCAGATTTCACTCTCATTTTTCTTAACAAGTGCAATTAATCAGTAATCTTATTAATCTGCGATCAAAATGAAAGTAGTTGCGACTCACTCGCGAGACAGGGGATCGAATGGAAGAGTGCCTTGCTTGTAACCTAACAAACGGAAAGCTGGGCTTGCCGGGTGGCAGGATCTACGCCACATCCCGCTGGGTTGTGGAGCATTGCATTGGGCCACTTGGAGTCGGCACGTTGATTGTTAAACCCTTCCGCCACTGCGTTCATTTCTGGGAACTGACCCACGAGGAAGCGAGAGAGTTAGGACCCTTGCTGTGCCGAGTAGCAGCCACTATCAAGGCTATTCTGAAGCCTGATCAGGTTTACGTCTGCCTTTGGTCACACGCCGGGTGGATGCCTGGGCACTTGCATTTTGTACTCCAGCCATCATGGAATTCTTCGCAACGAGAACATCAGCGTCCTGGCCCATTTCTGCAAGTAGATATGTTTAAGGCGAATGTGCAGCCTCCTCGTGATGAAATTGAGGCTTTCACCAAAAAAGCAAGGGAAGTCATCCCGACCCTGAAAAAACACAAATACCTCTAGTGCCCGCGCTTTCCTCAAGTTCTACTCCGTCTTATTTTTTCATAAAGTCTCTCATACATATCTCGTAATGGCTTTATTCGCCAATCCGAAGCTAATAGAAAACACGTTATCAGACCAATAATGACAGAAAGAGAGGCCGCTAGCAAGACTGAAAGCAGTATTTCCCATGTTAGCGTTGTTGCTCCCCAGAAGAAACATAATGGTTCTCCCCCTTTAAAAATGTAGCCTGCTTCTTATGTTTATTGATGAGTCACAAGTTTTCAAAAGATTAATCTGAACCTCGCTCATTGTATCGCAGTCGGAGTTAACATGGAGAACGTTGTATACTTTGAGTGGGTTCCAGCAGGCACGTTCATGAAAACCTTAGCGGCATCTGTTTGTTTACTTACTTTATGCGTTTTATTGATAACAATCGCGGTTGGCGTTGCTGTTCAAAATCCCTTTCTAATTGTTGTCCTAGCATCTGCTCTAGCGTTTGTGTTGTTTTTATTTTGGAATTATCGAGGTATACAGATACAAGTGACAACCAAGGAACTTCTAATCAATTACGGCTTTTTCAATCACAAACGTATTCCGATATCAAATATAGCCTCTTGTGAACACACAAAAGCCGCTCTCTGGAAATATGGAGGTGTAGGCATCAGGTATTGCCTTACCGATGGCTCCTGGGCTTACGTAGCATCATTTGGCGAGGCGGTTAAAATAATCCGACGAAAAGGCAGATTCTTTGTCTTCTCTTCAAACAACCCTGAAAAAATCTGCATCATCATCAATCAGATGAAAAACGTGTCATAGACTATCCATGTAACGAACGCAAAAAAGTTTTATTAATGCCGTTGAAAGGCTTAGATTATTGCGAGGAAAAGCTAGGCATGGTTAAGTATATTTTTGTCACGGGCGGCGTTTTAAGCTCGGTTGGTAAGGGTATTGTGACTTCTTCAATAGGTAAGATGCTTCAAGTAAGATGCTTCAAAGTTACTGCTGTAAAGATTGATCCTTACGTGAATGTTGACGCTGGAACGATGAATCCGTACATGCATGGCGAAGTCTATGTAACTGATGACGGAGGCGAGACGGATTTAGATTTGGGAGGGTATGAACGTTTTCTTGACTTAAACTTGAGAAAAACGAACAACATCACGACGGGCATGGTTTACAAGGCGGTTATCGAAAAAGAGAGGCGAGGCGATTTCCTTGGAAGATGTGTTCAAATTGTCCCGCATGTCACAGATGAAATCAAAGAACGCATACGCACAGTCGCAAAACACTCCGATGTTGAT
>JAOUPS010000074.1 GCA_029879735.1 Candidatus Bathyarchaeota archaeon | reverse complement strand
GTGGGGTCGCGGGGATTTGAACCCCGGATCGCCAGCGCCCCAGGCTGGTATCCTTGACCAGCAAATATGCCCAGAGCCAGAGATACCCGCTTTTGACCAAACTAGACGACGACCCCAGCACAAACGAAACTAGAAATAGAATAATAAATACATTACTCAAATGCAAGAACTCTGGATTAGCTGAAAGTACATTAAAGTCAATAGCATCCAGCTTTCGACAAATAAGCCAAAACGCAGACTTAAACAATCCAGAAAGCGTAAAAGCATTTATCGCAAACTTGAAATTATCCAACAACACCAAACAGAAACACGCCAACAACTACAACTACTACTGCAAAGCAAATGGTATCAAATGGGAAAAACCATACTACAGAGCAGAACGCAAAATTCCTCTAATCCCAACAACAGAAAACGTAAACAAGATTATATCAGCATCATCAAACAAATATGCAACAATCTTCACAATCCTCAAAGAAACAGGACTAGAAGGAATGGAACTAGCAACAATACCAAGAAACCAAATAGACGCAGACAGAGGCATCATCAACGCAGAAGGATGCAAAGGACACAACTCACGTTCATGCAAACTTAAGCAAGCAACCGCAGACCTACTAAGAACATACCTAGCCAAATACAAAGGCAACTATCCTTTTCCACGATCTAAAATAATGGGTCAAATGTGGCGAGAATTCCGCGATCGTCTAGCCGAAAAACTCAACGACCCACAACTAAAAGCGATACCGCTAAGAAACTTACGCCATTATTACGCAACAAGACTATACGCCAAAACAAAAGACATACTTCTAGTCAAGCAACGATTAGGACACAAAAAACTAGAAACAACAATGTTCTACACTCAATTAATCCACTACAACGAAGAAGAAGAATACACATGCAAAGCCGCAACCAACATAAAAGAAGCAACAGAATTAATAGAAAACGGATTCCAATACGTCACCGAAATGGACGGCTTAAAACTATTCAGAAAACGCAAATAACCCCTCTTTTTCTACCATCTATGCAATTGCTTAGACCATTCGCTTCGCACACGTGCTCTGCTCAACCCGAAGCGCGCGCGCAAAGCCAAACCCAAAAATCAATAACAACAAACTCAAACAACTAATCATAGCTACGGCTACGCGCGCGCTTCGGCAAAACTGACAAGCTAGCTTGGGATTATCTTGAGACTTATGAAAAGCTCAAAGATTTCTAGGTTGACAATCTTCTATTGCACCGGACAAGACTCAACAAAACCGAAATTCACTTATGGGTAGTAATTCGAATTGAACTTGGAATCGGTGCAGACTAATGGATGCTATGTTGAGATACGCAAAAGTGAATGCAATCAAAGGAACTACTGTCTTCTTGACTGGCGTGAACCCACGAACTGCAAAGCATGTACAATTCGCGATCGAAAACGGGTGGTGGAAAAGAGGAAAAGAGGCTTTGAAAGATCTTGAGGATGCCTTAAGCTCTAGGATCTTTCTTAAAATCTTCGTTGGAAAGCACAAAGTGGATTTTGAACCAGAAAAGCCACCGGAAAATCGAGAAGATAGTTATCTCACATTTCTGAGCTATGCCAAGGAATCTGGGTATAATCCCAAGTTTCTCAGGGAGTTAGATCATTATCTTGTTACTATGACTTCTTGGACAAATCCCGTTAAAGACTTAGGGATGTATCTTCTGAATGCCACAGACAAGTTAGGGATGGTTTTCTATGCACGAGATCGGATTACCAACTTGAGTAAGAAAACACGTCCTCCGCATGTAGAGATTCGATATCATGTTGTGAGCTCTATAGTTTCATGTAAGGGTTGTCTTGATGCCCTTGCTGCTATTGTCAACGAAGTCTACGGCGTGGGTCACAGAAAGGGAAAGATTGACTTGGCAACTATTCGGTCAGATTTACTCCATCACATTGAGAAAAACAACAATAAACTTTGGAGGTTACTGAAAGATCACGAAAAGTGGATTAATAAAATGACAACTTACAGAGATTTTGTAATTCACAAGATAATGTTATCAACACCTCCTGTCGGATCGCAGGACGACGTTGCCAAACCATTAAAAGTCCGTGTTCCTTCAAAGCCCCTATCAATCAACACCCGAGAAGAGGAACAGAAGAAAGTCAGTTGGATAGATGCTGGAGAATTTTGTGAAGCCATGATAGAACGGCTACAGAGTATCATGGAAATAGTGTGTGTTGACCTCTTAAGACTAATCGAGTCCAAGACATATTTTCCAATATAGCGCGCGCGAGATAAACGGTTACAAACTCTTCAGAAAACGCAAATAACCTCGCGAGTCTCGCGCCTCGCTCACCAATGCCCACGTTCCGCACAATGCCGATACGCAAAACCGCACAAGAAAAAAGCGCCCGCTATTGTTTCCACTCCCTCAAACAGAGATCTAACAAACTCTTCTGCTTCGAGCTCTTCCTCCTTGGTTTCCGAAAGTCGCTTGACGCTCTCTGGAACTTGTCCTTCAATCCAAATGTCTTCAATATCTTTGAACGGAACAAATACAATATCGCCAAAAGTCAAATGCGTGATTTCGATTGGAGTATTATCTAGAGTTCCCTTCACAAGCTGATTTTCAACTTGAACTTCGGAAACCTTGACCCACATATGTTCGACACGCCTACCGGCAGAGAATGCAGATTTCACCATATCGGCTCTGAGTAACTGCTCCACAGTGAATTTTCCCTTGTTTGGATAGAGTTTCTCTGAATATTCAGGACTAACATAGAGAATATTGGGATCAGACATTATTCTCCACTCCAAACGCGCGCGCCTTGAGTATCCCAATTGATTTAACTTATCGTTTATGAATTGGAAATTCATAACCAGAATTGGGTTTGGGATTAAAATTTAATTCCTTCCTTCGAACAAGCTAACTGACTATTAGATTGTATTGCATTACATTGCATCATAATATATTATGCTATAGTACGGACTAGGATCTAGAAAAAAAATGGAGTTTAGTTTTGTTGTTTTCTTCTACGTCTGGTCAAGACTAGCGATATTGTAGCTACTGTTATCAATGAGGTCAAGCCTATCCATGGAACTAGCAGTTCATATTTGTCTATTGAAATCCATTTTCCACCAACTGGAGGTGGACCTGCAAGTTTTATCAGCCAGAAATCTCTGTCTGGACTAGACTCTATGTAGCCAGCTACAGCATATCCTCCATCATAAGTCTGAATCACTGACGTGGCTACGTCATCGTTAGACTCACCAAATGTTAGGTTCCACATCGCGTTGCCAGATGGATCGGTCTTTATCAGCCAGAAATCCCTACCGCCGGCTCCAAGTGATGTTGCAAGTCCAGCCAAGGCGTATCCTTCATCAGAAGTCTGGACCATGGAAAGGGCATGGTCATCGCCCTCCTCTGGTCCCCCATATGTTTCATTCCACTGTTCGTGTCCAGTCGCGTTAGTCTTTATCAGCCAAAATTCAGCAGTATCATATATCCCCTTCTGGCCAGTCAAAGCATATTCTCCATCACTCGTCTGTACGCAAGCTGTTGCCGCCTCATAGCCAGTAGTTCCGTAGGTTTGATTCCACTCCATTCCTCCGGTTGAGTTAGTCTTGACAAGCCAAAAGTCCTGCGATCCAGCACCAAAAGAACTCGTGCGACCAGCTAATGCAAATCCGCCGTCGTCCGTCCGAACAAGAGATGCAGCCAAATCTACTCCTCCGCCTCCGTAGGTTTGATTCCACTCCATTCCTCCGGTTGAGTTAGTCTTGACAAGCCAAAAATCGTAGTCTCCAGCACCAAAAGACCTTGTATTACCGAAGAGTGCATATCCTCCATCATCCGTCAATACGGCACCTCTGCCAGTATCACATCTTGGTCCCCCGTACGTTTTATTCCACATCATGTTTCCATCAGAGTCCGTTTTCACGATCCACATATCGCGGTTTGGTTCAACGCCTTTATGCCCAATGAGCAAGTATCCAGAGTCAATGGTTTGAATTACTCCTCCTTCAGCTCTTTCAGTGCCTACAGTCCCGAATGTTTTATTCCACTGTTCGTGTCCAGTCCGATTAGTTTTGACAAGCCAGAAGTCAAAATTTCCGGCACCGAAGGAATTCGTGCGGCCAGCTAGTGCATATCCCCAGTCGCTCGTTTGAATGACAGACAATGGCACATCTTCGTTTACACCTCCGTATGTCCTCGTCCATTCTATTGCAGGTGGTTCTACGCATCTTACGAGTTCAATGTCAATTGTTGTCAACAGGCAAACAAGGATAGATACGATCATAAGAGAAACTAGTCTCTTTGACATCTCCTTTCTCCGATTCTAATTAAACTAATGAATAAATAACACTTGTGAAAGAATCTTCTATGGACAAAACACCTGAAGATCATCTAAAAACTTGATCAATCGATATCTACCACGCGTTCTGACCTTGTCTAAAGCCTAATCAACCTATCCAAATCTCTTCTTTCCAGCTATCTTCAATCTCTACGTTATGTTCATAAGTCGCCCGCGCATATAACAACAGCAACCTCTCAGCACACTTTTTGTCATACTACGCACGGTATAGAATCCAAATATCCCAAGACCGTTAGCCTCTTTACCACTCCTTACAACCTCTCAACAGCATGACTTGATGAATGGGCATATTAGATTCTAGCAAGACGTATCCTTACGACTAGAACGCTTCAAGAATCAACCAACCATCCTTAAACTCCCAACGCTTCTTACGAAAACCAGACAACTCGACCAAATGCTTCAAAGGAACAGATGCAATATAAGAACCTTGCTTTCTCTTACGAACAAACAACCTAATCTTAGGCACTTTAAACAACCTTCAAACCAATACATAAAATGAACAGCTAATTAAAAATTATTCAGTAACACATGGTATAACGGAGAATAACCTTTATATTACATAAAAACCATTAATTCCAAGAGGAAAATAAAAATGGAGAACACAAAAATGAAGAAACAAACATACCAACAACAAAAAACACATGGTAAAACCACAAATCGCATCAGCAACAAAGACATGAAAGAAGAAGATGTAAATAAATCTAATACCCTAAGGCTGGTATCCTTGACCAACAAATATGCTCAGAGCCAGAGATACCTGCTTTTGACCAAACTAGACGACGACCCCTAGACATACCCACCAAACATAAAGAACAAATCATAAATACTTTGCTCCAATGCAAAAACAACGGATTAGCTGGAAGTACATTAAAATCAATAGCATCCAGCTTTCGACAAATAAGCAAGACCGCAGACTTAAACAATCCAGAAAGCGTAAAAACATTTATCGCAAACTTGAAACTATCCAACAACACCAAACAGAAACACGCCAACAACTACAACCACTACTGCAAAATAAACGGTATCAAATGGGAAAAACCATATTACAAATCAGAACGGAAAATACCGTTAATCCCAACAACAGAAAACGTAAACAAGATTATTGCAGCATCATCAAGAAAATACGCAGCAATCTTCACAATCTTAAAAGAAACAGGATTAGAAGGAATGGAACTAGCAACAATGCCAAGAACCCAAATAGATGCAGACAGAGGCATCATTAACGCAGAAGGATGCAAAGGACACAATTCACGCTCATTCAAGCTTAAACAAGCAACCGCAGACCTACTGAGAACATACCTAGCCAAATACAAAGGTAACTATCCTTTTCCACGATCTAAAATAATGGGTCAAATGTGGCGAGAATTTCGAGACCGTTTAGCAGAAAAACTTAATGACCCACAGCTTAAAGCGATACCGCTTAGAAACTTACGCCATTATTACGCAACACGACTATACGCCAAAACGAAAGACATACTTCTAGTCAAGCAACGATTAGGACATAAGAAACTAGAAACAACAATGTTCTACACGCAACTAATCCACTACAACGAAGAAGAAGAATATACATGCAAGACCGCAACCACCATCAAAGAAGCAACCGACTTAATCGAACATGGGTTTGAATACATAACCGAAATGGACGACTTAAAACTATTCAGAAAAAGAAAGTAGACCGTGAGGCGTTCGCCTCACCAATGCCAGACGTTCCGCACAATGCCGATACGCAAAACCGCGCAAGGAAAAAGGGAAAGTCTAAATCTAGCCTTGTATGATAAGCCTTCAGCTCTCTTTAAAGCTCCCTGTAGACTTCTAATTCTCATTGCCTCGCTTCGCTCGGGTAAGACACCAATTGCATAGGTTTCTTACCCATCCAGCCCTGCAGTCTCCCTGAACTCATATCTTCCTTGCGACCAGCCATGAGATTTGTAAGCCACGTTTGTAAGCCTTAACCAAAAGGAGCACTCATTCGCTTCCCCTATACTGATACACCCTCCCGCTACGCACAAGAATCATGCACCGCATAAATCTTATCCTATCTAAAAGCTAATGAAGTCATATAAAACGTGTGCTCGGAAAATGGTATACATCTGATCTTTACAACGTATATCCAAGGTTTTCATTTTCTAAGAACTAAAACCAGCGCGTAACCAACATACTGATCCAGAAAAGTGCCCTTTTCTTTTTTAATTTTTTTCAGATCGAATTTTTTGCTTTCACGTATTTCAAGCTTTTGAGATAGAATCATGTTAAATGGGAAACATTTGTTAATTATCAGGAATCTCAACCAGTGAAGCCAATCATAAGCGTTACTTGGAAATATCGAACCTCCGATAAACTGTATTTCTTTAGGATTAAGACGTTTGGCATATTCCATATATTCTCGTCTGGAAAACGGATACTCTTCCCATTCTTTTGATATTTGAGTTATAAATCTCCAAATCCTATACGGTACATTCATTTTGCTCGGGGTAGAAATGAAGCACAGTCCATTCTTTTTGATGACGTCAAAGTGAGCTTCTATTACTTTCATTCTTTCTTTACCTCTAAAATGTTCTGCCAAACCAAATGACATGGATACGTCATACCTATTTCTCAGTTTTTCATCTAAATTTAACACATCAGCTAAGACTAAATTGCAGTTAACAGCGTATCTTTCAAAAAGTTGCTTGCTTCTCGCTAAGGCTTTATCGCTGTAGTCCAACACCGTGACGTTTGCTCCTCTTTTAGCGAATAAAAGTGACATTTTCCCTGAGCCAGCACCCAATTCGATAACCTTCAACCCTTCAAAAGAACCAAACATGGAAATGACTATCTTGGAAATCCTATCGAAATCCACTGACATCTCCAACTTGGCCAATAAAAACAAGTCCTCTTCAAAAGATAGTGCGCGCCCCCACAGAGAATCCCAAATCTCTTTTTCCATTACTCTTTCTCTTCTACTATTTTAAAACGAATGGTTTACTTTTCAAGCTTTGCTTTGTATCTAGATCCAATGGTACGAATAATTAAAACACGTTAAAACTCGTTTGGCTTTCCGCCAAACTCCCACCGATGCGAGTTAAGGCCGTTTACCACAAGCCCCGCCTGCAAATGAGTCATTCAATATCATTCCTCACAGCACACCGCAAACAATGCTGCACTTGACGATCCTCTAGTTCCCAAGAGGAAAAACTATGAAGGTTAAAGTCTTTTAATACCACATGAACACATACAGACTTGTATCGGAGGTACAAGAATGTCAAAGTCCGCCGAGAAAACTTTTGTGAGAAAGGAAAGTATACTCCAATTAAATATAAGAGAATGAGTGTTGCCAATGAAATCTCTGTTGGTTTTGTTTTCATATCATCACAATAATACTGAGAAAATCGCTAACGTCTTCGCAAAAGTTCTTGATGCACAAATAAAAACGCCACAGCAAATAAACCCTGAAGAGCTTCAAGAGTATAGTCTAATAGGGCTTTGGCTCAGGGATATATAGTGGAAAACACCATAAAGTTCTGCTTGACCTCGCCGATAAACTACCACAAGTCACCAACAGGAAAGCATTCATTTTCTCAACAAGTACATTTACAAGAGATCTCGCCAAAAATCACTCGTCGCTCGGGGAAAAACTGCAATCTAAAGGTTACATGATTTTTGATGAATTTAATTGTAAAAGTTTTAACACTAATAGTTTCACTAAATTTTTTGGGGGAATAAATAAGGGTAGACCTAATGCTGAAGACCTCAAACATGCGGAAGAGTTTGCTCAGAACCTGAAGCAGAACCTGCAAAAGAAGTGAAACTTGAACACATGAATTCTTTATAGTCTATTATCATGGCTCTATGAAAGTGGGGGGTTCTAGGCAAGCCTCTCGTCAAATTGTTCGCTAGAACACTCGAAAAGCAAGTCGAGAAATCATTAGAGAAGTTGAAAAGCATTTTGGAGAAATAAATGCATGCATGCATTTAAGATTATGTTGCTGTTGTGCCACAGTCACATACGTTTATATGGCATTACTGTAAAAACACATTTGTTTGAAGTGATAAAATGTCGCGCGCGGTTTTCTTATTCCCGAGTGGATAACCCTTGCGCGCACGAGAGAGCAATAGATCGGTGAGGATGGTTTGAGCGATACAGAAACGCGGAAGAACTGGCTTGTTAGGCACGCAGAGGCCGAGGCGAAGAAAGACGTTATCCCGTATTCGGAGCGTGCTGGGAACATTGTAGGGGTTGTGGCCATCCTCTTGATTGTGTTGTATTTCGTTGCTCATCAGGTGTGGTCAACAGGGTTTTTTACTTCAAGATTTGGCACTGTAGAGATGCTCCTGTTTTATATCTCTCTAATGTTCGGGATGGTTACATCTGCTGTAAGAGGATTGTTTGGTCGCAAGAATTTTGCCCGCCTCTTCGACATACTTGGATTTGTTTTGTTCACTGTCGTCCTTGCTTGGCTGTTCGTGGTCTTTCCATTTGACTTTGCTTATTTTGCCGATGCACTGCCAAATTTCCTCAGATTTCTGTTGCAGTGGATTTCCAACGACATTGCCAGAGTCCTTATGTTGCTAGGTATAATTGCGACTCCAGTTATGGCGGTTTATACAGCTGTATTATACGTGTTTGTTCGCAGGGAACTCTCTAAATTAGCTCCGCCGTGACAAAACTATGTTCGAAACGGTAAAAATGCTTGGCACTGTTTCCAGAGCAGAGTTCCTACTGCCGAATTTGGGATCGCTCATTATGGGACTTGCTTGGGGAGTCATGCCTCCCATAAGGGTTGATGACTTGGTGGTTCTGATAGTTCTGTTCTTTGCCATAATCAATCTAAGCTCTGCCATAGGTGCACAAGCCAACACTCTATTCGATCGCGAATTGGATTCAAAGGACGATCGCAAAAAACAACTTGTCGAAGCGATGGCTTCTTTTGGTGCAAACCGACTGAAAGAGTTGCTAACTATCGAGTTTGCTCTCACCTTGATTCTGGTTTTTCTATTCATGCTAATTCAGCAAAAACCCATTCTGCTACTTATGTGGATAGTGGGGATCTCTTTAGGTTACTTCTATTCTGCTCCACCATTCAGAATAAAGTCTAGATCTTGGCTAGCCCCGGTTACGTTAATTCTGGTTCTCGCCATCTTTCCAGTGCTATTCGCTTACTACACTTTTACCTCTGAAATGAACCCTTTCTTTCTTCCTTCTTTCCCTCACCGGGCTCGCCTTAACAGTGTATGGTGTAATTATACCGACTGAGATCCGAGACTACTTCGGAGACAAAGCAATGGGCATCGAAACGATGACGGTGCGCCTAGGTCTTGCCAAGGCTTCATTCCTCGGCATTGTATTGCTAACCGCAGGTGCCATACTCTCTGGAACAGCTTTTCTTCTCGAGTGGGCTTATGAACAGCGCCCATTGTTGAGTGTTTTCCTGCTTGCCATACCAGTTGCCGTTTTTATTGTTCTAAGAAAAATCAAGAGGCTCTACTCTCTTTCCAAAGAACAAGTGGCCTCAAAGAACTCAAGATCCGTTGAACAAGAGATTGTAAGCTTGTCTGCTCACAATCCGCAGTGGATAATGCTGGTTACACAAACATACAGCCTCATGTCGATCATACTATTTACAAGCAAATTCTTGCTCTAACAGCGCGTCCTGAATAACGCGCGCGATTACAGGTATAGCGATTCTAAAAGGGGTTATGGTCGCAGGTCAAGACGCGTAGATGTTACTGTGCCTTAACAGTCACACACCTTTATATGCATGCATGTAAAAACAGGGTTGCGTGATGTGAAATGACGCTACAATCAAGCAAGACTTTGGGTGGTGTAGGAGCATTATTGATGGTAATCTCCCCATTCTTGGTAAGTGGTTTCACACTCTTGGTAGGATTGGTTGGGTTAATCCTAGTGCTGATAGCGGTCAAAGGATTGTCCGAA
>JAOUPS010000014.1 GCA_029879735.1 Candidatus Bathyarchaeota archaeon | reverse complement strand
GCGCTTACATCTTACAGAGCTTCAATAGGAGGATACGTGACGTCTTCACTCAGGCACACGAGTTGGGCCATGCAGTTCATGCGTATCTCGGTTCAAGGGCGCAGAAGCCGAGCAACTATGAGATAGGCAGTTGCATTGCGGAAACTGGAAGTATATTTGGCGAACTGCTGTTGACCGAACGTCTGCTCTCCAACGCCAAGACAAAAGAGGAGAAACAGGCAATCCTCGTCAGTATACTGGACGAGTTCGGCACGGCGGCTTTCCAGGTCTCTGCTCGTGTTTTCTTTGAGCAAAGCATGTATGACGCTGTGAAGCGTGGGCAGTTCTTAGATGGAGAAGCTGTTGCCAAGTTGTGGGTCACAGCGCGGGATAAAATCTACGGCGATTCCGTTGATTGGCTAGATCTGATGAAGTGGGAGTGGACGAAGACGCCGCATTATTTCATGGCAAACTATCGCTTCTACAATTATCCTTACGTGTTTGCCCAGCTGTTTGTATTCGCTCTGTACCGGCTTTACAAGGAACAAGGAGAGAGCTTTGTTCCTAAGCTGAAGAGGCTCCTAGCTGCAGGTTCCAGCAAGCCTCCCCGTGAGCTTGGCGCCGAACTAGGCTTTGACATCGCTGATGAGACGTTTTGGGAGAAGGGCATGAATCAGGCTAGGGAATTCATTGATATGCTTGAAGAAACCCTCTGATTCCCGCACACGTGAAGGAGCCAAAATCGTGCACGTCACCGACATGAATTACATGTTCCGTAAACTGAAGTAAATGTCTATACCTGTAGATTGAGCAGAAATCTAGCAGATTGGAACTAATCCGGTTCCAGTGGAGATATCTCCCGCACATTCCCCCTTTTATTAGCAACCGTTTGTAGCAGTCAAAGTTCCGTGAAGTTACTGAAACTTTTGTGGCAGTTGCCTGAGCCTACAAAAGAAATAAAGCGTGGCGGTGCGTGTGTCCTCAAAGAAAAGGTGAGTAGCCAAGATGGATCTGGATAAAGCCTTAAAGGGTAGGCGAAGCATTCGAAGTTACCTTGACAAAAGAGTTCCCGAGGAGTTGATCAGACAAATCATAGAAGCTGCCACCTTTGCTCCTTCAGCGAAGAACGCTCAGCAATGGCGTTTCACAGTGCTCACCGGAAACGCGAAAAAGGAGCTAACTGATCTGTTCCGGCGTGAGCTTGAGCTGGTTTGTGAAAGAATCGGTCGAGAGAACATGGGCTCCTCTTTCGCGTCATGCGGCATTATGGAGGAAGCCCCGGTTGTGATTATGGTTTGGAACGCTGGAAAGATGGGCTGGGAGACTGAGATTCATAGTGTTGCAGCTGCGATTCAGAACATGCTCCTTAAGGCTTATGATTTAGGATTAGGAACGCTGTGGATTGGGGATATCTTGTACGCGCTTAAGGCATTGAAGCAGCATTTTGGCAAGCCCTGGAAGCTAACAGCAGCTGTTGCGGTTGGATGGCCTGCGCGTATTCCAGAGCCCCGTCCGAGAAAGTCGGTCGACGAAGTCACCGAGTTCTTGAGCTGACTTATAGGGCGCGTCCAGAATTCAGCAGATTGGGATTTTTCCTTGGGCTAGTTCCATGCAGAATTTGTCTATGTTTCCCAGTTCGTAGTCTAGTACTTCTTTTATTCCATGTCTGACTTTTTTTAGTGAGTTGTTTCCTTTCATTATGACTTGGGCTGCTGCAATTGCCGGCTGGTCTATGGGACTTCCGATTCTGCTTAACAGCCAGATGTAGACTTCTTCAACTTCGGGCACTTCCTCATGAACGTGCTGGGCTATCTTGTATGTTAGGACGTTGTAGATTTTTCCGACGTGGCTGACGGGGTTTTTGCCAGCCGCAGCCTCTGAGCAGAAGGGTCTGTTCAGCGATATTAAGCCGTTTACACGGTTTCCTCTGCCCACCTGTCCGGAGTCGCCGCTGTCTGCACTTGTACCCAAAACCGTTAGATATGTGCCGTCTATGCCCCTGCCACGCACATCCAAAGTGTTTAATTCCACGTTCACCTTGTCGAAATCTGTGTTCACCCTGACGAACCCGTGGGTTTCTTCTAGGATTTTCGCTTTCTTTTCGAAATATTCTTCTTCGCTGCTTATGTAACGGTCGACGAAAGCCATTGAAATCGTTAGGTTTAGGTGGTTGTTGTTTCTGGAACCCATGACTTTTATGTCTTCACCGGATTCTGGAAAACGTTGCTTAAACTCTTTCGAGTTCAGAAACTGCTCGGTTTTCAGAACAATTTTCTCTGTTCTGGTCATTGGTGCATAACCTACAGCCGCAGAAGTGTCATTAGCTCCTAGAACTTTTCCTTTCCGCTTGAAAATGTCCACAAGACCTACGGAGCCTGGTTTCAGCTCAACCTGATATCTCACGTGCTTCTCAGGGTCTACAAAACGCATATTCGCCTTGAACCATTCCTTAGCGACGTTTACGGCTATTCCTTCAACATCTATTTTTTCGCCATTAATCTCCGAGGTTGCTCTATCACCAAACACAAAAAGCATTGGTTGCTTCACTATACCCCCGTCGAATCTGGGTTCAGTTTCCCCAGCCACAAGCAAACACTTGTCAACGTTGTGATGCAATATTGTGCCGGCTTTTTCCATGTATTCTTTGCTTAGGCGTATAGAGATCTGGTCCATTATTGCGTCGCACATGTAGTCTGGATGTCCCAAGCCTTTTCTTTCGACTATTTCTATGCGTTGCTTTTCAAGGGGCATCTGTTTTAAGTCTTCCACAACTATGTTCCGCATGGTCAGCCATCCTTCGTGAATTTTAGGTTGTATAGACAACAACAAATATATATTTTACTGTATTAAATTATGGTCAAAAATAACTGGTGGTTATATTTGGTGATCACGGGCATCATGCTTAAAAGGCTAAGAACAGAGGCGGGGTTAACCCAGAAAGGGCTGGCAGAGCTTGTCGGCGTTTCGCAAGCTCACATAGCGAAGATAGAGCAGGGGAAGGTGGACCCGAGGCTTTCAACGATAAATAAGATTTTACAGGTTCTAACAGAAGGGGAAAAGAGGACATGTAGAGACATAATGACTAAAGGGGTGCTCTTAGCAAAGCCGAACAACAGCATACTGAAAGTAAGCGAAGTTATGGTGAGACACGCCATTTCCCAAATGCCTGTGATGAACGGAAGTAGAGTTGCGGGAACGGTGACCGAGGAAAGCATAATCAGAAACCTAGGTTCAAACATAGCAGCCGAAAAGGTAAAAAACGTTATGGACCCGCCGTTGCCAACAGTCTCTGAAGAAACAGGCATAAATACAATCCGCCCATTACTTGGAAGACATCAAGGCGTGTTAGTCGTAAAGGGCAAAGAAGTAATCGGAATAATAACGCGGTCAGATTTGCTAAAAATAATAAGTTAAAGGTGTCGCATACGCAACCAGAGGAGTTTAGAAAGAAGGCATTCCAAGCAATCACAGAGCTAAGAGCAGCAAAGCCGAAAGAGGCAACAATAATTCATCATGATGATGCAGACGGTTTGTGCTCAGCCGCAATAACGAAAAAGGCTCTGAAACGAGAAGGCGTAAAAGCCAAAACGTTTTGTCTGGAGAAAATCTACCCGGAAGTAATCGAAGATCTACATTCAGAATCCGGACAAACGATTTTTTACGCGGATATAGGCTCGTCGCATGCAGACTTAATATCCAAATACAATGAGGGCAAAAACCTGGCCATAATTTTGGATCATCACGACCCAAAACCATCCAAAGACCCGAAAGTTTTGGATTTGAATCTTGAGCACTTCGGTTTCAGAGGCGAAACAGACTTTTCTGGAGCCACGTGTTGCTACTTGTTTGCAAAAGCCCTAAGCGACAAGAATCTCGACTTGAGCTATCTGGCTCTGGTTGGAAGCTGTGAGATCCCGAAGGACTTTCTTGGAATAAACAGGACGGTTTTGGAAGAAGCCTTAAGAAACGATGTGGTTCAGCAAAAGGGCAAAAGTTTTGAGATAACGAAGTTTAAAACACGTATAAACAACTTATTTTCGAAGCTTCAAATTTTGGGCGCAGTGGGCTATTATGAAGGTGGACCAGAAATCGGCATAAACGCTTGCTTAGAGGGATTAAGCAAAGAAGCTAAAGAGAAGGTTAAGATTTTGGAGACTAGACGCAAAGAAGCTAACCGAAGTCTTTTGGGAAGGCTCTACCGTGAGAGGCTCAAGGAAACGGAACACATTCAACGGTTTGACGCTGGAGACATGTACGCAGGTATGGGCACAAAGGTGATAGGACAATTCTGCTCCTTCATATCTTATCAGGCACGCTTAATAAAACCGAACAAGTACATACTAGGATTCGTAAACGTACCGTCAAAAATCCCAAGTTGGGGGAAACTAAAAGAAAATCTGGTTAAGGCTTCTGTCCGCGTGCCAAAGCCCATAAAACCTCAAATTGACAGTGGAAAGCTGCCAAGCGCCGTGAATCTTCTGGACGAAGCCTCTGAAGGTTTTGGAATAGCCGACGGACATCAATACGCCGCAAGCGTGACATTACCAACAAACAAAAAACAAACCCTAATAGAAAACGCCGAAAAGCAATTGGCGCGGCGAAATTGTTAAAATCACATTGAAAACGTTCTCACTTTTGTCATGATCGGTCATTTCTTGTAGTTATAACTTAGTGCATAGAAATTGTACTAGAATAGAAGAGGGGAGTTAGAGGGTTTTTCCGAATTCTGTTGCGGCAATGGATACGTCGATTATGTTGATTTTACCATATGGCTCCGTTATGTCAGCTATCTCATTCCAGTTTGAATCTGCAGGCTCTGATTCGAATGCTTTGGCGATTACAGATATGTCAAGCATGTTGACGATGAAATCACAGTTCACGTCTCCCAAAAACGTCATCGTCATCTCATCCATCGAATACAAGTGGAAATCGTTTTGTTGTAGGAAATCTCGGTACATGTGAGATGACGCAACGTAATTCTCCTTGTTGATGTTCATGTACTGAATGGTTTCCTGTAAGGTAGCTGCTCCATGGTATATCGCGTTCAGAGGAACTGCAAAAGATCCCATCACAAAAGTAAAATCGATCGGGAGCCACCCCCACGGAGGTACGTAAGCCATAGCCCATCCGTGCCATCCGATTCGTCTTAACTCATTAGATATGTGATCTTCCCATGTAGTTACGTTCGCGTAGAAATCTGGTAGGTAGATGCAGCCAGCTTGGATGAAGGAAGGAATTCCATAGACTCTACAGAATGTGGCAAAAAGAATCGCTTGATCGTCACAGTCCCCCTCTTTTTTCTTAAGAGTTTCATTAGGATAGTATGGATGTTCATGTCGTTGGCTTGGGTACTGAATGTTTTCCCAAATCCATTTAACGAATTCTTTGATTATCGTCAGAACTCTCGTCTCATTTCCTGCTATAGCTCGTGCTGCTTCCCTAATTTCTTCATCTTCAACCAAGAAAGGTGGCTGAGAGATGCAAAACTCTTCACGTAGGTTCTCTGGGATATCTTCTAGTTGACCCGATTCATTCTCGTTCAAGTCAGGGATCATCCGAGGCTTCGAGAAGGCATTGCAAGAAACAGAGTAGCTAACACTCTCACCTGGTTGAAGATGTCTCTGAAAGTCCAAAACTGCTATCGAATTGCCGTCGTCATCTTCACCAATACTTTCCAAGCGATGTGAGTGATCGATGAGAAAAACTGTTTGCCAAGTGTTGTTCATGAAAAGGCTTATCCCTCTTTCTTCCTCCGTGAGATCCCAAGTACCTGTTCCGCGGTTCTCGAAGGTAACGTTCGATCTTATGACAAACCTCATATTACTTGTATCGCGGTAATGCTGTTGAAATGAGGGTGGCGCAGGGATTGTTATCAAATTTTCAGTTGTAACCGGTTCGACCATTCGAGTTATCGCAGAGGATAGGAACACTGAGATAAAAGCTAACAGAACAACTTTTTTCAATCTTTTTGTCACCTTTTTTTTCTTTGCTCCTATTTACGCAGTGTTCCGTCTTTTAGCATGCAATTTTCCCTCTTCAATCACATTAAATTGCTGTGGAATATTATCAAATGCGTTCAAAAGCTTGAACATGCCTTGACCTTATTAACTTATTCCTAAAAGCCACATAATCATGCTCAAATGGCGGGCCCGCTGGTATTTATACCCATAAGGGTCTAAGCCCTTTTCTTCCGAGCCTCGGCAAAACTCTGTCTTTGGGAAATTGTGTGAAAGTTTTCGAATATTCACTTTGTTTCTAGCGCGCGCATTTTAAAATGTTATGGAAAAGCATGGAAAAAGCTACCAAAAACCTCTCAAACGCATATTTTCACAATTGCCGTAGATTTTCCGTAGATGCTACTCCATGCGCTTATATATGAACTACCAAAATTGCATCTACGGTAAATTATGAAAGAGAAAAGCTTGGAGTAAGCTTCTTTCTTGAAACTGGAACGAAATCATTTTGATCTCAAGGAATCTACAGAAGAAAATCGTTTGATTTTTGCAGAACTCTCCATTCCTTATATTTCTCCATGACAAAGAAATATAAATCGTGCAAGAAACAATCTGAAAAAGCATGGAGTGAAATCATTGGCAAAAGAAACATTGGCATTTGGAATAGATTTGAAAATTAAGGATCGGTCCACTGAATTTCTGGATATCAATTTTCCCCAAATCACCAAAAATCCTTGTTCCAAGACTGTTCCAAACTCCAGAATTTTCCGTTTTCAATGCGGAAAACATAGTTGTTATCTACATGATAACCACTTCTTGCGCGCGCTATTTCGTCCACAAGTCATAAAGCAGAAATGGAAGTGACTTTTTTTAATTTACGCGCGTAGTCACATTAGACTTATAACTCGGATTTTTCAGTATCTACTAATCAATTTGCCGAATGATTCAAATGTTCAAATGGAATCGAAATCTTAAAGTCTTATTCTTCATTAACGTCTCTATCTCTCTATCCTCAAGTCTAGTCTCTCCACTCTTTCCTCTTTTCCTTGATAATTTAGGGGCTACCGTTTCAGAGATCAGTTTTGTACTTTTCACTGGAGGTGTTGCGGCAACTATTCTTATGGTTCCATCTGGATTATTGTCAGATAGATTCCGTAGAAGAAATATCCTAATTTTAAGCTGTATCATGTTAGGATCAGGTGCTTTTTACTTAACTACTGTCACAAGTTGGTCGCAGAGTGTTTTTGGAATTATGTTGTTCTTGAGCGCTTTGTCGATATTTTTGCCTGCGAGACACACGATAGTCGCGGACAACGCGGATCCCAGCGTCATGACGACTACTTACAGCCTCATGAATGTTGCCTGGCCAACTGGCTCAATAATTGGGCCTGTACTTGGAGGATTCCTTGCTGATAGGTATGGATGGAACTATACTTTCTACGTCGCAACCTTGGTTTCGTTAGCTTCAATTATTCCAACCTTTTTCTTTAAGAGAACTTATAGAGGAGATAAGAAGCGCGACAAGAAGAAGTTTAAAGGCGAATTATTCAAACGAGATTTCATCATCCTTCTGATTGTATTCTCACTTTTCCAAATCTTCGCGAGTGCTGCAATGGGAATCATGGACCCCGTGGTCCCTCTTTATCTAACACAGACGTTCAATGTAGATAAAACAACAGTTGGTTTCTTTTTTTCTATGGGCATAGGGGTAGCAACTCTATTGGCACAGTTTCCTAGCGGAATTTTGGCTGATAAGTATGGCCGCAAAAGAGTTCTAGCCTATAGCATCCTACCTCTTCCCTTTATATTATTGCTCTGGCCATACGTACAGAATTATCTCTTTATCGCTGTACTTTACATGTTCATTATGGGATTGTGGAGTATGACGTGGTCTGTCGCAGTAGCCTATCTGATGGCTCTCACTCCGACACTTGAAAGAGGGTTTGTCATAAGCATAAGGCAGGCAGCAATAAGATTGGGATTCACAGTAGGTCCACTAATTGGAGGATACTTTTGGGTTGCCCACGGAACAAAGACCCCGTTCTCTATTTCAGCAGTCTTTTTTGCATTATCCTTGTTACTAATTTGGTTTTTGAAAAATAGTGAGGAAGCGACAGAGACACCATCCAATAAGCGCACGTTCTGAGATGGGACTTTCTTCCTCTATAGTATTTTGGTAGTTTTGAAAATATGTTCCATAGGCTACTCCATTAAAAGCTACCAAAACCAAACGCGCGCGTTTTAGTGTGCGTATCGCTCACTCTGTATCTGGATCAAATACATAAACAAAGCCCCGTAGTGGTGCACGAACACTTTCACCATTAAGCTTCCTGAAACCGTCCAGTTTTCTGCTTTCTTTCAACTTTCTTGCGTTGAATATTGTCAAGTACGTTTCCCCTTTAAGCTGGTGAACACTTCGTAGGGTTGCCTTGAAGCGAGTCTGTCTTATCCGATTTTCATAGAAGTAGATGTGAACTCCCTCTAAAGATGGATCTTCATGAATCTTGCGGCCTATTACCCAATTTCCATGTCTTGCTCTGATAATAGCCTCAAGATGATTCTCCCCGTGAGTAACAGGCAGGAGGATTGCATGCCTTTGTACTTCTTTGGACCTACGCCCATAATAGCGTGTCCTCAGGGCACGATAGGCACGCAGACTTAATTTCTGTTGTTCGGTAGGTTCTCTCTTGCTTTCTAATTCACAAATTTTCTCATCGTAGTATCTCTTTGGCTTAACAGGCTTTCCTGCCCCGTGTCTCCGTCTACCTAAGGGAGGTGATGGCTTCGAATGGGACGGGAGTTCATCCACCTTAGAAGAACCTTGACGACCTCTGCTCGTCTTGGGTGGTTGTGGAGTATATGTCTCCACATGTACTCGTTCTAGGTCAGGGGCATTGTAGAAATGTGTTTCGAAGAAGTCGATCACATCTTTCATGAATTTAATGTCTGGATCCTCCACAATCACATTTGCTTCGGCGTTCTTACTTTGAGCTCCCTCTGTGAGGTTTGATGATCCGATCACAACCCGGTTAGGATCACCGTGGAAAATCATCAGTTTAGGATGAAACCTAGGATTATTATATTTCTTTACCCTAACATTTCTCCGTTTTTGCGAAAGCTTATGCAGTAATTTCGCAGATTTTTTGTCTGTTATTCCGTGAAATGAAGACAGCCCGAACAAGATCCTTATCGCCCCGTTTTCTTTCATCAGAGTGCTTTCGTTCAGTACGTCTAGAAATGGTTTCAAACCGCCAATTTTGACATACGCCATTGCTACGTCTAATTTGTTGCAGCCTGAGAACAGATGTTTTAACCTATCGACAAAAGATGATGCGTCAACAAATAATATCTTCATTACGTTGACCTCCCATAAATCCACTATGATCATCAATATGTCTGTCATGCAAAAAAATATTACTCTTGGTACATGTATGCAAAATATTAGTCTCGAAGAACCTTTTAACATGCCTTTTAAGGGTAAGCATGTCTTTGACCGAGCATAGTGAAGAGAATATGGAAGTGGATTTGTACTCTGGCGACATTTGAAGATTTTTTCAGCTTTACTGAAAGGATCCTAAGGTTCGTAGTTCCTTTCATACTCTCTTCTAGTTGCTCGAGCGCGCGCTAGACTGCCTCAGCCAGCACAGGGCACAATAAAATCTAAGCTTGCTCAGCCGTCAAGAGGTTATTAACCTAGAGACACAGTTGTCGTCGTCTGCTGCCAGCAGGACAACGACAAGCGCTGCACTTCTCAGCGCGCGCTAGCGGCGGAGAAAGCAAGTCTTGAGTCTTCCCTCTTCCATGTATAAGAATCTGCAGGCGCACGCAACCAAGAAGAAACACCATCAATTCTACAAAATCTGTCAATACTCTAGAACTGGCGGGCCCGCTGGGATTTGAACCCAGGATCTTCGGCTTTCCTCAGCGTAGTTATAGAAGGCCGACGCGCTTTTTGGTTTAAACTATCCAAGCTGCGCCACGGGCCCTTTCTGGCAATAAAAGAGAGGTTTATGGTCATATATTATTTTATTCTATGAAAATGGCTGGGCGGTAAGGTTTTGCGAGTCTTGCCCTTTGCTTTGGATCGTGTCTTTCCGAATCGTTTTCCTTGAATACGTCAACTTCTGCTTTGAGTTCCTCTTTTAAGAAGGCTTTTGCGTTTTCAAGAATTTCATACTCATTCAAGGCTCCAGTGCTTAACTGCCTTTTCTTCTCTGCTTCCGACATTTTCATGTTTTCTTCAGCTATTTTTGGAATGATTTTTACAACCTCTTTTGCGTTTTTCCTCAGTTCAGGCTCCTTCAACAGTTCTCCAATTAATGTGTCGGTCTCCAACTTTCCTGTAGCAGCCTTCTCCAGCATCCTCAAGAAGAGCTTCCACTTCCATGGAGTAGCAACATAATAGTAGATTTTTGACGGTGTGATTTTTGTCGCACGTATTATGCTTTGAGTGTCATCAATCACTCTCTTAATGAAGTTTTCACCTTCCTTCACCTTTAAATCTGCCAGTTTTTTATCCGGTTCTGGCCATGATGAGAGGGAGATGAATTCTTTTTCGCCAAGCAGACTCCATACTTCTTCGCATATGTGGGGTGCAAAAGGAGCCAGTAGTTTCACCCATGTTTTTAGGGCTTCCTTCAGAATTTTTGCTTTTTTCTCTCCTTTTCTTCGGATATACCAGCGGAAGTCGTTCCAAATTTCAAAGAAGGCTATTTCTAGGGCGGTTCTTGTCTTCATCTCTTCAAGGTTTTCGGTTACTTCAGATATGCGATGCTGCAGTGTGCTCATCAGCCATTTTTCCAAGTGTCTATTTTCCTCGCTTTTTGCACTTTCAATTATGTTTTTTGTGAAGTTGTAGAATGATTCAAGTTTGTTTCGTATGTCTCGAATGTTTTCGCTTCTCCAGTCTGGATCATCCATGCCTTCAGCACCTAGTAGCAATGCGCATCTTGTGGCATCTGCACCACATTCCTCAATGGCTCTTTTAGCTGGTACGAAGTTTCCCTTTGATTTGTGCATCTGCTTGCCTTCAATAATCAGCATGCCGTTTACTCCGATCGCTTTTGGCCAGTGTTCCGATGGAAAGAGTGCCACGTGATGGAATATGAAGAATGTTAAATGGTTTGGAACGAGTTCTTTCGCTGAGACTCTTAGGTCGACTGGATACCAGTATAAGAATTCCTTTCGCATTTCATCCAGTGTTTCAGCGTTTATCCCTGACTTTGCGGCTACTTTTTCTAGGCTTTCCTTTCCGTAGAAAACGTAGTCGAATACTTCTTTTGTTAGCGTCTCCGGTTTTATGTCGTGTTGTCTTATATGCTTGTTTATTGTGTAGAATGCCATGTAGATTGTAGAGTCGCTTAAGGTCTCGATTATCCAGCCTGGGCCCCATGGTAAAGGTGTTCCAAGCCCTGTTCTTCTTGCACATGCCCATTCTCTTAGCCAGTCAATCACCGTTAGGAACCATTGGGTTGCTGTCTCCGGATAGATCGTCATTCTGCTCAATGCTTCTTTCGCTTTTTCCTTCCATTCAGGGTCTGAATATTTTAAGAACCACTGGTTCTGTAGGACCTTGACTATGCACGGTGTCAGGCATCGGCAGATAACTGGTTGTGGCAAGTCGTACATGGAGTCGGCGACTCCGTGTTTCCGAAAATCCTCTATTAGGGCTTCTTTGACTTCTCTCACCATTTTTCCAGCGTAATCCATGCAGTTTTCTTTTAAGACTCCGCTGTGGAACTCCTTTTTGTAAATGATTTTCGTTGCTTCCGCAGCCTTCGGGTCACACTGATCTTTCACGCCTAATTGTTCCACAATTTCGATGGCAGGGTATTCGCCGAAATCCTCAACTTTGATCATGGAAATCGGCTTTATGTTCTTCACGTTTTCTGGCTTTATGCCGAACTCGCGTAAGGTTTCGGGTTTTTCCTGTAGGTCTTTTAACGCCAGCCAGTCGTAGGGTGCATGTGCTGGGACGCTGTAAACCACGCCTGTGGCTTGTGCTGCATCAACGAACCACCCCGGCAAAATTGGCAGTTCTGCTTTAGTAACGGGATTTTCAAAGTTTTTTCCTACGAGTTCTCTGCCTTTCAGCTTCCGTCTTACTTCCACATTTCTTGCTTGTTCTTTCAATTTTTCAGCTGCTTTTTCGCTTATTATCCATTTCTCATCGTCCACTTTTGCTTCAACATAGGTTGCGTCTGGATGAATCCACATGTTTGTTACCCCGTAGATCGTTTCCGGTCGGAACGTGGCTGCTGGCAGATATGTTTCTTCGTCTAACTTGAATTTTATCAGTGTGTATTCTTCTGGTGTGACACCTTCGCCTTCTTGGCGGTCATGGTCTCCCGTTGGGCTCTGGCATTTAGGACACCATACAACTGGATGTGTTCCCCTTGTAACGTATCCTCTGGCTCTCAGTCTTTCATATTGCCATTCGATAAATTTCTGGAAAGTTGGCATAATTGTGTTGAATTCCCTTCTCCAGTCAACTGAGAAGCCTGCTCGCTTTGCGGCGATCCTGCTTTCGTTTGTGTAGTATGTTGCCATATAGATTGGGTCAACGAATTTTTTGAGTTCCTCTTCTGGAACGCCATCTACTTCCTTTAAAACTCGTATGAATGATTCGTCGCCTTTTGCAACTCGTTGGCTTGCTCCTATCAGCGGCTGTCCTGTCCAGTGCCACGCCCATGGAAATAACACATTGTAGCCCTGCGTCCGTTTAAGTCGTGCGTATGCGTCTACTCGTGAGGCTGTAAACGCGTGGCCTACATGGAGTGGTCCGTTAATGTATGGATATGGAAAAGTGACAAAGAACTTTTTCTTATCTGGGTCTGGATCTGTCGCGAAAACCTTCGCGTTTTCCCATGCCTTTTGCCATTTCTCTTCGATTTTCCTCAAAAATTCCATAAAGGTTTCTGAACCAGTTCGAGGGCTATTAAATGTTTTGTTTTCATGTGTTGAGAACGCGGTCCCTCATATTGGACACCGTGAACTACTATGCAGAACTTGCTTTAATTCTTTACTCCTATTTCCAACTGAAGACTTTAAAAGCAAAACCAAATGAGCCTTCTAAATGTTGACCAATGAGGGCTAACAGACCTAGACAAGGCATTTTAGAACCCTTAGGCTCCTTTCTTCTCTGTTTTGTCAGCTAATCTTTCTTCTCATATAATGTATTTTTCGGAAATTGCGCGCGCTTCTCTCAATCACTTCAATTTTGTTAATAGTCTTTGAATTCTGGTTTATGAGATACATGCTGCGCTTGATAAGACATTTGAATTATTTCTAGGGAAAGTTTAATCAGTTGATTAAATCGGTAGACGTCGAGCAAATTTTTTATGTACATTCATCTTCATTTAAGACGAATGAGGTTTCCTCGCATGAGTGCGAAAGAGGGGAAAATCAGAAAGCTGATGGAGGATGCAGAACGGGATGTTAAGGCGGACGACCTTAAGGAAGCAGGAGAAAAATTACATCAGGCAATACAGATGGCCGAAAACATAGGAAATGAAGAGTTAGTCAAGCAAATCTGGGAACTCGTTGGAAAATTCACTTACAATACTAAAATACACTCAGTTGAATTAACTCCCATAGGGACAGACGGGTTGATTTTAGACATCGGAGGCGGAGGAGAAGGTATAATAGGTAAGTTAAACGGCAAACAAGTGGTTGCGGTTGACACAAGTGAAAGAGAATTGCAAGAAACTCAAAATAAAGCATTAAAAGTAGTGATGGATGCAACAGACCTAAAATTTCTTCCAGAGTCCTTTGACGTTTGCACCTCTTTCTTTTCTATCATGTATATTCCCAACGATAAACATTTGAAAGTTTTTAAAGAGGCTTACCGAGTCTTGAAAAAAGGCGGGAAATTCTTAATGTGGGATGTCAGAATTCCGGAGAAACGTGGGGACTATAAAGCCTTCTTAGTGCGTTTAAAAGTTAGACTGCCAACTGAAGAGACAGAAGCGGGATACGGAGTAAAATGGAAAACGCAGAACATTGAACATTTTAAGGTATTAGCCCAAAAATCAAAGTTCAAAATAATAAGTGAATGGAGCAAGAGTGAAATTTTCCATTTAGAGATGGCAAAAGCTTAATTCACTTCGGATAGTTATGAGCGGGTTTGTTTCCAGAAGAAAAACTTTTCTTGTAACTGTTATAAATATCCATTTCGTTTCATTCAATACAAATGTCAAGCACGATGAAGTAAACGGCGCGCGCCAGCGCGCGCGAACAGGGGGTTTGCTGTATGTATAGAAAGCCCCGATCAAAGCAGTGGATGCAATCCTAGCCCACATAGAAGAGAAAAGGAACAAAATCGCCATCTAAGCTATGCTAAAACAAGACAATTTCCAAGTTTCCTGCATTCTGACTAGGACTCATAGCATAAATGCACAATTATAAATGTGACTTTTGCCAAATTATTTCGTGATGAAGTTTCTACATATCTATTCAAAGGTCATCGATAATGGAGTGGAAATTCGGTTTCGTAAAACCCCCTATCCAATAGCATATCCAAGTTTTGTTTGGGGGGCAACACCTAAAGAAACACACATAGCTTTGAAGGATAATCTCGCACTCGCCACTACCATGCATTTGCCACTTGTATTTGATTCACCTAGTGCTGTCTATCATTCAGGGCGTCCTCTCTTGGAACCATATTTTGTGCAAAATTTTTTGAAAGATATCCCCTCCTGTACTGAGATTGATGGGACCAGTACTGACGAATTGGTTCGAAAATTCTTCAATACCGACTATCAGTTTCTAGATCCCGTTATAATGTATCCTTCTCAAGAGCCAGTGGATTCGCCATTCTGTGCTCTTGTTGGAACGAGTTTTGGAAAGGATAGTCTACTCACCTATGCGGTAGCAGACGAAATCGGCCTTCAACCTAAAATTATCTATGTTGTAGAGCAAAGCATGACCTACGAGGAGAAACACAAAACCGAATTGGCGAGGCGCTTCAAAAACGAATTTGGGAAAGAATTGAACATTTTGAAGCATGAAACTGGAAAGCTCCGAGACTATCCCTATCTAGGGATACCTATAACCGAGTTTGGGTGGGGTCTTCAGACAACCGAGTATGCGCTGGAATTCATACCCTTTGCATATGCTCTGAATGCCAAGTATCTGCTATTTGGCAATGAACAAACCGCTGCTGCGACTTACTTAGATGCGGAGGGTCGATGGGTGGTTCATCCCTGCTACGATCAATCACATCGCTGGACTGTGCACATTGATCAGGTTACACAGAGTTTCTCTGGCCGTTCGGTACACACTGGAAGTCTAATTGAACCACTTATGGATATGATGATCCAATACATCCTAGCTCATCGCTATCCGGAGCTTGCCAAATATCAGATGAGTTGCTTCACTGAAACTAAAGCAGGTCGAGATTACCGCTGGTGTCATAACTGTTCTATTTGCGCTAAAATGTACCTGATGTGCGTGGGAGATGGAATCGATCCAAAGGCCGTTGGATTACGTGAAAATATGTTAGAACGAGAATACAAGCGATTCTTTACGTTATTCGGCGGAAAATCAATCACGTTGACGTACGCCCATACTAAGGTGGGCCGTGATGAACAACTTTTTGCATTCTACTTGGCAGCCAGAAAAGGTGCCCAGGGAGGTCTAATTGAAGAATTCAAAGCGAGTCCCTTATATCAGGAGGCGAAGAATCGAGAGGAGGAACTCTACAAAACCTTTTGCTCGTTATACGATCCAATCTCTGTACCTCACGAATTAAAAAACAAAGTGCTCCCAATTTACAGAGAAGAAGTAGCTTCATTCCAGATTTAGCAGAACAATCGCGAGGGGCTAATATTTTAATTCTACTGAATTTGTTCTTTAGTGGGGATAATCCTAATGCGAATAGCATTAATTTTGAATACTCGTCGTGCAGAATCTGAGTTTGAGGTGGAGTACGATCCTCCTCATACTGTTGAACTCATAAAACACGGCATTTTAGCAACTGGTCATGAGTATCTCTTTATTGAAGCGGATGAGAATTTTGTTGAAAACATCAAAGCATTGAAACCAGATCTCGTATTTAACCGAGCAGAGGGGCTAAGAGGTGATAGTCGAGAATCTCATGTGCCTGCCATACTTGAAATGCTTGGCATTCCTTACGTTGGCTCTAATGTGTTGACTACTGCGATTGGGCTCAACAAAGCTTGGGCAAAAAAGGTTCTTCTCTACCATGGTATATCTACACCAAAATTCTATGTTTGCAAAAGTGATCAAGAGGCTGAAAGAATTAGAGAAGGATTCCCGTATATCCTAAAGCCCAACGAAGAAGGCTCTTCCATGGGCATCACCGAAGAAAACCTGGTTTATAGCAAAACCCAATTACACACAAGACTCAAGCAGATGATTGAAGAATATCAACAACCTATCCTCATTGAGCAATTTATTCAAGGTAGAGAATTCAGTACTGGCTTACTCGGACAACCTGGCCAAGATCCAGAAGTTCTTTCTATTCTGGAAATCGATTTCTCAAAATTCCCAGAAGTAGGCGGAATATTCGGGCAACGAGCAAAAACCGTTTTAGACTCGTTGGATCATTACATTTGTCCGGCGCAAATTCCAAAAGAATTAGAGAAACTGCTTGAGCGCCTTTCAATTGATGTTTGGCACGCCTTGGATGTTAAAGATTTTGCGAGAATAGATTTTCGAATGAGTAATAAAGGAAAACTTTTTTTCTTAGAGATTAATCCTTTGCCAGGTATGGACTTTGATACGGAGGAAAATGATCTCTCCTTCTATCCCTATATGGCAATGAAATCGGGTTATACTTATGATGAGCTTATTCGTCGACTTCTGGAATCTGCCTGTGCCCGCTATGGTCTAAAGCTATAGATCTATTGAAGCTCTAGCTGTTTCATGACTAATTTGGGGGAGAAAGGAAGTTATGAGTAGCGCAAAATCGATCTACCAACCTGAAAAAGATAACCCTCTTTGGCGAAAGCTTTTATTCGAATTAGCCAAGATGTTTGAAGGAACATTAGACATAGTTTTTCCAGAGGAGTGGAACGAGCAGTTTTTCTTTTGGTTTCATATTATTGAAGAGGAAGATTTTCGGTGGGAGTTGCGATATTCCTTCGAAGAAATCGCGAAAATTCTTGAAAACCCAGATTTGGTTTTTTGGTTCGTTACTATGGAAGGTGAACCTCAAATCCTTCTCCTTGGGTATTCGATTCCTCATGAACCCGTGAAATCCTTCTATTTGGACACCTTGGCCGTTCGACGCAGGGGTAAAGGTATTGGCCATATTGTTATGAATTTCTTGATTCGTTGGGCCCGTACAAAACAATATCAGACAATAATTTTAGACACTGAATTAACTGATGAGACAGTAATTCCTCTACAGCAGTTTTATGCAAAGCATGGGTTCAAGATTATTGCTCAGTCTGAGACGGGAAATATTACTATGAAATGCGTTTTGTGATATCCAGCATTTGGGAGCTATCTGGGCACGTGACTAATCAAAGTCTCTACCAGTTAAAATCGCTACAAAGGTTCCTTTCACGATAAAACCCTCTCTGCCAAGACTTTGCATAACAGCAAGGGTACTAGCAGCTGCGGGAAGAACACTTAAACCTTCTTCAGAACGGACTAGCTTTGAGAATTCCAACATTTTGACGTCCGAAGCGTATTCCGCAAAACCTCTAGATTCATAGATTGCATCCAGGGCAAGTTGCCCATCGAATGAACGCCAGCTAGTCAGAGGTTCATTGATTTTACTCTCCTTGATTTCCCCAGGTTTTAGATCAACTATGGTTCGGCTATTTCCTTTAAAGGATTTTATAATGGGGTTCCCTCGGCGTGTACTTGTAGCAACCATCTTTGGAACTGTCATCGTCTTGCCAGAAATGTATAACTTTTTGAAACCTGCATACACACCTGCAAGCGTTGTACCGTTTCCCACAGGACAGAAGACATAGTTAGGAACCCGTCTTAAATCGCGATAAACCTCGAGCGAAATTTCTCCGTAAGCCGCTAAAGACAATTCGGGAACCTCGTTCGTACCGGGATTGGCATCAAACCATTTGTTTTCTATTGCCTGCTGGGAAGAGTAAGCCACTGCGTCTTCATAGTATCCTTCAACAAAGTGTACCTTTGCTCCGAAATTTTCCATTCGTCTTATTCGATCTTTTGGCACCTCATATTTTTGAGGAATATAGATTTGGGCAGCTAAATCATAGTGACGTGAAGCGTATGCGAGAGCAACGCCAAAGTTGCCACAGGTTGCGGTTGTAATTCCTTCCAGTCCCGATGTAACCGCCTGATCGGCGAGTACCATCGCTATGCGATCTTTTTGTGTTCCAGTAGGGTTGCTTCCTTCGAATTTTAGATAAACACGTTCACAGCCTAGTATAGGTGCGAGATTTCGTGCTTCAAGGAAGATTGTGTTGCCAACCATCACTTGCCATGTGTGACGTTTCAGTTTTAGTTGACGTTCGCGAATGTCATTCCAATCTTTTGGTCGTGAATCCGATAATCCAGGTATTGTGCTTCTGGAAATTCCATTATTTCGGCCTTTTGCCATTTTTCTAGTCAGACACCCCTCCATAGGATTTGTGCGTTACCTGTTTTAAAAACTTGCTGGGCAAGAGTTATGTGCATACACATTAGCGCGCCGCTACCACTTTGGAAAGTCTTGTTTTCAATCCATTCGCGCGCTGGGCATCTACAGAGGAACCATCAGATTCTCTGCTGCCAATCAAGAAATTCAATTTCCAATGGATTTTTACATTCTTTCCAAAATTGCGAAGCCTCCAGTAAAGGTTGTGTCAGACGAGGAGGAGAACAAGGCTGTCTTTGAAGTTTCTAATGGTGTACTCCAGTTCAAGGCCAGCGCAGAATTTGCAGGGTGCCTCTATTTCTTGGGTTAAAACGAAGTGAACCAGTTGGGCACGAGCATTCCGAGCATTGGACCAAAGGTGTTCCTAAAGAACTATTTCGGTAGGATAAGAGCACTATATCTAGACGAGCAATTCGACTTTCAGAAGTCGAAAACTCACGAGGAATTGTACAAAGCGGAACTGGTTGAGGAAGGACACTGGAAGGGTATCAAGTTTTCATTTAAATCGAAACAGCAGGAAGAGATAAAGGGCATAACTGGATCAACCTCATATCTGACCTTACCCTTCAGCAACATCGTTAAGATTAAGCGCAAATTCGAGAATCCTACGTGTGCCAGCTTCAAGTTCAACAGTTGCCTATGGATTTCTCCGAACGTAGGAGGAAACTTCGAAAAGAACGAGGTGATCTTTCCAAGAGATGATAAAATCTTTCGTTTCAAGCGAGCCTAGGGCTTTGCAGTTTCTGGGGGTTCAACCAAGAAGGGGATGGGTGCTCGTAGCGAATAGAGAGAAGAAACTGGGGCTAGGGATAATCGCTGGTAACACCGCCAAATCGACGATACTTTCGTTAGACTTGGGAAAGACCATGCTGGAACTGTTCGTCATGTCTAGAATTCAACTCCAATCCGGAGAAAGCTGTGAACTAGAAGACTACGTAGTTCTAAGCAGGGGAGAACACGAATCTATGGATACGCTTGCAAAGCTACTTCGCACGTTAACCGGTTGAAAGCTGGCGGGTACAGGCACGCGCTAGGGTCTTAGTTGTTTCTCTAGTACTTCTTCAGCTTTTTTGACGGCTTCCGGCAGCTTTTCGGTTTGGGTTCCTCCGCCCTGAGCAAAGTCGGGTTTTCCTCCGCCTCCGCCACCTATGATTGCTGAGGCTTCTTTTACTATTTCACCGGCATTTACGCCCTTTTCTAAGGCGGTTTTTCCAGCCATAACCATTATCCGTGCATTCTCCCCATCCGTTCCGTAAAAGATTGTAACGATTGATCCGTCTCTTTTGATCATTACATTGGCTGTTCGAACCATGCGGTCGACATCTATTGCTTCCTTAAAGTCACGGACCGTAATTTTGATGCCTTCTAATTCTTTAATTTCTTCGCCTTCTGGTCTACCGCCTGAAACCGCGCTTTCTCGCTCTGCTATTTCCTTGATAAGCTTTCTTTTTTCCGCGTTTGCTTCCTTTAATTCTTTGACAACTTTTTCTGCTGTCTTATCCAGTTTTTCAAGAGGGGCATTCAAGATTTCTGAAAGCTTCCAGAGCTTTTGCTCGTTTTGCTGCATAGCCTTTAAAGCCGGAATCCCTACTGAATAATCGAGTCTTTCTACACCGTCTTGAACTCTTTCTGAATGAATTATTTTGATAAATCCGATTTCACCCGTGTTTTTTACATGGGTTCCAGCGCATGCTTCAACATCCCACTCCCCACTTTTTACAACTCGTATCTCCTTGCCCGGAACAGCTCCGCCCTGATAGAGTCTAAAGCCGTAAAGCTTTTCTGCCTCGCTTCTCGGCTTCCAAGAGGTTTCCACCGGAATATTTCGTAAAACTACTTGGTTTGCCAAAGTTTCTATCTTGTGTATTTCTTGTAGCGTCAACCTGCGATAATGAGAAATGTCGAGCCTAGAACGTTCAACTCCTTTTTGTGTTCCGAACTGCCAGACGTGCTGTCCAAGCACGCGTCTTGCAGCACCATTAACTACGTGGGTAGCTGTATGATTCTTCATGAGACTGTATCGCCTCTCCCAGTCAATCACCCCTTTAACAATGCTGCCCTCTTTTGGGACCGTTCTTTTCATCTTGTGGACAATTACCTTGCCGACTTTCTGAACATCAGCAACATCAACTTTGTTTCCATCGGAAACTAAATAGCCTGTGTCTGCTGGTTGTCCGCCGCCTTCTGGATAGAAACATGTCTTGTCAAGAACAACGTATTCGTTGTCTAGCACCTTAACAACTTTTGCTTCAAACTCTCTTATGTATTGGTCTTGATAGTACAGCTGTTCTGTTTCTGGAAGATTTGAAACTGCTATTTCCAGCAGCTCCTCTGGTTTTGCTTCTTCCACTTTTCTGGGTGCTTGAATGTGTCTTTGAGCGATTAAAGCGTAGAAGTTTTCTGGGATCTCTGCCTTCAATCTTTCTTCTTCTGCGAATTGCTTAACAATTTCGGGTGGAAGTCCATGGGAATCATACAACTCAGTCAATGTTTCCACGGGGATTTCTTGAATGTTATTGGTTTTCAGCTCTCCGGCAATTCGCTTTACTAGTCCTTCGCCTCTTTTTATGGTTTCTTGAAACTTTTCTTTCTCAACCGAAAGGATTTCCATTATCTCATTTCGCATTTCTTTAAGATGTGGGTAATCCTTTGACCAGAAGTCGATTTGCATGTTCATGATGTCGTAAAGCTTGTCTGCTATTCCCAACATTTTCAGCAGCCTATAGATTCTGCGGAATAGAAGCCTCGCCAAGTAGCCTTCTTGAATGTTTGATGGAACAACGCCTTCAGAAAGTATGAAACCTAAACATTTCGTGTGGTCTGCAACCGCAAAAACGTTTTCAATCGGAAGCAAAAAGTTGTCTAAATCATCTACATTCATTCCAACCATTTCTGCTGTTCTCTTTCGGGCTTCAAGTCTGCTCGCTGTTTTGTCCAAGCTTACTAAGCCGGAAACCTCCGCCACTTTCATCAATAAGTCGTTGTCAATTTCGCCTATCTCAGTCATTTCAAAAATTTTGTCCAGCAAGTTGTCGTAGACAACATGAAAACCACTCGGCACACCTTGAGAAAGCCATGCATATCGGTCTATACCATAACCAGTGTCAACCGTCCGTATCGGTAATTTAACAAATTCATTGTTAACAACTTTGTACTGCATGAAAACGAGCGTAGCAACCTCTAACCCTCGAATAATGCATTCAACGCATGGACCGGCATTCCCGCCGCCCGACCAGACTTCCTCTTTGTAAATAACCTCTTCAGACTTTGCGCCTAGATCCTTAGTAACGAACTCGTGATGATACCTTACGGTCTGATCTTTCCAGTAAACCTCCTTATCCGGATAGTTGAACGCGTGATGCCCGCCCATCTCGAAAATCGTTAGGTATTTTCCGAAGGTCGGACCGGTGTTGGCTATGTCCACCATTCGGATGCATGGTTGAACTATGACAAGCGGGTTTGCTGGTGGCGGAGCAATTCCTTCAGTTACATATGGTTGAAAGTCGATTATGCTTGCGTTTGTCAGGTAGATGTCGTCTCTCCATCTCGCCACTACGGGGTAATGCTTTATGCGGGTGTGTCCGCGTTTTTCGAAAAACGATAGAAAGGCCTCGCGCATTTCACGTAAACTGTAGCTTTTCCTTGTTGGCGGATTATTTATGAAGGTGTAAAAAGCGCAGCCTTCCAGTCTTGCTTCTCCGCAAGTTTCCTGGTCTGGATTCTGTGTCCAAAAGTATTCTCCGCATCTGGGACACAGTTTCCTGACGTAGCCTGCTTCCTTGAAGAATGGGACGCTGTATTCCTCTTCTGGAAACTTTTTCAACCTTCAACTCTCCAATGCATGTATGAATGGGCGTTTTCCAGAGGATTATCGAGAATGACACATTTAACCATTTCACTATCCAAGCTTAAAGCCTAGCACGAAACCAGCCAAGAAGCTTCCCATGAAAGGTAAGAGAGATATTAAGCCGATAAGCCATGAGGCTGCTTGCCCAAGGAAACCAAGCAAACTCGTGAGTGCATCCCAGAGTTCGTCGTAGTTTATGCTTATTATCCCGCGTGTGCCTAGGTAAAGAAGGGCAACTACAAAGATGCCTATCAAAACAACTATGAGCTTGCTTATTCTCTTTATTGCATATCCAACTATGAAGCCGCCTATTCCACCCAAACCTAACTGGTAAACTACTGAGGGTAAAACATCACTCATTAAACCTTTTCCTCTTCACATATGCTAGCACAAGTTTGATTTAAATGCTATTGCTCATAATTTCAAAGCACATCAAAAAAGGCAGGTGAAAAGCCACGGATGATATGCTGTCGACATACTACTAAACCTTCTACTCACCCTAGGCATGTTCGTTGTCTTGATTTTCCAGGCGTGGATTGAACTGAAAAATTATCGCATGATGTGGAAGGAGCTAGAATGGAGACAAACATATCAAGCTGTTGGACGCATACTTCGGGCTGAAAAAGACCTTTTTCAACGGTGGAAGGCGGAGACGAACTGTATCGGCTGCTGCGAAATCTTCAAGGTACGTGAGGGCTAAAACCTAGGGGAAATGCCAGCCTTCAATCAATCCCTTGGCCGCCGCGTGACGTTTCTCCATTTTATAACGCCTAAACGGCTTAGTCAGATGTCTCTGAGACCTGGGTGAGGTTATGTATAGGGCTCTTCTTATTTCACGCTTCATTTTAACCTCGATCTTGTCAATATCAATATATCTCGAACCGCACTTTTCACATCGGAAACCCTTGTTTCTTCCCATGGATTTGAGCCGTTTGCCGCACTTTGGGCAGACCGGATTGTGATGGATAGTTTTTGGTGCAAGCTTTAGCAGCCGAATCTTTTCGAGATTTATGGTTAATGGACGATTTTGTGAAGGGGCGCGCACGCCCCCGTAGATTTCTACGTGATCCCCCACGATTAATTTTCTTGCAACCTTACGAAGGACAACCGTCGGTTCATAGGCTGCGCAGTCAATCTGTGCGCTTTCATCTTTAATTGGGAAAATCACATGTCTTCTAGGGATTATCTTCGGGTTCGCCGCAACAATTCCTCTGGCAATCACTGGGTTATACGGTTCTATCTGGCTCAACTGTTCAACACGCTTCAGATGGGCGTCCGTTCCCTGGTTAGTGCGGAAAATAACCCACCTTTCCACGGGTTCAAGGGGCCTAACCGTCTCAAACGCCTTTTTCACAATTTCTGGAGTTTCACCTCTGATACCGAAAAGGATGGGGTCTGGACCCCTCGGTGTTATTAGAACTCTACCTGTTTCTGGGTCAACGTTGTTGAACGTGTAGGGTGCCGTTGCCTTGTCCATTTCGACAATTGATGCTTCGTCCACCTTCCTTTTTAAGCCACGATTTTCTGGAACCCGATAGGCAAGAACTTCGAAAGTGTGGTCTCCTTGAAGGGTTTCGCCGACCGCTGCCAAACCGCCGATGATTCCGCGACACTTTTTGAAACCCACGGCTTCAGCCTTAAACCTCTTCAAAAGTTTCAGCGCATCTTTAAGGTTTACAATTCCAGTTATTGCGTTTTTGGCGAAAATTTTGACTTCTTTTGGAATTTTCGCCTTTTCAAGAAAGACTATGCCTGGATCTGTGCCTTCATACTCTAAGTCTGCATGTTCTTCCACGGTGCTTGTGACGGTTTCTTTGATTTCGTCTTCATGACTTTCGTTGTATCTTATTCTTAGGCATAATGCTCCGTTCCCCCTTGTTTTCCACGGCACGTTTGGATTTAGCCTGACCAAGTTTGGATAGTCAATGAATTCGGCGCCTAGCTTTTGCAGTTCTTCCACAAGAAGAGCAGCCACATACGTGGTGCATCCCTTTTTCGGCGAATCCGTATCGTCCAGTCCGATATGCATTGTTTTGGTGGTCATTTATGGCAGCTCATTCTCTATTGGATTAGAAGTTGAAATGGGATGTTAAAAGGTTAATCGCAAAACAGAAAGGGGAAGTGTGTGCTATTTTGATTCTTCTGCAACCCTATCTCTTCTTTTCTTTTTTGGTTGTTTTTGAAAAGTGATCGGCTAATATTTTTAGGGTTAAGGGTAGATAGCGATTTTCGTCGTGCAGACTTATCAAGAAACTGTCGATGTCAGGTTGCATGAAGGGATACTGCCTGAACCTGTCCCTAAGCTTGTTGAAGGATTCGTAGGTTTTGTGTAGTGAGATTATCACTCCGTCGAATTTCATACCTTTTCCTCTTTCAACCATGATAAGATCTAGAGGAGTTTCCCTTATTTTTTCACGAATAGCTTCACGTGTTTTCTCGATTTCTTCTCTGGTAAAACCTAATTCACTGTTGACAAAAGTCAGAGCCATTATTTCATACCCGAGTTTACAGAAGTCAGGAATCATCGTGTATTCTCTGATGTATCCTTCCCTCTCCAGTTTCGTTCTCGCCCTGGTAACCGTGGGTTGAGAACTTTCCATTGCCTTTGCCAAGTCCCTGTCGCTCCTCCTAGAATTCTTGATCAACTCATAAAGCAACTTCCACTCGATCTCTCTCATGGCTTATCTCTTCTTTTTCTTTAATAATGGAACATGACTAATCTGCATGTTCCACACCGACAGGCCTCAAGTTTCTTGTGAAAACCCCAGAAAGAACCGTATGTAAGAACCTCTTCTCCCTGACTTTCTTCATCCTTCCACCTTACTTCTGTTCCAAACGAAATGTATCCTCTCTTCATCTCTCCACCGCACTTAGGACACTTGTCAACTTTGCTTCCGCTCATGATCTATTCCTTCTTCTCTTGAAAGAGGTATGCGTATGGTTGTAATTTAAAAACTATGGCGTAGAACCATTTCTTATTTTCTAATCGCGCGCGAATATTTGCACCGTTTATGTCAACTCCTCTTAAATGAATAATAGGAGGCTGAAAATCCTTGAAGAGATCTACTCAGCGGGATATCGTTGGTGTTTTGGTCCATCAGTTTATAGCACACGGTCGCTAGAAGATTGAAAAGTGAGGGTTAGAAAAGAATTTTCACCTTTTATTTACTTACTTCATTTCCTCCCCTACAATATAAAGAAACAGACAGCCGTAAAGCTGAGAAAAATAGAGGAACTGTAGTTGTCTATGAAGTTTCAACTACAATCATTGTTAATGTTGATCTAACCTTGTCAAGCCTTCTGACGCGCCAAGTTACAATTTCCTTGAGCTTATCCATCGTGTCTGCCTTAACTCTTGCGATTATGTCGTAGACTCCGTAGACAGCGAAGGCCTCATGAACTCCTTCAACTTTCTTCAAATCTTTTAGCACATCTGCTTCTGAACCTATCTCCGTGTTTATCAGCACAAATGCTGTTGGCATATTAGTCTCCTCGTTGTACTGTTTGTCTCCTCTGTATTAAAATATTTTACTACATCGTTTTTAATTTCCAACCATCAATTCGTAAATCATCAATTTAAAATCGTTCTTGGCCTCAGTCATTAAATCTGAAGCCTTCAATAGACTTCAAGCAGCAAACATGGATATCCTTATCTTTTGTTTGGAATATTAACTATTTAGGTTTAAGCATGTTGGAAGAAAACCCTGCAGAAAATTCTATTACGGGCCGAGAAATGCGTGCTTTAGAACTGAACGCTGAATATTTTGGGGTTTCTATACTTCAGTTGATGGAAAATGCTGGGCACAATGTAGCGTTAGAGATTGCTTCAAGATTCAAACCAGACAAATCCGTTGCGATTTTCTGCGGTTTAGGTGGAAACGGTGGCGACGGCTTTGTCGCTGCACGGCACCTTTCTTCTGTGGGTTCTAAAGTTACAGTCATCCTTGTTGGAGAGGCTAAGGGGATTTCTCATAAGGCGGCTCTAGAAAACTGGAAAGCGTTACAGTTTTTAAAAGAAGGCATCTCCATCCACGAAGTTCACGACAGCTCGCTTATACCGGAGGTAACCGCCGAGATAGTTGTTGATGCCCTGCTTGGAACGGGGACAAAAGGAAAGCTGAGGCCGCCAATCTCACAGTTAGTTGAAAAGATTAACGCCATGGATGCTTTCCGAGTGGCTGTTGATGTGCCAACCGGAATAGACGCTGACACAGGAGAGGTTTTAGGCAAAGCTGTGAAAGCAGATCTGACAATTACCTTTCACAAAACGAAAAAGGGATTTGAAAACGCAAGGGACTACGTCGGCGAGTTGGTTGTAAAGGACATAGGCTTGCCCAAAGAATTCGGAAACCTCGCAGGTCCAGGAGATGTTCTGGTTGTTGCGAAACCGCGTCCATCGAAATCCCATAAGGGCGATTTCGGACGTTTACTAGTTATAGGAGGAAGCGAAACCTTCTCTGGCGCCCCGGCCCTAGTTGCCTTGGCTGCTTTGCGCACTGGTGTCGACCTAACTCATGTTGCAGCTCCAGCCAAAACAGCGTATGCCATCTCCTCCATGTCGCCAAATCTAATCACTGTGAAACTTGAGGGTGAACATCTGAACCTAGGCAACGTACCAGTTTTAAAGGCGTATATAGAAACAGCCAACGCCATTGTTTTGGGGCCTGGCCTCGGCTTGCACACAGAAACAAGAGAATCTGTTAAGGCCATTGTTGAGGCTGTTGAAAGCGCTGGCAAACCGTTGCTTTTGGATGCGGATGGCCTGAAAGCCTTTGCAGAGTTCAAGAAACAGCCAAAAGTGCCCCTCGTGCTAACGCCTCACGCAGGAGAATACACGATACTGACCGGTAAAATGCTGCCTGAGAATTTTAATGAACGGATTTCAGAAGTGCAAAAGGCAGCGGCAGAGCTAGCTGCAGTGATATTATTGAAGGGACCAGTAGACATAATTTCCAACGGAAAAAGGTTCAAACTAAATTTCACTGGCAACCCGGGCATGACTGTTGGCGGAACCGGGGACGTGCTTTCCGGAATTGTTGGCGCTTTTGTAGCTCAGCAAACAGATCCCTTTGAGGCGGCTGTTGCGGGAGCTTTTATTAATGGTGCTGCTGGAGATTTCGTTTTTGAAGAGAAGGGCTGCCACATGGTTTCCACGGACCTAATCGACTGGATTCCACATGTTTTAAATGACCCAATGAGCCACCTGAAGGTGCGAAAAACAGGTGCAAAGACCAGTTAAGATAGTCGTTTATCATGCTGGGCAGTGCGACCCCAAGAAATGCACAGCTTTGAAGCTCAAACGTCACGGACTAGCTCGTCTAGTACGCCAAATAAAATTTTTGCCAAAAAGAGCCGTTGTGCTCAATCCCTTCTCCAAAATCGCGTTTTCTCCAGCTGACAGAAGACGTATCGAAAATTTCGGGTTGGCTGCATTGGACTGCAGCTGGGAACAGGCCAAAAAAGTCTTGCAAAAACGTGTGAGGGGAACATCCCGTTGCCTGCCGATTCTAATCGCAGGCAATCCCGTTAACTTTGGTAGACCAACCAAACTTACTACGGTGGAGGCCTTAGCCGCAGCCCTATTCATCGCCGGATTTAAAGAAAAAGCCAACCAGCTGCTTTCCATCTTTAAATGGGGACACACCTTCCGAGAATTAAATCAAGAACGATTAGAAAATTACGCAAAAGCGAAGGACAGCACAGAAATAATAGAACTACAAGCACGCCTTATCGAGAATATGGAAACTCGATAAAGCTGGTGATTCATGGGGCGATTCGAAACTGTCAGTTTTTTTCTGTGAATCTTTCATAGAGCTTTAAATCGCCAACCCAATCTTTCTGGTTAATTGGCCAACTATGCGTAGGATTTCGAGGTTTACATATGATCTCTCTTATTTGCATGGCTCCGGCTTTCAACAGATTCACCGAATTTGTGGCTCGCACGACTAGCGCCGTATCTAAGCCTATCCATGATCCTGCAACAGCCACAACTTCCTCTCCTTCACTTAATATACCATTGTCAGTAGCCATTAAAGTAGCTGTGACACAAACAGCAGTTCCAGAGCTGATCATTTTCAAACTCAAACGGATTATCGTTGCCAATGTAGGGACACCCTTATGTTCCCAAGCGGCTCCAATGTTGTATAGCGGGTCAGTCGCTCTTATGATTCTAGCGCCATTTTTTTCTAGCTGATCCCAAATCTTTTTGTCTGGGATGCCTATTCTTAGGTCGCCAATTATGGTGTTTTCGATTTTTGTGCCGGCGGCGGAAGTAATCACTATGAGATTTATTCCGGAATCTCGAAGCAATTCAGCTGCTTTGAGAGCTCTTAGACCAGTCTCGGAAGCAACAACCAGTTTCTTAATGTTCAGTTGATAAGCCCTTTGAATGGCATGTTTCAATGTTTTTTCAGTATTGATTTGCCCGCACACATTGAAGTAAAAAGTATTCTTTAACTCGCCTAGACTGTTGCTCATCTGTTCTCTCCATCCTGAGACTCGTTGATTTATGTTCGAGAAAGGTATTAAGCTTATTTCGTTAAAGTTAGAAGGGAACCGTTAAACGCTTAAGAAGTCAAATTTCGCATAAAAGATGAAAGGGCTGATATGAAATGGCCGATGACGAATTTCAAGTTGGTAAAGCCAAGGTTTGTTTGGTTCAAGGAGACATAAGTGAGCAAGATACTGATGCTTTAGTCAATGCGGCGAATTCAACCCTCATGGGAGGCGGCGGCGTGGACGGGGCGATCCACCGTAAGGGTGGACCAAAAATCCTTGAAGAATGCAAACGTATAAGGGTTACCGAATGGCCCGATGGCCTTCCGACAGGAAAGGCTGTTATTACTTCAGGAGGCAATTTAAAAGCTAGATACGTCGTCCACACTGTTGGGCCAGTATGGCGTAGTGGGACCCGTGGCGAACCAGAACTTTTGGTAGAAGCCTACTGCAACTCTCTAACATTAGCAGCGTCTAAGGGACTGAAAACCATTGCCTTCCCATCAATAAGCACAGGTGCATACAGCTATCCCATTGAAAAAGCAAGCAGAATAGCCCTAAAAACGGTGAAAGAGTTTCTGGATAAGGAGGACAAACTCGATAAGGTAGTCTTTGTCTTGTTCACGAGCCATGACCTAGAAATCTACAAGAAAGCAGCAAGAGAAATCATATAGTATTGGGCTCCGACGTGTTGGCTGTGATTCATCTGCATTGAGTGATTGAACCGTTCTTGTGTTGCAAGTCACCATTTTTACTGAGCCTTCAGAAGTTGTTTTTTCTTCCTTAGGAAAAAAACAACAACTACTAACCTGATTGTTGCATGTCGAAGGAGGTTTCGCGCTTGACCAGAAACTGCAGGCCAATGTCTGTAAGATTGCTGTTGCTCTAGGTCGTGTGAAGGCTTACGCTACAGTTGAGTTTCTTGTATATCCATGGTGGCACATGTTTGATCCTTCTCGTACTTATCAATGTTATTTTTGTCTCATGAAAATCAATTAGCCTAGCTTTTGAACGCCACTTCTCTCGAGCCTTTCTTTTTCTACTAAACAATTTCATCTTTAACCTTCTCCTTTCTCCACAACGGTCAGTTAGTACCTTCTCCATGCAGTGGGGTTTTGATATCTTACTTGGGGGCCGGGTTGCCAAATCATGTCTGCGAGTTTGAGGAATTCTTTTCTTGATAGTCTGTCGGTCATTTCTGACATCTCCCGAGAGAAGATAGGTATCGAATAATTCATATATAAACAAAATTATGAACATGAGAATATGTCAAATTTTGTCATATGATTCAGAACGCGTGCTGTTGTCATAGTTTCCTCCCCAAAGTGTTTCCTCAAAAAAGGGAGGCTGAAAGAGAACGGAGAGGCTGGAGAGAAGTTGACTAAACACAAAAAATGTGCGATCAATTCTCATGTGCTGGTTAGCGAATATTTGCGCGCGCTTTCGGCCCTACGGTTCAGTAAGGGGCTGGTGTGTTGGTTCTAACATCGACGCAAGTGGAGACGTCTCCCGTGCAAATCCCTCTTTTCCTGTCCAATGAAAAAAGAAATGTGGCGCGTTCTAGACCTCTCTCTTGGGCGCACGTGCGAAAAGACCTTGGACAAAGTTGAGAAGTGACAAGAGCATTGTTAGACGAATCAGTCACAGTAGTACAGAATGTGCACCGCCAATTTCCCAGCGTGTGCTACTAGCAGGTCTGGAATGGATCAGGCACTCCTACCTTTTTTGCTATTTTGCGGAGGTCTTGGACTACTTTCGGGTTGAGCGTTATACCGTGCTTGGTGTTTT
>JAOUPS010000150.1 GCA_029879735.1 Candidatus Bathyarchaeota archaeon | reverse complement strand
GTAACCGCTGTACGCGGCACAGGTATGTCGTTCTCTTCCAAAATTGTCAGAATAGCATACTTGTCAACGCAGTGTTCAATCGCTTCAGGCGAGTTTATAACGTACAAGCCTAAACGTTGAAGACGATAAAGGATGTCCATCCTGAAGACTATTTCTTCCAAGGAACCGCGTCCAATTGGACGAATTATCAAGGCATCCAGCTCTTCCGGAATCCCAATGCTGTTAGCATTCACGTATGACTTGTAGCCGACACGCGCAACCAGCTGTGAAAATCTAAAACAAATATGTGAAACATTACGTCTGGCTAGTGCTTCTCGGAGCTGGGTTGAACTCCAAGAGTTTTCGTTTCGTGTTAAGATTCCAATTTTCAAAAACAAACCTTCTGCTGTTTCAATCTGTGAAAGGTGCTACTGATTACGTTCTTAAAGTTTCTGGGTAACGCTATCTAAAACTTGTGAATGAAAGGGAGTAGCTGTTCTGCGTTTTCAAACTTTGCAGAAAGCTCAACATTCAGATAGGCACCATAACGGTTGAAGTAGGGCGGTCCCTTTCGTGAAAACAATGTCAAAACTTTGCGTCTGTGGTCGATTTTGAAGCCGTCTCTGCAGGGCTCGTGTCCCCTTATCAAGATTTTAACGTTGAATCTCCTTAACGCTTCATTTGTGATGTTTTCGCCGAAGAGTTTTCCTGCACCCCTAGGAGATTCACACACTCCCTTAATCGCCTCGGTTGGGTCGCTCCAGAGCATGTCCTCAAGCAGTCTTTGCTTCGGATGTTTATTGTGAGCATACGCCAGGTCTTCTATGGTTTTTGCTTGTGGTGGTAAGCCTCCATGAATCATCAGGTAACGTTTTTCAACTAACACCGCATTGTAGAGATGCTTGAATAGTTCGTGGATTTTTGAGTAGGCATCACTCCATTTTTCGCCGAATCTTGCATGAAACTGCATCGGCAAATCATGGGGAGAGGCCATAAGGTCTTCTGGACCCTCGTGGTTACCGCGCATCAAAATAACTTGCTGTGGAAACAGAAGCTTGAACCTTAAGACTACGTGGTAGACTTCCGCGGAGTAACTACCGCGGTCGCCGTAATCCCCAAGAAAAATTAGAACAGCTTCGTTGTTCTGATTCACCTTGTGTAGAACATTGGTTTCTTTTAGGATATGGATTAGGCTTTCCAAGTCTCCATGTAAGTCGCCAACAATTATTGCTTCGCCGAAAGGTTTGATCTTAACAAGTCTACCTGTGACATTGAAATTTCCAACAAGCCCGTCTTCTTTAGCAAGTAGCTGCGCAGTCTCTTCAACCAGCCGAGTAAACTCTTCGCACCGCACTTCTAAGGCTTCTTTAGCCATTTGCGAAACGTTTGTCCGCAACTATTACACCTTAGACTCATTCAACAAGGATTTTTCTGCCCATAAAATCAAAAACGTTCCGCTCTATCTCTTTTTTCTGATTATGGATTTTCTCCAGTGTTTCCTTCAAGTTTCGATCTATAGCGTTTTCTTCCGATTCGGCATGCTTCTTTTTTCTTTCCAACTCCTTAAGCCCTTCTTGAAGCTCTAAGAGGTTTCCCTTTATCTTTGCCGTTTCGGCTGAGGTTGAAAGTTGCTTTTTCCGTATTATCGTTTCCTTGCATTTTTTGTGAAGGGCATCTAAAGAATTCTTGTTAAGAATTCTGTCTATGGCTTGATCGGCTTTTCGTCTTCTATCGTGCTTCAGTTTCAGTTTCCCCTCAGACATCGAGCCGGCTAGTTTTTTGAGAATCTGCTTTAACATCGGGTATCCTACTTCTTCGGCTACAAAAGCATCGAAGGGACCCTCAATGTAGTGGTTGAGCTTCTCCAGCTTCTCCGGTGTCAAACCGCCTTTGCGGAACACCAGCCTGTGAAATTTTATTAACGGTTTTCGAAGATGCCGAAGATCATGTTTCAACTTCCTTCTCAACTCTTTTGTTTCTGTGCTTACTTGATTCAGTTGAGTCAAGCTTTCCCTATTTTTCAAATCCGTCGTTTTTCGCTGAGTCTCAGCTATTTTCCTTTCAATCGAAGCCTCTTCGATCTCGATTTTCTTCCTCTGGGCTTCTAAATCTGCCAGTTGTGCTTCAAGGGCTAGAAGCCTGTCGATGAGTTGGAAGGTTTCCTCTAAGGTCTTGGTTTTAACATACTCTTTCTCAAGAAAATCTTGAAGCTCTTTCAAGGATTCTTTTGCTTTTTCGAAAACCCCCAGAAATTTTCTTCTGTCCATGATGAAGAAGGGCGATATCTTCGGAAACCAGTTCTTAATGTCAACTTCGGTTACTACAAACGCCCTTTGAGTTTCCTGGACGAAATCGTGGAAGCTGTCATAGGAGACTTCGTCTGGAACCTTAATCTGTCGTGTTCTTTCAAGGAATAGGCGTGCCAGCTTGTTCAACGCTCTGGCTCTGCCATAAGTCTTCATGTTTCTTTTCTCAATCTCTTTTCGGCTCTTTTCTAAAAGAGCCTTACTAACATCTGTTACGTACTCAAGCACCCTTTTCATTTCATTAAGTAGTTTTTGAGCCTTTCCATGGACTGGAATAAAAATTGAACCGGTTTCTCTTTCAAGCCAATCTTTTATGTCTCTTGAAGAGAATCTTGCCATGTCAGACAATGAAATTCCCGATAGAAAATACGCATAAGCCATATTTATCTTTCGAGTTCGCTGTAAAGATTATACTCTTTTTTAAGTAGCTACTCTTAAATAATAAAACCAAAGCTTCTCATAA
>JAOUPS010000013.1 GCA_029879735.1 Candidatus Bathyarchaeota archaeon | reverse complement strand
CTGGCGGTCTTATTTTCTTCAAAACCCTATAGCCACAGACTATACATTTTATCTCTCCGCCACGAAGTTCCAATTCTTCGGAAGGAACTTTCGCTCCACATCTTACACATTCATAAACGATTCCACCGGTTTTCTTCTCCATAACATTTTCCCTCCTACAAACCAAAGGAATTTTCTTCACTTTTAAATGTTTTCCGTCATTCAATAATTATGGATGGCTGGATCTTGAAGAGACGTTTAAGAAAAATCCTTTCAGTAACTCTACCTCCCGAGGAACTAACTTACATTTATCACTCTTATGACATTGTAGGAGACGTGGCAATCATCCGTTTAACGGACGCGTCCAAAAAATACAGCCAAATAATTGCAGAGGCAATTATGAAGGTTCATAAGAATGTAAAAACAGTGCTGGCTCAAACAAGCCCTATCTGCGGAGATTTCCGACTTCGGAAACTAGAGTTTGTTGCCGGCGAGAATAAAACTGTTGCGGTTCACAAAGAATCCGGATGTTTGTTCTCTGTTGATGTTGAGAAATGCTATTTTTCACCACGACTTTTTTATGAACGCATGCGCATTGCAAAACAGGTTGGAAATAGAGAAGTTGTTACAAATATGTTTGCTGGAGTTGGTTGTTTTTCCATAGTTATTGCTAAGCATTCAAATGTTAAAAAAGTACATTCAATTGATGTTAACCGCGCAGCTATTCAATACATGCAAGAAAATGTTAGACTGAATAGAGTCTACGGAAAAGTCATCCCGATACTAGGGGACGCGAAAGAAGTCATTGAGAAACGACTGTGTCATGTAGCGGACAGAGTTCTTATGCCGCTACCTGAAAAAGCCTTCAAATACTTGCCTTATGCCTTGTTGGCTCTTAAAAAGGCTGGAGGACGGATATATTATTATGATTCTGAACATGCCAAGAAAAATGAAAATCCCGTTGAGAAGGTTAAGCTGAAGGTGACTGAGAAACTTGAAAGTTTAAGTGTAGCCTTTAGGATTCCATTCGGTCGTGTCGTTAGAACAACCAGTCCAAACTGGTATCAAGTAGTTCTGGACATAGCCATTAAGTGACAGCTTGGCAAATTTAATAAAATCCTTATTCTAATACAATTGTTAGAGGTATTTGAAATGAAAAGGAAATTGTTGGAAATACTGGCTTGTCCTATTGATAAGCATCATCCGCTTGAGTTGCTCGTCTTTAAAGAGAAAAAGGAAATAGTCGAGGGCTTAATCATTTGTTCAAAATGTTTAAGATGGTATCCAATACGCGATGAAATTCCAGAAATGCTGCCCGACGAACTGCGAAAAGAAAACGAGGACTTGCCCTTTCTAAAAAAATGGAAGGAAAAAATTCCGGAAAAAATTCTGTTAGAGGGCAAACCATTCAACCTTAAGAGCGAAACAAAGAAACCTTGACTCTCTTACTTTAGCTTCACCAGTCTGTCTGTCGCCGAAGATTTTAACGCCGCCCCAGCGATCTGAAGGGCCTTTAAGCCATCTATCCCCGTTACCAATGGTTTTTCTTTTTTCAAGATGCACTTTACAAAGTGATGAAGCTCAAGTTTTAGGGGTTCTTGCCAACGGTATCTTGGTTGCACAGTTTCCTTTGCATCCTCAATTGTCAATTCTTGCGTGATATAATCAAGTTTCATTATAGCCTCGCTTCCAGTAACCACCAACGTCCGCGTCTTATATGGAGTCAACCAGTTAGATTCAATAAAAGCGGTTTTTCCACCTTCAAAGCTAAGCATTATCTGAGCATAATCCTCAAATTTTCTATGCTTCATGCTTCCAGCCTTTGCATAAACAGCGGTAGGGTCTTCGCCAAAAAGATACCTCGTCACGTCTATGTCATGGATTGCCAAGTCCTTAACAACCCCCACATCACCGATTCTTTCCGGCCATTGAGAAACCCTTTTTGCCGTGGCACAAACGAGGTCGCCGATTGTCTTGTTTTCAATTGCCTTTTTGATGTGCTGCACTCCCGGGATAAACCGCATCAAAAAACCTACCGAAAGGTGTAATCCTTCTTTTTCTGCCGTTTCTAGCAGTTTTTTTGCTTGCTTTACGTTTTTTGCCATGGGTTTTTCAACCAGAACGTGTTTTCTCGCTTTCAAAGCTCTTAGTGCTTCCTTTGCAAGGTTTGTTGACCATGTACAGAGGCTTACCGCTTCGATGTCCTTTCTTTTCAACATTTTTCCCGCGTTTGTGTAGGCCTTTACACCGAATTGCTCGGCCACTTTCTTGGCTCTTTCAGCATTTGCGTCGCAAACTGCTATAAGCCCTGTTTCTTCTAGCTCTTTGAATACTCGTGTGTGGTTTCTTCCCCAGAAGCCTGTTCCAATAACTGCAACACCCAATTTTTTCACTTTGCCCAAACTCCTCTTCCTAACCCACGATATATGAAACCTTGCCTTTCAACTTTTTCAGGTTCAATAACACCTTCAAAATCAACAATTGCCGCCGGCATCTTTGTCATAACTTTTAGTTTTCTTAGGTTTAAACGTTTGAACTGTTCGTGACTGGTGAGTATCACTATGCAGTCTGCGCCTTCTACAGCCCCTGTTAGGCTTTTCTTGAAGGGATATCCAAAATCGGCCAGTTCTTTGCTTGATAAGTATGGGTCGTAAAGGCTGACTTTGGCACCTTTAGCTTCTAGCATTTTGGCAAGCTTTTTAGTTGAAATTTTGGGAGTGTCCTTCGTGTTGGGTGTTTGTGAGATTCCTAGTAACGAAATCTTCGCTCTCTTCAGTGGTTTTCCGCATCTTCTCAGTGCTTTTCTAATCAGACTAATTGCATGTTTTAAGATTTCTTTGTTTATTTCTTTGGCGGTTGTGGGAATCCGAAGTTTCGCGTTCGAGTTCTCAGCTTCCTCCAATAGGAGATACGGCTCTTTATGGACGTTTCCGTAAGTAAGTGTTGGTAGAGCAAGCGCATCATGTTCAGTCATTTCTGCGAGTTTTTGCGCTTTAAGGTAATCTATGCCCGCTTTTTCGCAGAAAAGAGCAAATTCATTTGCTAAGGCAAAATTGATTTCATGTTGTGCGGCTCCAAAGAGTGTTGCTGCTTCTGCTGTTCTTACATCATTTGTTCTTATTACACCGTTTTTTGCGGCGGTCTCTAGGACCGTTGAGGCGGCGTTTAAGCTGTTTTGGTCCGTTGCTGCAACTATTCTTTTACAACTGGCTATTTCTTCCAATGTTTCTTTGTCTAAAACTCGAAGTGGGCTGTAGGCTAGGCCGAAATCAACTCTCGCTTTGAATCCGGAAGTGTTTTCCAGAATCTCTCTAATTAAACCATCTGTTATGCCTAGTCCAACCACGCCTGTAACGATGACCAATGAGTCCCGGCGGAGACGTGAGCCCACCCACTTGCATACACGTTCTATGTCTGAGTAGTTGGGTTTTTTCTTTTCATCGATTTTAACCGAAGTTGTTACCACTACAACGTCACTTTGTGCAACAGCCGTCTCAATGTCACTTGTAATTTTCAAATCTCCATTTTTCACGTGTTTTTTCAGCAAAGGTTGAATTTCACGTTTTAGAAAATGAGCTTTTCCTCTTGCAAGATAGTTTGTTATGGCTCGATTAGCGTCGAAGCCTATGACCTTGAATCCTGCTTCGGCAAGAAGACAAGCGTGAAGAACCCCGATTCGTCCGCAATCTATAATGCTTATCGTGTATTTTTGACGTTTTTCCATACCGTCGACATCTTCCGGTTTTAAGTGCAGTATCGATGTGGGCATCCGACATTCTCCTTTGCTTGTGAGAAACTGATTCAACTCTTCAAGCTGTAAATTAGCCTTTTAAGTCTTGAACCGTATTCTCGAACTAGCTGCATGGCTTTTTCTTCTGTTTTTGCTTCTGCATACAGTCTATAGACCGGCTCTGTTCCGCTTGGTCGCATTAGAATGGCGCTTTTGTCCTCAAACCAGATTTTGACTCCATCAATCGTTGATGGGTTTAATCCGCTTAGTTGTTCAGTTAACTTTTTTAAAGCTTTTTCTTTAAGCTCGTTTTGGCATTCAACCTTGCCCTTTTCAATGAAGTATTTCGGCAGTTCCCCTAGCAGCCTTGAAAGTTTTTCACCAGTTTTAGCCATAATATCCAATATTAATGCGGTTGCCATCGTTCCGTCTCTAACTGATTGGTGAGGACCATAGAAAATTCCGCCGTTTTCCTCCCCGCCAAGCTTTACATTTAGCTTTTTCATGGTTTGAGAAACCGTTACGCTTCCAACTTTGGTCCATACGATTTCTCCGTCGTAAGCGTCTGCTATGTCCTTGACTAAAGTTGACGAGCTTACCGGGGTAACTATTTTTTCACCTGAATTATCTTTTAAGAAGTATTTTTCAACTAGGGCGAAGGTTTTGTCTCCCCAGTGAGTTTCTCCTTGTTCGTCGACAAAAATTGAGCGGTCAGCATCACCGTCGTATGCCACGCCTAAATCCGCATCTACCGCCTTCACGGTTAAAGCCAAGTCCTTTAGGTTTTCCGGGCGGGGTTCTGGAGTTCTTCCAGGAAATGTTCCGTCAATGTTTGCGTTTATGGTCGTAACCTTGCATCCTAATTCTCGAAGAAGGTGTGGTGCTGCCAAGCTGCCCACACTGTTTGCCGTGTCAACCACAATATGATAATTCTTGTTCACTATTCCGGCAACATCCACATGTCTTTTTATTGCTTCTTTATAGTCATCAATTGTTCCGGGGAGGTCACGTGTTGATCCTATTTTGTTCCATTCTGCATAGCATACCTTCTCATCGAAGAATATGTTCTCAATCTCGATTTCCTGTTCACGTGAAAGCTCTATTCCATCGTTCCACACAACTTTTATTCCATTATACTCAGGCGGGTTATGTGACGCGGTTATTATCACTGCGCCGTCTGTTTTGTGATTCTTCACGGCATACTGCAACGCTGGTGTAGGCGCCATCCCTGCGAAAAGCACGTTACATCCTGTCGCATTCAAGCCTGCAATGACAGCCTTTGCGAGCATGGGGCTGCTCGTTCTGGCGTCAAATCCGACTATGAGCGTTCCACGTTGAAAGAATGTTCCTGTTGCAGCCCCGATTTTGATTGTCATCTCTGAGGTTAATTCTTTGTTGACTACTCCACGGATTCCATTTGTCCCAAATAATCGTCTTGAGCCTAACACGTTGTCACTTTCCCTTTCCTAAATGATGCATTTGGGTGTTAATACGCTTTCACCGTTTTAAACTGCAAGCTTATATTCGATTGCCTTGTAATAAAACGGTTTCGTGGGAGTGAAAACCGTGAAGGTTATGCTTCATGAAATGAGCTGGACTGAAGCCAAGGAATATTTCACGAAAAATGATATTGCAATTCTTCCGGTAGGTTCAAACGAGGAACACGGAACGCAAAATCCTCTTGGAACAGACCATTTGATAGCTAGGGCTATAGCCGAAGAAACAGCTGGACGCACAGGGGTGCTTTGCCTACAAGTGATTCTCTTCGGCGTGAGTTCTCATCATAAACAGTTTTGGGGAACCATCTACATATCGCCTGAGACATTCAAATTATGTGAAAGAAGTATGCTTAGCACTTGGTTATTACGGCGTTTGAAAAATTGTGATAGTTAACGGACACGGCGGCAACCTATATGCTCTCATGGAAATGGTCAGAGAACTTAGAGAACAAGGGATTTTTACATCAATCTTTCAGTGGTGGAGAGCTGCAAACAAGCTTTTGCCCGACCTTTTCAAACCGGAAGAAAGAAGGCATGCTTCAGCTGAGGAAGTCTCGGTGAATTTGGCTTTGCACAAGCAATTTGTGGATATGGATAAGGCTGTTGATGAAGAACCTCGCAAACACGTTGCGCAAGCAGAAGGCATAACACTTCCATTGGACACTGTAGACTACACAAGTTCCGGAGTTTTCGGTAAGTCAACAACAGCCTCTGCGGAAAAGGGCGAAGAAGTTTTTGAAGCTGTTGTCAATGAACTGGTTGAGCATGTAAATGTGCTTAAGAAAGCGAAAATTGAGGATTTAGTACAGAAGTCCAAGGTTTAATAAAAGCGCTTTACTCCCATTCGATTGTTGCTGGAGGCTTACGGGTTATTATGATAGATTTCTAGCACTACAGAAGAAATGTTTTCATATCCACACTAATAATCTAAGGTTTTATTGTTAGGCGTAAAGATATTTTTGCAACTCCCATAGCGTTACTTCATTGTTGTTATTTGGTATATGTGGTTCATACTCCCTCCATTCTTGCACCTTAAGCTCCATGTACTTCTCAGCGTTTTCCTTCCCCAAGGCTCGTATGCAAACCTCATCGCTTTTCCACTCTTCTAGGGCTTCTTTTAACGAGGTGGGCAAAACTCCAATGCCCAGTTCTCTGCGTTTGGCTTGGCTGAGATGATAAACGTTTGTGTCCACAGGTTCTCCTGGTTCGATCTTCTTTTTGATGCCATCCAGCCCAGCCTCAAGTATCACCGTATAAGCAAGGTAAGGATTGCACAGCGGGTCTGGACATCTGAATTCTATCCTTGCCTCTTTTTCTTTTCCACGGAAATATTCTGGCACCCTTATCAGGGCTGAACGGTTTCGTTTGCTCCACGCGATGTAGATTGGCGCCTCATAACCTGGCACCAGCCTCTTGTAACTGTTAACCGTGGGTGCTACAACGGCGCAGAGTGCTTTGGCGTGCTCCAGAAGGCCGCCGATGAAATATCGGCATTTCTGCGAGATGTGTGCGTAGCCTTTCGGGTCATAAAACATGTTTTTACTATTTTTTGGGTTGAAGAGCCCTATGTGGACGTGCATGCCGTTGCCTGGCTTGTCAAGCCATGGTTTTGGCATGAATGTTGATATCCAGCCGTATTTTCTGTCTGCTACAGCCTTGGCTGCAAACTTGTGTCGCATGATGTTGTCAGACGTTGTGACAGGGTCTGAGTATTTGAATGTGATCTCGTTTTGGGCTGAGCCTGCCTCATGTTGTTCTCGTTCCACGATGATTCCCATGGTGAACAATGCATTGGACAAGTCCATCCTGTAGGTTTCTGTTATGTCTCGACCCGGGGTTATGTCGAAGTATCTTTGCTTGTCTATAAGCTGGTTTTCAACGGGGTAAACCTCTCCTTCTTCGCTTTTCTGTACGAGATAAAACTCTAATTCGGCGGCGGCTGTTGGTTCGTATCCTTCAGTTAATGTTTTTTCCACGGCTTTTTGGCAAGTGTGTCTTGGGTCGCTTTCTAGTCTTTCGCCGTTGGGTTGGTATATGTCGCAGATGAAACTTACAACGCTTTTGTCGTAAAAGTAGTGGGGGCAAACGTTAAATGTAGATGGGCTGGGCTTCATGACCATGTCGCTCTCCTCTATGCTTACCCCACCTATTATGGAGGAGCCGTCAAAACCTATGCCTTCCCTCAGAGCGTTTTCTGCTTCTTCCGCTGGAATTGTTCTGCCTCTGAGGAATCCGAGCATGTCTGTGAAGTGCAGAAGGACGTAGTTCGCGTTGTTCATTAACTTCAGGCACGTATCGAAGTTTTGGATCACTTGCGATCTATCGTACACCATGATATTTCCCTTATAGCAAGTTTACAGTATAAGGAATTATTTCTGTAAATATAAAAAGTTTCTTAGTGAAATTCGAAGCAAATGTTAAATAAAAGGATATATTAATTGAATAAATGTGCAGTGTGGGTTGATGTATGATGCGTTTAGACGAAACAGATGTCAAAATCTTGAAAGCATTAACACTTGATGCTAGACTCTCGTCTAGACAGATAGCCAAGCAATGCGGCGTTTCCATAGGCACAGTTTTGTCAAGGATAAAAAAAATGGAGAAGAAGGGAATAATAAAAGGCTATTCAGCTCTGCTGGACCATGAAAAACTTGGATACGAACTAACCGTGGTTAGCGAAATAACAGTTTCTAAGGGGCGCCTCCTAGAAATGGAAAATGAGATTGCGCGGCTTCCAAACGTCTGCTGCGTATACGATGTGACAGGCTTGATAGACGCTATCATAGTCGCAAAATTCAAAGACCGAGAAGAACTAGGCAAATTCACGAAACGCCTCCTAGCCATGCCATACGTTGAACGAACAAACACCCACGTTGTGTTGACAACGATAAAGGAAGACTTTCGCATAACCTAACAACATCCATTAACCCCTCCTTTTTTACCACTCGCTCACAAAGAAACTTCTCCAAATCAAAGCAAGATTTAATTTCAACCGTAAATCTAGAAATAGACGGGCAAACCTACGCGGGGGTTGCCAAGCCAGGTCAAAGGCGCAGCCCTGAGGCGGCTGTCCCGTAGGGGTTCGTGGGTTCAAATCCCACCCCTCGCATCATCCTTTTTGAAAAGAAGCCTAGAGCCAGGTTGTTTTCATTTTTTATTCTCATGGAACCTCAGATTTTGCGCAAAACGTCACTAAGAATGAGTACTAAAACCAGTGGAATGTGTGTCTAGAGGCTTATGAAGATTATCGTAAGTTTTAATTTAAAAACTATGGAGGATTACTTCGCAAATTTGCGCGGAAATTTTGCGACTGGCAGCTCCATTGTTCAACAAATTAGAAGGTCTACATTAACTATTATGAATAACACCGGACTGGTGATTGTAGAGTCGTAGGAGAATCTTGGATTTTTTGTACGTGTTGGATGTGATGCGGGCGTGTTTTTATTCTCTGCTTGCAAGTATTACTATGTAGTCGGCTGTGTCGGCACACATGTCAGCGGCGTACTCGATGAACTCAACTAAGTCATCAAAAATCACCATTGAGCCACAGTTCATCTCTTCTGCGTATTTGACAAACAGAGACTTTGTTTTAAGGTACTCTTCATCAAGCTCATGCTCAATTTTCTCAACCTTTTTGGCTCCTTTTATTGCTCCTGCCGGGTCTACGGTGATTTTTTCAATGCTGCTACGTAGGGCATCAGCACATTCCACTAGGGTGGAAGTTGCATGTACCGTGTTCTCCCACAATTCTTTTGGGACTTGGGAGTCTGCGAGCATTTTGATGCATCTCGCTGCGTCTTTTACATGATCTGCAAGCGTGTCAAGCCTTTTAACAAGATGCATTAAGTCTTCACGGTATTCTGCAAATACGGCTGAGCCCTTGGATAATTCCTTAAAAACTTCTGTTCGTAGTTTATCCACTTCTTTCTCTGCTTTGAAGAGATTTTCTATGTGTTGCATAGCCTCCTTTTTCTTTGCTTTCGAAATATCTTGTATCGCGCGATGAAGCAAAGTCACCGTGTCAAGGGCTTTTGTTATTTGCTCTTGGGCCAGGTCCAACGCTTTTGTCCTTCGACGCCTTTTAAACCATGCATAGCTTTTCTTTTCCAAGTTTTCATCTCCGTCGTATCTTACTTTCATAAAATACTTAATAACACTTTGGAAGCCTAACAAAAGGTTCTTATTAAGTTATTGTGCTTTGTGTTCAGTCACCCAGTAGGCGGTTGTTTCTCCTTTCCTGTTTGTTATGTATTCTTTCTTAAATATGGGTACTTCTTTCTTGTATCTATCCACCGCTTCCTCTAAAACTGGAAAGACATTCTTGCGATGTGAGCCTGCGACTAAAACATATACAAGATCTTCGCCAACACTGAATTCACCAAGCAAATGGTGAATCTGAACGTCCACTATTCCTTTTCTCCTCTTTAAATCGTTGCAAATGTCTGCTAACACTTCATTTGCTTTTTCTTCATAGGCTTCTACTTCCAACTTTTGAACTTTTTCACTCTTAAGTGTCTCGCCGCGGACTACACCAATAAACAAGGTGATTGCTCCAGCTTTCTGAAAATCTGGTTTGTCTTTCACATTTTTCATCAGGTCTAAGAGGGGAAATTTTCCTTTTTCATGTATTCTAGCCTGAATTGCCAACATTTCTCACCATGAAGCAACATTTTCAATAGGTGTCTTAAATGTTACTTTCTGTTAATCTAAGCTGTTCGGTGTTTTTTCAATCAATTTTCATGGTGACAGAATTTATCATCACACGATAATCTTTTCTTGCTGCCTTCAAATTAAGCAAGTTCTTCTAACACGTCGCGAAGCCCAAGTTCAGGATATCGTTCTAACGGGTTTCCGTAGCCTCCTCTCTACACATGTTCTGGTGTGATTTCCGAGGAAAGTTCTTCACGTTCTCACGTATTTACGCATGTCTTCTAGTGTAGCTGATGGGACTGGCAAATCTTTCATTGTAAGCAAGCCTGCTGGCGCATTGACTACTTTCGGGATCGAATTAACAACCATCGCTACTGTGCCTTTGTCGCCGTGCACACATGGCTGAATCCTCTGCCTAATGTTTGGAACGCCTTCAATCGTTACAGCATCATGTTCTTCTTCCGCACCGATGTACGCTTGAAAATCTAAAACGATGACCTCCTCATTCTTCAAGATTCCTTTGGCTCTCTGCCTTAAACCCGCGACTTCTCCTGCTCTAACTTTTATGCTTGCGCTTTCAACTGGTTTTTTGGCAATTACTGGCTCAACGCCTTCAGCAGCTATTTTGTCAAGATTCCATTTTAGAGCGTCAGCAATCATCGCGATAGATTGTTCAAGTCCCACATGCCCCGTGATTTGTTTATTTTCAATTTTCCGTTGGAACTCTTCAATGGTCAAACCGGCACCTATTTTCTTCTGGAATGGTAAACGTCTTGTGGCGGCGTTCATAACCCTTACAGCTTTAATTTTTTCGATTTTTTGGCAGACCGCCGTAAGTGTAATTACGAGAGTGTCCATTAAGAAACCTGGGTTTACGCCTGTTCCTAAAACGGTTACATTGTGTTTTTTGGCAAGCGAGTCAAGCTCCATTGCAAGTTTAGCTTCAGAAAGATATGGATATGAGAGCTCTTCACACGTGGATACGACGTTCACGCCGTGTTTTACAATTGAAGCTATTTGGTGATATGTATTTTTGAAGAAGGATGAAGTTGTATGAACAGCGATGTCCGCTTTTGCCTTTGAAAGTACAGAGTCAACGTCATCTGAAACGTTTACTCCAAGTTTTCTGTTTAACCCTAAGATTTCACCGAGGTCTTTGCCAACTTTATCTTCAGCTGTGTCAATTGCGCCGACAATTTTGATGCCGTGTTTTTGTAACAAGTGCTTTGCAATCAAACTGCCAACGGCGCCAACACCATATAAAAGAATTCCTATTTCTCCTATTCTCACCACTATCCTTTATGATTGCATGTAGATTCACGTGGACTCAATTTTAGTTTTTCTGGTGTCTGAAGATAAGTTCAGTTTTTAAAGTGTTAGAAAATGTCTAGTGCTCTTGAGAGCACTTTTTCTTCTCTGTACTCTGGTAGCAGAATTGGTGCTTTTCTATCGGTTTCTACGCCTGCTTCTTTAAGCATTTTTTCGTATCTTGTTACGTGATCTAACGTTAGTTTGCCGATTTTAGCTTTCTTAGCGTATTTTGCCGCGCTTATTCCCGCTATTCTCCCGAACACGCTGTAGTCAAGTATTGAATTTCCCATTAGTCTGTTCTTTCCGTGGGTTCCGCCCGTTATTTCGCCTGCTGCGAATAATCCTTTAACGTGTGTCTCCGCGTTTTCCTTTATTACTACTCCACCGTTTTGGAAGTGCAAGGTTGGAAATACTAGAATCGGGTCTTGGGTCATGTCAATGTCAAATCGTTTGTATTGCCTAAGCATGGCTGGAAGCTTCTCTGCTATTGTTCCTTCGCCTTGAAGTATTTCTATCATCGGTGAGTCCAACCAGACTCCTCTCATTCCTGTAGGGGTTTCTATGCCGTTGTTTCTCTCGTAGCATTCTCTGATTATTGCTGATGCTTCTACATCTCTCGGCTCACGTGGGTAAACGAATTGTTCACCATTTTTGTTTACTGGTTGTGCTCCTAATCCCCGCACTTTTTCTGTAACCAGTAATCCTACTATCTGTTCTGGGTATGCTGCACCTGTGGGGTGATATTGCACAGAGTCTAGGTCTCTTAATTTTGCGCCTACGCGGTAGGCCATAACGATTCCGTCGGCTGTTGCTCCGTAATGGTTTGTGGTTTGAAAGCCTTGTATGTGAAGTCTGCCGAACCCGCCAGTAGTCAGTACTGTGGATTTTGCTTTTGCAACGTAGTATTCTTGTGTTTCCATATTGTATAAGACGGCTCCAGCAACTTGTTTATGTTCGTCTGTAAGGAGTTCCACGGCGGAGGTGAACTCTAAAATCGGTATGTTTTTGTTTAGAACTTCGTCTTTAAGATTTCTTACTATTTCCAAACCTGTATAGTCTCTTGCGGAATGCATTCTTTTTCTACAAGTTCCGCCTCCATGTATTGTAACCATTGTACCGTCGGATTCTTTGTCATAAATTACTCCGAGATCTTCATGCCATTTCATCAGCATTGGAGCATCTAATACTAGTCTTCTAGCAAGTTTCTGGTCGTTAGTGAAGTGTCCACCACCCATAACGTCAAGATAATGAAGTACTGGGCTGTCATTAGGTTTATCTGCAGTCTGTATACCACCTTGAGACATTATAGAATTAGAGTCACCAAGCCTTAACTTCTGTACAATAAGTATGTTTTCTGCATCTACTCCAGTGTAATTCGCCCACAAAGCCGCGGTCATTCCCGCTCCACCGCCACCGATGATGAAAACGTCAACATCAAAATCTACTTTTGATAAGTCCACCTCTTTTGGCTTTACTAGTGGATATGCTTCAAGCAAGTCTGCAACTTCATGAGGCATCAAATCCCCTTTATTAGGCCCAACTTTTACAGGTCTTTTCGCTTCCTCTTTGTAGTCTGGATGAAACTTTTTCAGTATCTCCTCCCTTTCTTCAAGGCTCATAAGCGGAAAAGTCTCTTTCAACCTCTTCTCTCTAGTTTTCTCAACAGCCTCTATGGATTCACGCATGTATCCAAGATACCCTTCAATTATTTCCATTTTCTTCATTTCTCGATCTCTCTCTTTTTGTACAATTCTTTTATTTCCTCTAGATTCATGTCCATAAGTTTGGACACCTCATCATCAAACTTGCCCTCTTCTATCTCCTTCACCCTTTCCATGAGATGCTTAGCTGGAATCGTCTCATATTTTCCAAAGAGTCTCCTCGCAAGCTGAAACACCTGATAATGAGTAATCTCAGCTGGACAACGTATTGAACAGGCGCCACAAGATATGCAGTCAAACGTCAGATTGACAGCGTCCTCCAAGTCTCCCCTGCGAAGCGCTTGGATGGTACGCATTACCTCTATGTCTTGAGGACAAGCTTGGGTGCAAACGTTACACGAGAGGCATCTAGTGATTTCTGGGAACACTCTTATCACTTCATCCGTGGTAGACTTCATTTTATCTAGGTCCCATTTTGGCTTCTCAGCTGGTATGAATGGCAGTTGAACTATGTACATCCCGTCCTCTACCCTTTTCTGGCAGGCTAAGTCGACTTGGAGCTTGTAGTCGTTTTTTACTCTGTAAAAGGTGGTGCAGGCTCCACAGAATCCTCCTCGACAACCGCAGCTTCGAATAAAACGGTATCCCACGTATTCTATGGCTTTCATGATAGTCAGAGTGTTTGGAACTTTGTAGGCTTTACCCATTATGTAAATTGTGGCGATTGCTTTCTTTTCTTCAGTCAGATTTTTCCCCTCCTATCTTCTTTAAAATTTGATCTTCGATTTCGGTGGGAAGGTAAGATTTACCGCCTAAGGCCAAAGCTAATAGCTGAGTAAAGAAGACAACCGGAACTTGCTCACTTTTATCGAGGCTCTCATTCCCCCGTCCGAGGTTGTACGTGCAGAGAGGACAGGGAGAAAGAATAAGGTCTGCCTTTACTGATTTGGCTGAGCCAATGATCTTTCTGGTTCTCATCTCCACGATACCTGGTTCCAACACGATGTGGTAGTTCCCGCAGCATTCTGCCCTGAAGGGAAAATGAACCGGTTCCGCTCCTATACTCCTTACAAAGCTCTCCAAGATTACTGGATTGTCCGGGTTGTCTATGGGAACGCCTTCCGGTCTATCCGGTCTAAGAAGCGCACAGCCGTAATAAGGTGCAACTTTCAATCCCTTCAGGGGCTTATTGACCTTTTCTTCAAGGTTCTCAAAACCCGTCTCTTTGAGGAACGTGAGAAAATGCGTCACCCTAAGGTCTGGCACGTAGTCAGGCTGATCATCTATGAAACTGTTTACGTTTTCCAGCGTATCTGGTTCCTCCTTCAAAATTAGATTAACCCTTTTTAAAACATTGTAGCACATGGAGCACAAGACGACTATGACGTTAGTGCCTATCTCTCTTCCTTTCTTCTGCGCGTTAATGAATGAGCGGACGGCTCCAAGATGGCGCATCACGTTGTCAGTGGCTAGGCTTGGGACAACCCCGCAGCAGCTCCACTCAGGGATCTCCACTAGTTCTATCCCCAACTTCTCGCATGCCTCGTAGGTGCTCTTCTCGAATTCAGGATATGTGTTTCTTAGAGAGCAGCCGGGGTAATAAAGAACTTCCATTATGATCACCACGTGAACTTCTGGGCAGCCGCGGTTATGGCAATCTGCGGTAACTTCTCTATATCCACCTTTCTCAGGTCTACCTTTATGAAACCTCTCTCTCGGATCTTTATCTCCCGTAGAGCCTCCATGATTGCCGCCACATCCAAGCCCCTCGGGCATCTGACGGAACAGACGAAGCAAGATGCACATATCCATGGAGTGTTTATCTCAAGTATGCTTTCATCTTCATTTTGAACAAGTGCTATGGCTTGATGGGGCAGAATATCCATCTCATCAGTGAACATGCATCCGGCGCTGCAGTTACCGCACTGATAGCAGCTGTAAACGTTTTGGCCGCTGATTTCCGTCACTCTCTCCACTAGTTCATTCATTTTTCATTCACTCCGAGGAGACCATTTGAATCATTTGGGTTTGTATGGTCTAAGTTCAGAGGGCCAAGCTCTTCAAGCTCGTGGGTGAACCCTCTAACCACCCTAGCAAATTTTTTCCCTTCAGTTGCAGAAATCCACTCCAATCTGACCCGCGCGGGATCTACTCCCATCTGTTCGAGAAGTTTCTTGAGAAGGGTGACACGTTTTAGACATTTGAAGTTTCCGCTGACATAATGGCAATCGTTCGGAACGTGGCAACCCGCAATCAACACACCTTCAGACTTTGTTAAGGCTTCCAGGACATGCGCCATTTTGATGCGGCCGCTGCATGGAACCTGAATTGAAACAATTGAAGGCGGATATTTTAGGCGGGAGGTGCCAGCCATGTCTGCACCTTGATAGCCACACCACTGGCAGAGAAACGCTATGATTCTAGGTTCGATTTCGTCTTCCATTTTAAATCTCTCCGGCTAATGCTTTCAACATAACACCAACTTGCTCATCGGTGTGGTTTCTTAGGTCTATGGCGCCTGAAGGACAGGTGGAGACGCATGCGCCGCAACCTTCACAAAGCACTTCTTCCACGTGGGCTATTTCGTCAACCAGTTTTATGGCTCCGTATGGACAGATGGAAATGCAGAGGTTGCAGCCGCTGCAGTGGTCTTCATCCACCGTGGCAACCGTGGGGATGTGGCTGATTTTCTCTTGGGTCAGTATGCCTAACGCTTTGCTTGCAGAAGCACTAGCTTGGGCTACAGTGTCCTGTATGTCCTTCGGAGACTGTGCGGCGCCTGCTAGGAAGATGCCTGAGGTCGCGGATTCTACCGGATGGAGTTTTGGATGTAGTTCCTGAAGGAAGTTGTTTCCATCAATTTGGATTCGCATTTTGCTGGCTAAATCTTGGATGGCTGGGGAGGGTACCATGGCCAAAGCCAAAACAGCCATGTCTACTTCCAGTTCTATCCTCTTGTCCAACAAAGTGTCCACGCCGAAAATCTTCACCTTTCCGTTCTGTTCATAAATTCTTGAAACCTTCCCGCGAGTGTAATGGATGCCGGTTTCCTCCTGCACTCTTCTTATGAAATCTTCATAGTTCTTTCCAACCGCTCTAATGTCTATGTAGAAGGAGTGAATCTCAGCGTCGGGCACCAACTCTTTAAATATAAGTGCATGTTTCGCCGAGTAGGTGCAGCAGATGTGGCTGCAGTAAGGTTGATGTCTTTCGTCTCTGGACCCGGCGCAGTGGATGAAAGCTATCTTCTTTGGAATTTTCTCGTCGCTGGGCCTTTTAGGTATGCCTTCTGTTGGCCCACTGGGCGAAAGCAGTCGTTCAAACTGAAGAGAAGTTATGATGTCAGGGTACACGTCTGCTCCGTACTCGCCTAGATTCGTTGGGTTGTAGAGTTCATACCCGGTTGCGACAATTATGACTCCAACATCTTCTTCAATGATTTCCTCTTGATCATCAAAGTTAACCGCTTCGGGACCGCAAACTTCCGGCTCTGCACATTTGCCGCATATAAGGGGACTCGTCCCCAAGCAGGCGTCTATGTCGATCAGGTACGAGGATGGCACAGCTTGAGGAAACGGAATGTATATCGCTTTTCTTAGGCTTAGTCCTTCATCAAACTCTGAGGGCACGGCAACTGGGCAGATGTCTACACATTCGTTACAGAGATTACATTTGTCCGGCTCCACGTATCTAGGATGCTTCTTGATGCGTACGTGAAAGTTGCCTACGTAACCCTCAACATCCATAATCTCTGATAAGGTGAGGAGCTTTATGTTTGGATGGTGCGCAACTGCGCTCATAAGGGGAGTTAAGATGCAGCTGGCGCAGTCGAGTGTTGGAAAAGTTTCTGCTAGTTGGGCCATGCGGCCTCCAATAGTGGGTTTTTTCTCAACCAAAACAACTGGGAACCCGGCGTCTGCAATGTCCAGTGCAGCTCTGATCCCTGCAATTCCGCCGCCTATCACCAAAGCTTTCTTGTAAAGGCCAACTTTTACGGGGCTTAACGCTTCGTTGCGAATAACCTTTTCAACTGCGCTTTTCGTTAGTTTTATGGCTTTCTCTGTGGCTTTCTCCTTGTCCTCGTGAACCCAGCTGTCCTGCTCTCGGATGTTCGCTATCTCACATTTATAGATGTTGAGGTTCGCGCGCTTTACGGTTTCTCTGAATGTTGTCTCATGAAGTGAGGGAGAACAAGCAGCCACAACAACTCCAGTCAGTCGTTTTTCCTTAATCGCCGTTTCTATGAGTTCTTGACCGGGGTCGCTGCACACATAATCGTAATCCTCCGCATGCACCACTGCCGTGTGCTTCAGGATTTCTTCAACTACTCTCTTAGCGTCAACCGTTGCAGCTATGTTTCGACCGCAATGACAGACGAAGACACCTATCTTTTCTTTTTTCTTTGTTAAAGAAGACTCCAAAAATCTCCCTCCCTTTTCATTTTGACTCGCCGCCTCTAACTTTCCTTTTTTAGGGCTTTTTCCGCCAGCTCAGTCCCTCTCTCAAACGCTCGAAGATTCAAATCTAGGTGCCTCTTCGGAACGGTAACTTTAATGGACTCCTGTAGTCCCTTAATGCTCACTCCATCCCAGATTTTCCCAACAAACCCAAGGATAACAACATTTGCGACAACTCTAGCGCCCATTTCCTCCGCTATTTGAGTAGCCGGCACCGTGAAAAGCTTATATTTTTCCGCCTGTTCATCTGGCTTGACGATAGAGCTGTCAATGACTAACATTCCCCCATCCAGTAGTTGAGGCAGAAACTTTTCGTACGCCTCTTGACTCATGACAACCATAATCTCTGGGCTGAGCAGATACGGATAATCTATCTCTTTTTCGTCAACCACAACACCGCTGTAGCAGGCTGAACCCCTAGCTTCCGGCCCGTAAACGCGGGTTAAAGTGCTCTCTTTGTCGTCATAAATTGCGGCAGCTTGGCCGGTGATGTAGCCAGCTGTTACGACACCTTGTCCTCCAAATCCCGCAAACATGATTTCCTTTCTCATTTTTTCGCCGTCACCGCCCCCTGACTTTTTCCTCCAGTTTTTTCATAAGTTCATAAAATGTTGGTTTCCCCACACGCTTGACAAAGTTTCCAAGAATAAGCGGCTTTTCCTTCTCGATTTGAACCTCACTTGTGTTGGCTCCGTTCCTGATTATGGAGGATTGTCTAAACCATTCCGCTATGTCGTCCGGTTCAGGAAGCTTGTTCCGCCTTCCATAACTTACTGGGCACGGTGACAAAACTTCAATATACCTGAATCCCTTCATTTCCATAGCTTCAGCTATGGATTTCTCTAACCGTCTCACATGAATGCTCGTCCACCTGGCGACGTAGACAGCTCCAGACGCATCAGCCAAGTGTGGAGTGTTAAAGGAGGGTTCAATGTTTCCGTACGGAGAGGTGGTGGAACGGTCTCCCAGAGGAGTTGTGGGCGCAAGTTGACCACCCGTCATACCATAAATGAAGTTGTTAGTGCAGATAACGAGCAGATCAACGTTTCTTCTACACGCGTGGATAAAGTGGTTTCCTCCGATGGAGAAGAGATCGCCATCCCCAGAAATCACGTTCACGCACAGCTCCGGCTTAACAAGCTTAAGTCCAATCGCAAATGGAATGGCCCTGCCATGGGTTGTGTGAAAGCCATCCACGTCTAGGTAGCCGGAGCCTCTTCCGCAGCAGCCTATTCCAGAGACGTAAACCACTTTTTCCTTCGGTATGCCAACTCTGTCAAGTGCCCTTATCCAAGCATACAAAGTGGGGCCTATGCCGCATCCCGGGCACCATATGTGCGGCATTCGCTCGGATCTAAGCCACTTGTCTATTGGATGCAGCTCCAGCTTATCTTCCGCTATTGTCTGCTCGTTCACTTTTCGCTCACCTTCTTAATTTCTCGGTAAATTTCTGTGGGTGTGATTAACTTGCCTCCCATCCTCGGAATTAGGAGGCTCTTAGCCTCTCCAGCCGCTTCTCTTTTCACTTCCAAATAAATCTGGCCGTAGTTCAACTCTGGAACAACGAAGTACTCCACTTGTTTCGCCCATCTGTGTATAACGTGTTCTGCGAAGGGCCAGATGGTGATGAGTTTTATGCTTCCCGCTTTGATTCCATCTTCCCTCGCCATTCCAACGGCTTTTCTTGCTGGGCGGGAAACTTGCCCGTAGGAGACAACTGCGATGTCAGCGTCTTCCATGTTCTCTTCCTCCACGTCCACAATGTCTTTTAGATGCCTCCGAATCTTGTCGTTTAGACGCCTAACCAATTTTTCATGTGCTTCTGCGGTTGTGTCAGGATAGCCTTTTTCATCGTGGGTGAGGCCGGTTGTGGTGAAAGCGTATCCTTCACCTGCACAGGCCATTGGAGGAATCAGGTCTTCGTCGGGTTTGTATGGCAGGTAATCTTCCGGGGGAACCTTAGGCTTCTTCCGTTGCACAAGCTCTATTTTATCCTTCGGGGGAACCACTACTTTTCCAGCGCTGTGACCGACTGTTTCGCTTGTGAGAAGAATGACGGGAACCCGGTATTTTTCTGCAAGGTTAAAGCATCGTATTGTGAGGTTGAAGGCCTCTTGGGGTGAATCGGGTGAAAGCGCGATTATTTCGTATGATCCGTGGCTTCCCCACTTGGTTTGCATGACATCCCCTTGAGCTGTAAGCGTTGGGAGACCAGTGCTTGGTGCTCCGCGTTGCACATTCACGATGACGATAGGGACCTCCATCATGACGCCTAATCCTATGTTCTCCTGCATCAGGCTGAAGCCTGGGCCGGATGTTGAAGTCATTGATTTAGCCCCCGCCCAAGAAGCCCCTAGCATCGCGGCTATAGATGCGAGTTCATCTTCGAATTGGACAAATGTTCCGCCTATTTCCGGAAATCTTCTAGAGATGTGCTCAGCTATTTCGCTGGCTGGCGTGATGGGGTAGCCTGCGAAAAATCGGCAGCCGGCGACTATTGCACCCTCCGCTATGGCGATGTTTCCGTACCAGAAGTGTTTACCAGTAAGAACAGCTTTTCTCATTCGTCTCTCCTCGCTTCAATCCAGATAGCGTACTCTGGACAGATCACCTGACAGAAACCGCATGCGACACAAGTATTTCCTTTTTCCGGCTCTTCCACAAGCTCTGGGACGTGATAGCCTTTTTCGTTCGCCTCATCAGATTCTCTGAGAACCTGTGTGGGACAGAAATCTATACACAAATTGCACTGTTTGCACCGCTCTTTGATAACGTGGATTTCTCCCCGAGAAACTTTTACTCTTTGACTTGGCAGAACCTTGCTGCTTGCTTGCATTTCTGCTCCCAGAGGATTTTGCTTTGTCATAAGCAGAGTGTGTCTCAGATATAAAGGTTTACAAACGTAAAGGTGTGATTTTTGACGCAAATGTTCACTTTCCTTTCCCTAGATGCACAGATGCAATCATACGTTCCGAGATTGCGTTTTCACAGGTTCAGGCGGGCAAGCCTATTGAAGACATCTTCCATGCAAGAAGCCTGAGCGTGTATGATATCTGCCAACGAGAAGCCTAGAGCGGCGCGCGTGTTTACGGTGATAAAACCGCCATTCAAACAGCATCCTATGGTCCAGAATCAAGAAGAAGCTGCTGCAGATCCGAAGTGATAATTTCCAGTGAAGAACTTGGCAAAGAATAGTTGCTAACGTGGTTATGATAGGGGCGTTTGCAGCGATAACAAACTTGCTTGATGTTAATCATGTAATAGAGTCAATAAAGCGTAATGTTCCAAAAACGTTTGTAGAGCTGAACCTAACAGTCTTCGAAAAGGGATATGAGTGCGGAAAAAGTCTTCTAGAAAGCTAAGCTTACTAAGTCTTCTGAGTTTGCACTTGCAACCGTGGCAACTGCGCTAGAGGGGTTAGAAGTTTTGATTTTCTCACGCCCACGTGACGTAACGGAGCTATTTTTTTAGCTTCATTATAGATGTCTGACGCTATTTTTCCCAGAACTATCTCTTGGGCAAACTGGTCCAATGTAAGCGTTGAAGCCTTTTCCTCAATTATTTTCTTCATTGTAGTGCGTACAGCTTGCTCCTGTGATGTCTTAATCCTTGAAAGCGTGAAGGCGCAGACAGACACTCGTAGCTTATATCCATCCTTTGTAGTGACGCTGAACATTCCGTCAACTTTTGTTGTTCTTCTTCTAACAAGGCTTCGTAAATAGTCGGGTGAGTATTCATGTCCCTTAAACATCGTGCGTGCGGTTTTTCCGTCAACTTCCGTTATTTGGAAATGCATTTTCAGATATTGATGAGCAAAGTCATTTGTAATTTCATATAACGTTGAGTCAATCACTCTCCCGGTCAGTTTTTCTGGGGCATCAACCGGCACCGCTCCTAGCTCAACGTTCCCAAAGTATGGTGGTGCCAACACCGTATACCATGATTTGCCACGCCATTTATCCCTTAAACGTCTTCTCTCAGACAAGTTTACCCTCCAAACGTAGCTTGGATTCACATCATAGTATTAAAAGCTTTACCGTTTAGGCTCTATTTTTTCCATGTCGCCCATGTATTTTCTTAAAACTTCTGGAACAATAACTGAGCCGTCTTCTTGCTGGTAGTTCTCAAGTATTGCAACAATAGTTCTGCCAGTGGCTATGGCTGTCGAATTCAGAGTGTGCACAAACCCCTTTGGCGGTTCACCTTTCTTCTCTCTATACTTTATGTTCAGCCTTCTTGCTTGGTAGTCTGTACAGTTACTGCAGGAGATTATCTCTCGATAAGCATTTTGGGCTGGCATCCAAGCTTCTATATCGTATTTTTTGGCCGCAACGGTTCCAATGTCTCCTGTGCAGACATTCACAACGCGGTATGACAGACCGAGTTTTTGAAGAAGTTCTTCGGCGTTTTGTATCAGTTCTTCATGTATTTGCCAAGAGTCTTCTGGTTTGCAGAAAACAAACTGTTCAATCTTGTTAAATTGATGTGTTCGGAAGATTCCACGCGTGTCTTTTCCGTGTGCCCCGGCTTCTTTTCTAAAGTTTGCGCTCACCCCAACAAGTTTAAGCGGTAGTTCTTCTGCTTTTAAGACTTCGTTCATGAACATTGCAGCCATCGGATGCTCCGAAGTCGCAATCAAGTATAGGTCTTCGTTTTCAACCTTGTATAAGTCGTTTTCGAAATCGCTTAGCGCCACGACACCTTCATATAGTTTGCGTCTCATGAGAAAGGGTGGCTCTATGGGCATGTAGTCCTTCTTAACCATCTCTTCTAGGGCGAAGCTCATCAAAGCCATATCAAGCAAAACGCCTTCTCTTTTTAGATAGAAGAATCTGGCTCCTGCGATTTTTCCAGCTCTCTCAATGTCCATTATGTCTAGGCTTAAACCTAAATCTATATGGTCCTTGACAGGAAAGCTGAACTTGGGTGTCTCACCCCACGCCCTTACTGGAGCATTATCATGTTCATCTTTGCCTATTGAAACTGATTCGTGCAAGAGGTTTGGAATCCTCATAAGGTAATACCGCGTTTTCTCTTCACATTCGTTTACCTGCTTTTCTAGTGCCGTTATCTCCTTGTCAATCGTTTTTGCCTTCGGAATTCTAGTGCTGACATCTTTCCCTTTCTTTTTCAAAGCTGCAATCTCTGTTGTTATCGATCTTCTTTCATGACGGAGCTCATTCAATCTTGTTAGGAGTTGCCGCCATCTCTTATCATACTCAATGAGTTCCTCTAGCATTCTAAGGTTTTCAGGGTCTCCCCTCTTCTTCAGATTGTTCCTTATGAGTTCAGGACTTGCACGGATAAGCTTAATGTCCAGCATTTTCTCACTTTGCATTCTGTTCGTTTGTGGGGCAGTCCTCTAAGTTTACAATAGATTGTCTATTTAACCTTACGATTAAGCTTGGAAAAAGAATGTCTTTTCACCTAAGCTTCTTTGTTGTTAGAAGGGTTTTTTCAGCTATCGAGACGCAGAAGAGGAGGTCGTCGATTGTGGCTATAAACGTTGGAAGCTTCCTTCCGCATTTTATGTATGTGACAACCTTGTTACCTATACTCGTTGTTTCAATGGATAAACTAGGTGGCACTTTGAAGTTATCTGGCGAAACGGCCCTTGCAACGGCTTCCGCATCTTTAGTGTCATCATACTCCAGCGTGATTTCAGCTTCCAATCTTCTCGCCTTTCAGCTGTTTTCCAACAAGCTCATCAACAATTTTTATGAAGGTGTTAATGTTCTCTATGGGAACTTGGGCTCCTGCCGCTATGTTGTGACCACCACCTTTTCCTAGGCATTTTTCAGCTGCAACCTGCATGATCTCCCCAAGGTTAGCTCCCTTGTTAGTCACCATATCTACTGTTCTTGCCGAAAACTTCGCTATTTCTCCCTCTTCCACATTGGCGTACATAATTAACGGTTTTTCAGGATTTGGAAGACTCGTTGAGAGTATCGATGAGATTGCCCCTACTATTTTGTCTTTCAGGAAGTCTTCGCCGTGAACAACGTATATGTTTTCTAACTCTTCCATTCTTTCTGGTTTTTCCATAACCCATCCAAGATACTTGCCGATTGTTCTTCTGTATTCTCTCAACACATTGTTTGCTTCTTCGAGGGCTGAGCCTCTGTCGCCCATGCACACGGCTACGCCGAGACTCGGCTTGTCCATGCGTCCAGTTGCGTTAAGCAAAACAGAGAATTCTCTTGCATCTCTAAGCGGGGTCCAAGGTTCCTCACGATTTAAAATGTAAACGTGTCCAATAAGATTTGACACTTCATAGTGTAAGCCTTTTGACAGCAAATAGTCTGCAAGGGCTGAGCACAACCTTTTCTTCTCCTCTTCAGAAAGATCCCTTAAGGCTCGCCATTTGTCGCCACGCTTTGTTTTGATGTCTAGACTTACTAGAAAGGCTAGGCTCTTGTCTTCTTTGCCGCTTATGCCCGGAATAAACGGATTGGTTGTAGATGCCAAGGTTCTGTGAATGGGGCGTGTTTCTCTGCCAAAAAATATCAGGTCTTTTTCAACCGTTAAAAGCCCGGTGCTTTTCGCGTCTTCAACTATTTTTTCGTTTAGTCCTCCGAACATTCGCTGATCATACTTGTCTTGTAGGTCTCCGAGGGCTCCGACCACAGCTACAGGCGCCGAGTCAATGTTGACCTTGTCCATGGCTTTAGCTGCGAAATACGTAACCCCTGAGCCGCTAATATCTCGTGCTCCGTCTATCTCGTGTAGATGCGGGTTCACATGCACGATATTGGCTGTTTGTTCTCCACTTACTTGGTGATGGTCTAGGATTACGATTTTAAAATCCGCAAGCTTCTCATTTAACACATCGATGTAGCCGCTTCCCAAATCCGTGAAAACTATCAGTTGCGGCTTCTCTGAAAGGATTTCCTCTATATTCTTCTCGTCAATCCACTGGGTTATCCTGATGCGAAATTTTGCGTCAAGCCTAGACAGGGCTCTTCCAATAATCCCAGCAGCCGCAAGACCATCGGCATCCAGATGCGAAAAGACATGAATGAGACCATCTTCCTTAACGGTCTCTAGAATTGTTTTGGCAGCCTGAGAAACCGAATCTAAAAAATCTGTGAGTTTTTTCTCGTCTAAAGCCATAGCCACCACACTTAGGCTAGAGCGGCTGTTTTATTTAAGAATGGCGATGTGCCCTGCAATTTTTCACCGAAGAAAATTCTAGACCCCTGTAGTTTTCGCGCGCGCGCTTTATTAGCAATGGACAAATAGCTAGGTTATGGCGGATATTTTTGGTTCGTACTTCCAGTTTGGAGGCAAAACTCCTTCGCGTTTGTAGTATCTTGAGAGTTTGTAGATTTTTGCTTCGACAAGTTGGAGCGCCCTCTTGTTGTGTAAGTCTTTCTTGTTTTTTTCGAGGTGTGCCGTGAGTCCTGCAGCCTTCTTCAGCAGGTTTCCAAGGTCTTCCGGTGTTGTTGGTGCAAGCTCTGCCTCCTCAACTATTTGTGTTATTGTTTTTCCAGTGATGGGCTTAACCAAAGGAATTGCGTGTTGATCCCTCAAGATTGTTCCTATACGACTTGGAGGCTGTCCTTCCTTTGCCAGTTTAATTACTAGGGCTTCCACCTCTTCTGGCTGGTATTTACACCAGTTTGGAGGCCGCTTGCTAACCGGTCTTATTGAGTGAGATTTTCCTTGTTTCTTCTTTGGCATCTTTTATTCCTTACGCTCTGTATGAGCGAGGAGAGACGAATATTTAAAACCTTCGATGCTAAATTTCACGTTAACTGTGAGAGTGAGTCAGCTCAAATAGTTCGTTCATGATTTTTGAGAGTTAGCTAACGTCCTCCAGAGATCCTGCACATAGGAGAGAAGGGTGTATGGGCTTTGATGAGGGTTGCTGAGCCTTAGTTGAGAGGTCTGGCCATCGGAAGGTTATATTTTACGGTTTATTAGGTATGCGCTTAATGTAGCTATTGTAATAGGTAATCCTATGATGAAAAGTGTTGTTTCAAACTGCGAAGATGTGGGTTGACGTCGTATTCTCACCACTCTCTCATTCGCAGTATTTGGCGTAAACGCTGGAAAAGTTTCATCCTCTCCTAAGGGTCTTGCTTTCATGGTGACAGTTGAAGTCCAAACTTTATAATGCGCTTTCATCGTGGTATTGCCAACATTAGCTATTCGAAACGTATAGTTGCCAAATACGGTGATTGGAATGATGTACCCATGTGCAATTCCCAAACCATCAGAACCAGTTATTGAAGTAGGCTCAATAGGCATAGTTTCGTAAGGAGGGGCTTTATAAGGATCAATAACTCTCTCCCCATTCCAGCCGTTAGGGCCTGTAGCAGGTCCGAAATAGGCTGTGAAAAAGTCTCTTACATTCTGTTCGCTAGCCGTCAATTCTATATGAAACCCTAGAAAGCCAACGCGATAATACGTGCTGTTGGTTACTGGCGGAGGGACCTCGAAGGTGCCAACGATGTCATACCAATAATAATTGGTTGGAGGGTTCAGTGCTGAAAAAACCATTGCTGTATAATTAAAAGTATGTCCAGCGGGTATTACGAATTCACAACTTATGCCGCATAAGTAAAGCGGTGTTCCCTTAACAACATCGCAGAAATACCGACTCTGACTCAAAGCGGTGTTCGATATATAAAAACCACCTACCAAGGATACAATAGCCAATGATACGATAACAGCATTCCAAGACGCTCTTACTCTGGGACTATAAGCATTATGAGTATGATGCTTTTTTCTTTCTCCACCGAAACCTCTAGTGTTTTCCACTATCTGCACTGTAAATAGAGCATCTTTCCCTTGCTCCGACACGCAGTACCTTCCATGTTTATCAGTTTTTATTAAATCACGCAGCTTACTTAAATGATGCTGAAGATGGCCGCTGCTTTCGATTTTCATTTGCTTTTTCAAGTCTGCAAAGCTTAAAGTTTCCTCTTCCAAAGCTTTAAGTATACGAATGCGGGTAGGATGCGCTAACGCATCGAAAACCTCGGCACGCTGTCTATCTTCATCCATGTCTTTCACATGTCTCCCTATATTCTTCAGGGGCAACAGAGTATTTAATTCCTCGTTTCTAGACCGACAAAGACGAAAGTTTAGTGTAACATGAAGACTTGAATAAAGCCTAGGCACTTGTTAATTTTTATACCATTTTGCAAAATTTCGCAGCGCTTTCGCGCGATGTGAATACTTATTCTTTTCTGTAATGGTCACCTCTGCAAATGTTTTGTCACTGTTTGCTGGTTTAAATACAGGGTCGAAGCCAAAATCCGATGCACGGTCTCTTCTTCGTTCTTCCTTTGTTATTTCACCGATGGCTTCTTCCTTAAAGCATATTGGCGACTTTAATTCCGACGAATAGTATGCTATCACTGACTCGAATTTTGCCTCTCTGTTTTCGATGTTTTCCATAAGCTTCAGTAAGCCCCTATTACCTATTGTTTTGTACACGTATGCTGAGTACGGTCCCGGGAATCCGTTTAAACCGTCTATGAATAATCCAGCGTCCTCGACTATTATTGGAAGGTGGCATTTTTCAAAGGCGTGTAAGACGCTTGCTTTTGCGATCTCTTCTAGGCTATCGCTTTGAATTTCTAAGGCTTTAACTCCAAGCATGCCTACTGCCATGTTATATTCAGCTAATACCTTGCGGGCTTCATTGAACTTGTTGATGTTGTTTGTTGCGAAGAATACGACTCTGCCCTTTAGTTGAAAATTCATTTCAGCTTCACGACTTTTTCTTTGCGCCTTCGGCTGACACGCTGAAGTATTTTTCCCAGTTTATCTGCGCTATTTCTAGGATGTTGCCGTCTGGGTCTGTGAAGGTTGCCTGTCTTCCGCCCCAAGGTTCATAATGCAGTTCTTTGATGAACTCTACTCCCTTGTTCTTCAGTTCATTGTAGACTTTTTCCACGTCATCTGCGAGAAACTCTACGGAAGGCGATAAGGGGCTTATTTTTTGTCTTTCTGTGAGTTTTGGAATTAATCCGATTTCCACTCCACCGCATTCGAAGCCGACGTAACTTGGATATTCATATTTCTTTTCCAAGCCTAATATTTCTTCATAGAATTTTGTAGCTTTTTTTAGATCTGAAACATAAAAAGTGACGCACCAGACAGTTTTAATCATTCTTCTTCACCTTTTCTTTTGGCAACATAGCGTCCTCTTCTCTCTATCTCCTTTATCTTATCTAAAACGTTTTTCACGGTTTCAGCGTCTAAGACTTTGGAATAGCTTTCAATCACAGCGTTAAAGCATTCTTCGGCGAATCGGAAATGTGTGCTTTGGAGAGCCCTCTTCATAAGGTGTAAATCAACCCCTCTGGCTTCCAGTTCTTTTCTCTTCTCGCCGAGTCCAAAATCCACGAAGAAGATCTTTCCTTCAGAGTTTTGAATCATGTTTGACGGTGTTAAATCGCCATGGATTATGCCACACTCATGCAATCTGCCTATCAACTCGCCGATTTTAAGGCATAGATAAAGTCTTTCGCTTTTAGAAATCTCGTCTAACAGCTGTTTTACTTGTTTTCCTTTTATAAACTCCATTATGATCGTGGCACCTTTAATGTCAACCAAAAATATTGTTGGTGTGGGCACTCCAGCCCTTTTTGCTTCGTGCATCAGTTGCGGTTCATGGTTTGTTCTGTAGGTTTTAATCTGCTCATCTAGTTTTGGTAACCGATACTTCTTTGGTAAACGTTTTTTCATTATCACTTTTCTGCCGTGCCAATCTGCAAGGTAAAGGCTGGCTTCTGCCCCCTTCTTGATCAGGAGCGGCTGCTTCATCTTACCCACGTAACTTCGACCTCTTCAAGCCGCCACCTCAACTTCACAAAGCTTTTCTGAATTGGCGTGGCAACGCCATGTGTGTAGGCTAGTATACCTGTCCATGTAATCATGGCTCCATTGTCAATTGCGAATTCACTCGGCACAACACAGAATTCAGCATCATGTTCTTCCGCTATAGTCTTAATCATTGACTGCAGTCTCTTGTTGGCTGCCACTCCACCAGTCAACAATACTTCCTTTTTCTCCGTGTGCGCCAAAGCCCTTTCAGTGACTTCGGTAACCATGGAAAACACGGTTTCTTGAAGGCTGTAGCATAAGTCTTCAAGCTTGTACTCTCCCTTTTTGAGTAAGTTTGTTGCGGAGGTTAATAAACCGCTGAAGGACAGGTCCATGCCCTTAACGGTGTATGGCAAGGAAATCAGCCTTTTCCCCTTTTCAGCAAGTTTTTCAACAACAGCCCCGAACGGCTCGCCTACCCTTTGACGCAGTCCAGCCTCCCTGGCGAAAACATCCAAGCAGTTTCCAAGAGCGATGTCTAAAGTCTCACCGAAAACTCTGTAACGACCAGAATCGAAGGCCGAAACTATAGTGTTTCCACCAGAAACATACAACGTAACAGGATCCTTAGCACCAGTTTTCAGCTTTCCTATTTCAATGTGTGCAACGCAGTGGTTAATCCCCACGAGTGGAATGCCAAGGTAAGAGGCCAATGCTCTGGCCACTGTTGCGCCTGTGCGAAGGCATGGGCCGAGGCCCGGACCTTGAGAGAACGCTATGATTGACAAATTTTGCGGTTTTATTCCTGCTTTTTTGAAAGCTTCTTTTAGAACTTTGCTTGCCACTTCTGCGTGATGCCTCGCTGCTTCTCGTGGATGTATTCCTCCTTCTGGCGGTATGTAGGCGCTTACTACGTTTGCCAGTATTTCTCCGCCAAACGTTGAAATTCCGACACTGAAGTCATCTGCTGTGGATTCGATACCTAAACAGTAAGATTTGAAAGTTCTTTTCCGCTTCATTTCACCGTCCTTCAACGTTACTTCTTTAGACTTCCAACATACACATTTTTATTTAAAGCTACACATATATTAACATGGAAGGCTTGGAACTGATAAAAATGCCTAAGCGTAACGATCTGGAACAAAAAGCTTTACAATTCATAATGAATACGGGTTATGAAGGTGTGCTCCAGTCAGAACTGTGGCGAAAACTTGGGGGAAGCAGTAGAGAAGGCTCCAGAATAGCCTTAAAACTGGAGAGCAAGGGACTAATCCGCAGAGAAAAGGAACTCCGCAACGGAAGATGGACCTATAGGATTTATCCAAAAAGAGTTCCAGCATCAATAGACTCTATAGCAGACTGTCCATGCCTACTGTGTCCGTACAACCCTAGATGCGGCTCAGCAGGAACAATAACACCGCAAAACTGCGAAAAACTCACAGAATGGTTGCTAGGCGTAGCCGAGAAAGAAGTTGGTATACTGGGTGACAGCTAGCTTTGCCTAAAGCATGGCTGCAAGAACGCAAAAGAGATTATTACTATAAGAAGGCGAAGGAGGAAAAATATCGTTCCAGAGCAGCCTACAAGCTTTTTCAAGTTGTGGAAAAACATCATTTTATAAAAAAAGGCGATGTTGTTGTTGATTTGGGTGCTGCACCAGGTGGCTGGGTTCAAGCTGCAAGAAGAATTGTTGGAAGCAAAGGTTTCGTCTTGGGGGTTGACCTAAGACCTATCGAACCATTTCCTGAACACAATGTTCGAACAATAACAGGCGACATAACGGAACAGGAGGCGTTGCAACAAATATTGGAGTTTCTTCCAAGAAAAGCTGACGCCGTTATCTCGGATGCTTCACCAAACATTTCTGGAATATGGGAAGTGGATCATGCCCGCCAAATAGACCTAGCCCAACACGCACTAGAAATAGCTTTAGAAACGCTTAAGCCTTCCGGAAACTTTTTTGTGAAAGTTTTTCAAGGAGACATGCTTAACGATTTCATCAATAAAGTGAAACAATATTTTGAAGTTGTGAAGATAATAAAGCCTAAGGCAAGCCGCGCCAAGAGCTCAGAAATGTTCATCTTAGGACTGCATCTGAGATAATCGACAAGGTGAAGCAGCAAACATAAATTCCGATCAGTCCTTTATAAAAGGCAAGGTGAAATGTTTGAAGGTTATTGCTGCGGATTCTTCTGCCGCCGTACTAGATGAACGGTTTAAGCCGTTGCAAATTGTTGCAGCCGCATCTGTATTAGTCAATCCACCTTATAGAGAGCCAAGTGCGTGTTTGGCTGAACCAATTTTTGCAGACGCAGAAAAGGGACACGAGGTCATAGTGCATGAGGCCGAGCTTTGTAAAGAACTGCTTGGAAAAGTGAAGGCAGACGTTGTGCATCTCGACATGTCTTTAGGCGGCGTTCAGCTGGAACAGTTATCTCCGATTCAATTCTCAAACATAAGGATTTCAGGCAGAGCAAGACGCCACCTTGTTAAAATTCTACCCAAGCTAAGGAAAATCGCTGGTGAAGTTACACAAAGATACGGAGTTGAGGTTTTAGCCATAGGAAAAGAAAGCGTTCCCGTGAGAATTGCAGAGTTAACAGCAGGGGCGCACGCAATCCTGTATGCATGCGAAAAAGCCGTCAAAGAGAACCAAACGGTTCTCTTGGGGTTACCCTCTAAATGCCAACCCAGACCAGCTGAAAAAAGAGTTTATCTTTACTCCCTCATGGCTGCAGAACACGACATTAAGGGCTACGCAGAAGACACAAAAGAAATCTTAAAAAAAGCTAATATCACAGAGATGTTAAATCCGTGTGCAAGGGGTTTCCGAGCCTTAAAAATAACTCCAAGAGTGTAAGACAAAGATGCACCTTATTATTAATGAGATATAGGCGTGACATAAATGCGTTTAAGGTTGAATCGAATGGAAG
>JAOUPS010000073.1 GCA_029879735.1 Candidatus Bathyarchaeota archaeon | reverse complement strand
AAACGAAGATTTTGGGGTGGGGATGTGAAGAAGGCTCTGGAACAACGCGGTATCCAGGTCAGGTCTGCAAGCGCTGTTGTTTTGGCTGAGGAGGCAGACCCGGTGTACAAGAACGTGGACATAGTTGTAGATGTCAGTGATAAAGTGGGGATAGCAACAAAAGTTGCAAGATTTGTTCCTTTGGCGGTTGTAAAAGGCTGATTTCACCTCGTTGAGTTTCTCATTTTTTTCTTCCTTTTTCTTGTAAGTCTCAATTCTTTCGTGACTTCCAAAGTATCGCCCGCGCGCGCTAACTTCACATTTAACACGTAAATCTAGTGTTACCTAATTCTTACATTAATGTTCTTGTGGGCTTCTATAGCGCGTACTCCCGTATATTGTGGCTGCAAGTAATGTTGCTACCATGAGCAGTAGTATGATTATGATTGACTGAAATTCGGGTATTATGTGGATTTCATGTGTTGAATGCGGATAAGCGAAGTAAATCCATCTGTGAGTAGTATTATCATATATCGTGTTGTTGAAGTATAGAGCTTCTGTTAACCTGTAGTCAATTATGACCGTGTATGGAGGAGACATCAAACTTTTTGGAATGCACAACCTACAGAAGCCGCATGTTTGATTTGCAGTCATGTTGGAGACACGCATTCTGACTGTGCTGTTGGACTCAAAATACTCAAAGTCCTCGATAGTGGAGTTGGAAATCACATCAACATCACAGTCTAGGGAAGTGTTGAAACTGTTAAACATGCCCATCAGGGGATAATGGTCTGTGTTGTTTTCATTAATTTGATGCCAACTGTCGCCTATTCCATCATGGTTTAAGTCAACACCGGTGTAGTTGCTCCAGTAGTTCCCTTCAACATTACTATCCCAAGAATTTGTGTGACGCGCGTTCACGTACGCTTGTTCCCCGTTGTCGATGAAGTTGTTGTGGTAAATGCTATTGTTCTCACATCTGGCATACAACGCTATGCCCAAACTATTTTCTGCAATCAGGTTGTTGTAAATTATGTTGTTAGTGGAATACTTGAACGAGAACGGGGTAGGTTGTATTAGTATACCCCACCAGCTTTTTCTTATCACGTTATTGTAGATAATGTTGTTGCTGGAATTAGTCATGTATACACCATACAAGTTGGCGTTCATTGTGTTCCCACTAATAGTGTTGTTACCGCCATCCCATATCATCACACCTGCGCCAGCCACTCCTCCACGTTTGCTGAACGACAAGATATTATCAGCAACGATGTTGCCACTGGATGAATCTAGAACGAGATTATAAAAGCCGCCTCTAGTCACATTATTACCAATGAAAACATTGTTATTAGATGAAATTATATGGATATTACTTCCGCATTTAGTTAGTTGGTTATTGCTGATTGTGTTGTTGTTGGAAAAGTAAAGTCGGATGCCATAATCTAGGAGTGTTTCAATAGTTATGTTCTCTATCCTCGAATTATTTGTGTGCACAAACAGCAAACGTCCATCCGAGGTTAAGTCTTTCACTGTGATATCAGTCGAGTTCACCGCTACTACATACCCTGCATCAGACGGAACTTGCCTTCCATGCTGATTCACCCAGTAGTAAAGTGGTTTGCCACCAACAGTGTTCGATTCATCTATGTCATGAATGAAATGTTCTAGAGAAGAGCCCCAAACACCAAATTTCGACAACGCATTATTTCTTAAAGTGTTGAATGAGGAACTGGATAATCCAACAGAAGTGCCGCCGGTCTTGGTTATATTGTTGTCACTAATAATGTTATTGTCAGAAGAATCTTCCAGTATGATTCCAAAGTCCACTTCCGAGATGTTGTTGCCACTGATTTTGTTTCCACTTGAGGATCTGAGGCAGACGCCTTCTCCGTCAGGGTTTGTTATTGTGTTGTCGAGAATGCTGTTGCCCCTCGAATAATTTAGAAAAATGCAAACGTCACCACCACATATGACGTTATCGGCGATGGTGGTGTTTCTTGTGTTATCCAGAAAGACGCCACTACCTAAATACCATTCACTGCTGTTTCTTATGGTAAAGCCGCTTATGTAGACGTTGTCAGCGGTCACACGGATTACGGTTCCTGTTCTGTTTCCGTCAATGATGGTGGTCTTGTTTTTTCCGATGAGCGAAACCGATTTCTGTACACGCACAAGTTCACAATAGGTTCCGGGGTCAACCAGTATCGTATGTCCATCCACAGTTTCAGGAGCGTTAATTGCTTCTTGTATTGTTGTGTAGTTCAGTCTGGTGTGAAGGTTGTGAACCGGATAGCCCTCAGGAGCCTTCACCTCAACTGGCTTGATTCTTACACGTAATAAGAGAGACAATAATAGAAACAGGCTTAGGACAAAGACAAGTTTTCTACTCATATCACACCGTTATCATAATAGATAATTCAATTTTTTATGGCTGTCGGTAACATCTTCGATTGAACCTCAAATACACGCGCGCAGGCAAGACGGGTAAGTTTCGCATGTCTCACAGAGGGCTTCTCGTAAGTTCTTGCCCGCAGTGAATGGAAAGCGTTAATTCAAGGAACCATAAATTCCCCCTTTTTTCTAAACTCAAACAAACCTAGCTTACATAACGCACGCGCTAAAATGCATAGCTCCTACCATGCGAGTGGAACCTTTCGTTTCTCCAATCATCACGAGCGCGCGCATGTTATGTTCCTATTATGTTTTTGCCGATATCGCGCGCTTCAAACCTCTCCTTGGGGACATCCTCGACTTCCTTCGTGAGCCTCAGTCTCACGAGGTTGGGCAGAGTGTCGATATAGGCCGTGACCTCTGCATCTTTTGCCTTCTTGTTAGCCATTCAAACGCACCGACTATTAGTATTACAAGTAAAAAAGATCGCGAGACATAAGTTTCTATGGGGTTTAATACGTATTTAATCTACTCTGTCTTTATGACTTATAGACGGATTTACTAACGCTAGTTGTAAAACTCCTTACTACTGTTTATGCCATCAATCTCGATCTATCACGATAATCCTTAGATAACACAGAAGATTCTAGATACATCATAGTATGAGAGAACTCAGGGAATTTCCAATTTCTAAATTCTAAGTGAAAAGAAAAAGTGTGTGTCATATTATTGTTTAGTATGGTCCTCCAGCTGTCCATTTTTCATGGCGAGACAGTGAAATTGCCATAGCTTTCACGCCTTCAATTTCATGTAAACGTTGGTTCCCTAACCTGTAAGCCTGTACATTGAAAGGTTTAGGCTGATTAGACGTGTGTATAGGAACATCTCCATGACTGCCTAGAGGTTCCTTAGAACCTACATTCATTCCGAACAATCGAAACACCTTAACGACCAAAGACGGTGTTCTTTTCGGAAATATCCCTTTCATTCTTTATCACCATGAATACGTATATGTAAAAGGGACACATAGAGATTGTGCCGTCACCTGACTACCAACCAGTAAACGTCATATGACGGCAAAATTAATAAATAAGGCGAAAATAAATCTTTAACCATGACAATATTTGAAGTCGTCCTGAAAGTATCCTCCGACAACTTCCTCGTTAACCTGTCACGGAGATTTCCCTCTATGAAAATTTTCATCTGGTGTAACAAAGAGAAAGATGTTGTTGAGATTTTTGTGAAGAATCCAGAGGACTATTCTCTTGTTATGGAGGAAGTCCATGCACATCCTATTTTGGGACTCATTGAAGAAGCGTCCACTGATCATAGGCTCTACTTTAATGTAAGTGAGTGTCGTTGCATGAACCAAGATACAATAGTTAGGCATATTGGTGAGCTGGACATTCTTAACATCTTTCCAAACATGATAGAGAATGGTTGGGTATACCATCGTCTCATAGTGCTCAGTCATAAGGACTTGGAAGAACTTCTAAGACGCCTTGAGAATTGGGGTTGGGTTTATAAGATTTTGCGAAAAGTCTCTTTTGATGGATTTATTGCGAGTTCTTTGACGCTTTCAGCTGATCACCTATTCTCTGGTCTGACGGAGAAACAGATGGACGCCATGCTGACTGCATATCGACATGGATACTACAATTTGCCAAGGGACTCTGATGTTCAAACAATAGCTGCCAAGAAGAAAGTGCCGAGAACAACTTTCCAAGAGCATCTAAAGAAGGCTGAAAACAAACTTGTGGCAGCTCTTATTCCATATATGCACCTGTTCAACCATGCCTCACCAACGAGGAGAAGAAGCATCAAGGTAAAGTAGAGCCTTCAGAGACGTGCATACTTCTCAGGACCTTTCGTTACATCAACAATCTCAACTAGAGACTTGATTGCCATATCGCTACCTCTCATTAAATCGTGTTCATGCTTGATAATACTCGCGCGTGGGTTCATAGAAACTCCACAGAGCTAAAAATGTCACGGTAGAACCATATTTATATCAAAGGGTCAGTAATAATTTGGTGATTCGTCTCGCATTTGCTAGTGGTTTAGATGCCTTTCAAAGATGAGTGTGGGATATGCGGTAGAGTTTTTCCCTACAGTTACCTCAGGCGATGTCAGAGATGTGGACGCTTGTTCTGTAGAGACTGCATGGTGCCAGACGTTTCAACGGGCGACCCTACGAGAATGCTGTGCCTAAGTTGTGCTAGGAGAATTGTTTCGCCACGTTCCGTCAGCAAATATGACCCGCTTAAACGTTACTTGAGATTTAGAGCTTCCTTCACTGATGTCGTCAAGCTTTCTTTTGCTAAGATAGATGGGATTATAGGCGATAACTTGCCTATGAGTGCTTTTCGTAACGAAAAATGGTGGAGCAACTCATCGAGCAGCGTGCACGCCAAGGCTTGGTTGGACGCTGGATGGAGAATGCAAGAGGTGAACTTGGACGAAGGCTGTGTTGTTTTTCAAAAAGTGAAGAGTTTGCGGACTAAAAGCCGTAGAAAGAAGAGATCAAGGGAGAAGGTCAAAAAGCCCTTCACCCCTGCGCCTTACCGTATTCCAAGAACTAGGAAGACCTCAAAAACCAAGGCAGCCAAGCTTTACGCAAGACTCAAAAACTTAGAACGAAAAAGAGCGTCCCCAACCAAGTATCGTGGCAGTTTTAAGCCGAAGCCAGCGAAGGAGAAAAGGCTGTATAAGCCAGAAGAAAAACCAAAATAGCCAAAAAGGATTTTTATCTAGCCTGCTTGAAATAGAGAGTAAACGGTGATGCAGGGCGGCCGTCGTCTAGTCTGGTTTAGGACACAGGCCTTCCAAGCCTGTGATCCCGGGTTCAAATCCCGGCGGCCGCACCACAAATCTTTTTGTTTTTGAGAAAGGAAATATCGAGACATAAGCTGTAGAGACTATGACTTGTTGAACCTTTACAGTTTTCTTTCACTCATAATTCTGTGAGGTTGAGGTTGAATCTCCTTGAGAGGTTGTTAAGATCGTTAAGCACGTAGGTGAACACGTAGCCCCTCCATTTTCCCCATCTATCCTTCGCGATCTGTTTGAGCTTCGGAATGATGCTGCGAGGCGATTCTGCTTCCTCTCCGAAGAGAAGCATGTTGAATATTTTTGCGCTCCAGACATCGAGCGCGAATCCTGGATGAGGAGAGACTATATCCGCGGAGTATTCGCCTATCCCTCTCAATTCCATCAGCTTAGCCTTAGCTTCGTCAGCCGGCATCTCTTCGAGCTTTTGAAGCGTTGGGAAACCCTTGCATATTGTTTCGGCGATGCGTTTCAGACTCTTAGCTCTGTAGCCGAGCTTGCACCTCTCCTCAAGTTCTCTCACACCAGCTCTAGCTATTCTCTCCGGGGCGGGCCAGTACAAAATCTCTCTGCCGTCGAACCTTACTTTTACACCGTAATTCTTAATCAACAGGTTCATCATCTGGTCGCTTCTTCTGATCGGGGCCATCTGCAACGTCACAGCCAGAATCAGGGCGGGGAAGATGTCCGGTCGCTTGGTTCTCCTCATCCCGTACAGGTCGCCTACCAATGATTTGACAAGGGGATCATGCTCAGCAAGAGTGTAAAATTCTCTTATGTCTTCCTTGAGGCTTAGCGTCCATGCTACCATTTCTGGGAGCTCTTTTCTCTCCTCTGTGCTCAGCTTTTCGCGAGAGAACACCTCACAAAATATCTCGGGCTTCTCCACAGTTCCTACCGCTCTTAACTTCAATCCGAACATCTCTCCATGATTCAACCTCATCCCGCTCCAGAGGGCGCCATCTTCAAATGTCTCGAAAGGCGTCAACAACGACCACCCTGCAGGCTTGTGGACTGTGAGCGAAAAGTCGTAAGGTGGAGTGGCTTTAAGCCTGAAAGCAGTCGAACACGGCAGATCACTCACCGACATCAGGGTGCCCTTCATTTTTTAAACCTTCTTATTTGAGGCTGTTGACCTCACTTCTTTGCTGGCATCATTCTTGAAGCGAATTTTTGCAAAGCTCACAGGGGTTCTTAACAATCATGTCTGGTTTCTGTTGGCTTTCATGCAGGTTTTCAAGCGAGTAAAACTGTGATGGGACGAAAACGGTTTTCATTCCTGTGGCTTTTGCGCCTTTCATGTCTTCTAGGGGGCTGTCCCCAACATATGTGGTTTCATGGGCTGAAACTTTGAGTCGTCTTAATGCTTCGTTGAAGATTTTTGGGTGGGGTTTGCGCCAGCCAACCTCGTCTGAAACCAAAACGGCGTTGAAAAACTGGTTTATGCTCAGTTTTCTGAGTCCTGCGTAGATTACAGGTGCGTATGTGAAGTTTGAAACCAAACCTAACTTGTAGTTCGTTGAAACTTTCTTTAACATCTTTTTTGCGCACGGTCTGAGCTCCATTGAGTTCAGATAATCCTCAAAGAAGGCGTTGACGGCGATTTTTATGTGTAGGTCGTCTGGTTCTGTTTTGAACCCTAGATTGTTTAGCGCTTTTGAAATCCATATCGCGTTGGTGACCTCAACTAGTTTCTGGTAACGGATGATACGGTATTTTTCATGGGCTTGGGTGTATGCTTCTAAGAAACTTTTGGGGTCGACCTTGAACCCCACATTCACAACGGCCTTATGCAACTTCATCTTTGTGGTCAGCTTTGCGGCTTCCAAACTGTAACCTCTGACGTTTGTTAATGTGCCGATGAAGTCGAAAATCACTGCTTTGATGGGTGACAAGACGGGCCCTCTATACTATGTATTTGTCTGCTTTCTCAAAGTCTCTAACGATTTCCATCACACGTTTTGGAGCATTAACTGTTTCTAACGGGATTCCTTTAAGCAGAACCCACGGGCTCTTTTTCGCGATTGATGTGGCGATGTGGCTTTCGCCGAAGCATTTTTCGGCAATTTCGTAAACCATTCTTCTAACCTTAATTTCGGAGAATTGCCCCAAAGCGTGCAAATACTCATGAAGCAACAAATTGTAGATCAGGGCGTTAACTACACGCTTCGACTTAATTGCCCCCTCAACTATTTGAACTAGGGTTCTGTTTAAAACGATGTTGTTTGTACCTAGTGGGTGATATGCTCCTAACTGGATGGGTAAATCGTCTAGGAAAAGCATCATCCCGCGTCTGTGCTTGTGTAAAGTAGACTTCACAGTGTCTTTAACAACCTCCCAGACTTCACCGTACTTCGTGGAGTTTTCCAAGCGGCTGCGATACCTTTCAATGATTGAAGATTCACTCGTGTCCATCAGAGTCTTCCCTGATAAGGTTACATTCATTTATGCCTTATATGAAATACGGAATCACTCAACCCAATTCATCATTACAACACTAAAGAATAGAGCGTGCGCTAAACCAGTAATTGAACCATTTAGTCAAAGATGGTTCAAACCCACCTGGCCGCACCACATAATTGCTTTTTCAAGGTTGCGAAACATTTTAGAACGGGTGGAACTCACTTTATTTTATGACAGTTGGCAGTTTGTCCCCTAGAATAACGCGTTTGGTGCCTACATATTCTATTGTTGCCCATGATCCTTCAACCGGGGATTTGGGAGTGGCGGTTCAGTCACGCTATTTTTCAGTGGGTCCTATGGTTCCATGGGCTGAAGCTGATGTTGGAGCTGTTGCAACTCAAGCTTTTGTTAATGTTTCATACGGCCCGCGTGGACTACAATTACTGAGAGAAGGACTAGCCGTTGAAGAAGTCATTGAGAAGCTTACAGGAGAGGATGAGGGTAAAGAATTTAGGCAGTTGGGCATAGTAGACGCGAAGGGTAACGCAGCTGCGTATACGGGCAGAAAGTGTTTAGAGTGGGCTGGAAGCAAGGTTGGAAAGTGGTACTCAACGCAAGGCAACATTCTGACAGGCGAGGAAGTCGTAGAAAAGATAGCTGAAAAATTCGAATCCACAAAAGGTGATTTAGCTGGTAGACTTGTTGCGGCTCTGGAGGCAGGTGAAAAGGCAGGCGGAGACGCCAGAGGGCGACAATCAGCGGCGTTGCTCGTTGTGAGAAAAAACGCCGGAAGAGGAGGTTACGGAGACAAGTTTATCGAGTTGAGGGTTGAAGACAACTCGGACCCGGTAGCGGAGTTGAAGCGGCTGTTAAAGATTCACCGCGTCTACTACCTAATTGATGAAGCCGAATCAAAATTTACCCAAGGCAACTCAGAAAATGCGATCTCCAGCATAAACGAAGCCTTAAAAATTAAACCCAAAAGCGACGATGCGTACATTGATTTGGGTCTAATATACTTGAAGCTTGGCAAAACGGATGAGGCTGTTAAAGCTTTTAAAAAGGCCTTGAGCATTAACCCAAAAATGACTGCAGTAATCAAGCAGCTTCCAAAACTAGGCGTGGATGAAATACCAGAAAGTCTTCTTAAGCAGCTTCAACTCTAAAATGTGCTATTTCGTGTCGGTTTTTGAAAAAAGAAAGCTCGGAAGGCAAATCTCGACGTTGCGCGCGCTAGAAACGAGACTCCATTTTCAACTGAGACCTTACACGTCCAACGCGCTACCATGCTTGACAGGTATGAATCTTCGTTTCAAAGATCTAATCAGAATCACGATTGGAAATATTTACTGTGCATAAAAATTTGAAATTAACAAGACTTACGTACATGTTCGATAATTTGGCATAAATGAGAACCATGTCTTTCAGAGACTACCTCCACGAGAAGTCAGAAGAGTCAAGACACAACGAAACCATAGCCTACCTGATGTTTCTAGCAGGCGTCATATTCTTTGTAGGCGGCATAACGGAAACCCTAAGCCTAACCCAAAACCCAGAATGGTTCCTATTCATTCCATACCACACGGACCCGATCGCCGGAGCAGTTTTAGGCTTATCCCTAACTGTGAGTGGCATATGTCTGATAGTTTTCGGCATAGCCACCGGGCTAAACTATTCCCGCAAAAGAAGCTGGTACATGCAAGAACTCCGCAAGGCAACAACTCTAGAGGAAGATTCAATGATGCAGAAAAGAAGCGTCAAAAAGTCTACGCGAAGAAAAACCCCAAAAGGTTAAGCTATTAACAACGATAATTGAACGAAACAAGGATTATCCTTTTAAAGAGTCAACTAGCTAAAGAATGACTCTCCGAAACGTGAAGGAGACTGGAATGAGCAAAATCCACTGCTTATTAGCAATCATGATTCTCTGCATCATCCTAGTTCCAGTCACCGCATATCTAATCGGCGGCTGGTACGCCTATTGGGGTCATGTCCTGCTCGCAATAATCTTTGCCGTTCTAGCTGTTTTCATAAAAACCCAGTATTACTGGGAGGAAGACTGAGATGACGCCTCCCCTACCAGAAGCAGGACCAGAAACAACGATTGGCGTCATTGCCGCCATAGCCGCATTCCTAACCATAAGCATCCTCTTAGGCTTTTTCATGAGGAAGAAAGCTAAAAGCTTCGAAGAATGGCTTGTGGGCCGTAGAGACATAGGACCTCTCGTAACCGGCTTCGCTTTGGTTGCATCGTACTTAAGCGGCTGGGCAATCTTTGGAAATGCCGGTTTGGGCTATGCCTACGGTTGGTCAGGCAGCTGGCTCATCGGCACAACCTGCGTCGCAGGGACAGCTCTCTGTTTAGTCATTGGCTACAGAATGCGAAAATACGTGGCACTTGGAGTTCGAACTGTGCCAGAAATGCTAAAGGTAAGATTTGAAAGTAGAATGGTGCAGGCCCTAGCTGGCTTGGCCATGATAATCCTTCTCATAGTCTACTCTGTGGGACAGTACAAAGCCATGGCAACAGTCTGGACGATAACAACCAACACACCCTTCTTCGGAAGCCTACTGGCAACGGCAATTCTGGTGCTCGTTTATTTGATTGTGGGCGGATACACGGGCACCCAATGGGTTTCATGTTTCCAAGGAATTCTATTAACAATTGTCGGCTGGACATTGGGCATAACGGCACTAATCTGGGCAGGTGGTCCAACAAAGATTGCGGAAGCCATTGGAATGCAAACATTTACTTTTCATGGGGGTGAACAAACGTCATTCTTTTTAAGTGACTACA
>JAOUPS010000072.1 GCA_029879735.1 Candidatus Bathyarchaeota archaeon | reverse complement strand
GTAACCCGCCTTCTGTTCGTTGTGGCATTCGGCTAATCGGGCTACCCGCGCTTCAGGTAGCGCTTCATCAGCGTCTGTTTGCCCTTTCCACTTGCAGGACGGCCGTTTCACCGTTTCGCATCAGGCATTCTCAACAACTTACCATGCCTCATCGGCACTTGCCGGATGGACGTTCCGTTTCTGCTCCGTAGCCAAGGCTCTCGCCTTACACCCTTGCGGATGTTGCAATTCTACACGTGGGGCGGAGTTTCCTCAAGCCTCACAAAGAGGCTCGAAAGCCACACACCAACTCGCCAGCCTAAATATAATAATGCAACGGGGTCCAATAAGAATTTTGGAAGCTTTATTTTGTTGCCTACTTATCTATGGTGCAGGTGGATGGTTGAGCTATGCCTAAACGCGTTATTCTGGTGACCGGGACACCCTGCGTTGGAAAAACCACGGCTGCATACATGCTCACTTCCAAACTTGACGCCTTATATGTGAATCTGACAGATCTGGCCTTGCGTGAAGATTTGGTTCTGGGCAAAGATGAGGAGAGAGGCTCCATAATCGTTGATGAGAATCGCATGCGGCAGAAAATCCGTGAAATGATCCGAAACTGCAACAAAAACAACATTATTGTTGATGGACACTACGCCGCTAGCGTTGTTCCCAAGGAGCTTACGACCCACGTTTTTGTTTTGAGACGGGACCCTGTTGAATTATGGAAATTTATGGAAAAATGCGGTTTTTCGGGACGTAAGCTTTGGGAAAACTTGGCTTCAGAGATTTTGGATGTCTGCTTAAGTGACGCATTGAGTGTTTATGAAAAGAGAGAAGTCTGCGAGTTAGATGTTTCAGGTAAGAGCGTGGGAGAAACAGTCGACGAGATTTTGAATGTCTTGAATGGTTCTGAGAAATGTCGTGTTGGCGTTGTTGACTGGCTTGGTAAACTAGAAAGTGAGGGCGTGCTAGAGGAGTTTTTAAGAATTTAATCTTCTAGCGTAAGCCTAAAGTTATTTGCCGCTTCATTAATAGTGTTACTTTTCTTCTGTTCGCATAAGACTTCGCATGGTCGCTGAACTTTTCACCAATAATTATGGGATTCGATAAGCCAACATCATCAGAAGCCTTGTCAAGGTTTATCACAACGTTCACACCTATGGTTCTTTTCCAGTCCCTAATCCAAACCCCCTGCACCAAACGCCCCTTCTGAACTATTAAATCAAACTTTCTCGAGATTCCACTGTAACCTTCCAACGTCGTCTTCTCCTGCTCAACCTTGTACCCCTTCTTGCTAAAGTATCGTATTGCAAGCGGCACCAAACGTGATGAAGTTTTTGCTTTCTCTTCGTTGCTCATCTGCTCTCCTCTTACCTTAAGAGTTATTTATCGGATTGTGGAAAAGGTTTTCGGATGCGCGGAAGCTGTGACCCCCTTTGTAATTGTTGTTTGTAGCAGATGTGGCGGCTTGTTGGCAGCCAAAGCTGAACAGAAAACAAGAACCTGTCCATACTGTGGATCTAAAATCGTTGTGAACAAGTCTAGACATGTCACAGCTGCCGATAATGCACGCGAGGCATCCATAACTCTAAAGAGGTTGAAGAGGAAAGCAGCAGAAAAACGAAAAAGTTAGTTGTCGCAACACTCATGCTTTCGGATTTTTCGCTGAAGGATTTAGGATCAACCAAACATTTTTAAGTAATACCTAAATTTATCTCATAGGCGATGGTCTTTGCGTGTTAAAATAAGCCTAACTCCAAAAGAGGGCAAATACTTAACGTTTATGTACAGAAAGCAAGTTGAGGAAGATAAGAGCGCCTCAACAACAATTTTAGCCAAATCGTTTAAAGTTAACCCAGCAACTGCAACAGAAACTCTTCAAAGACTTGCTAAGAAAAAATTGGTTGAGTACACACGTTATTATGGAGCCAAGCTCACCGAAAGAGGAATGGTTGAAGCTCAAAGGCTATTAAGGAAACATCGGATTCTAGAAATTTTGTTCGTGAAATTTTTGAGATATGATACTGAGAAAGCATGCGAAGAAGCTTCCAAAATAGAATACTATTGTTCTGAAGACTTAATCAACACTATTTGTCGCACTTATGGTCATCCAGACACATGCCCATGCAGCAAGGAAATCTTCCAAGACTCAACATGCATGGGAAGATGATGCAAAATGTCTTCAATGGCTTCTAACGTAATTTCAGCCCCTCTTCTTGAAACCTTGAGGATCATCGCAATTGTTATTCTGTTGATGATGGTGATTGAGTTTTTAGAGTTAAAACATGGTTATGAAATCAGGAGAAAAATCACTGTAAAACTACATGAAAAAAGAAACAAGGATAGGTGGAGGAACCTTAGATGAGCGTTTTGACTTGGATAATTGGAGCTACCTTTGTAATTAGTTTAATCGCTTTTGTTGGAGCCTTAACTCTATTTCTAAAAGAAAAATTACTAAACAAAATTCTGATGGTTTTGGTATCCTTTTCAGCAGGAGCTTTGGTTGGAGGAGCATTTTTGCATTTAATGCCCGAAGCAATTATCGAAGTTGGTGTCGATGAAGTATCTATTTTGAACGTATTTTTGTATTTGCTTCTTGGGTTTTGTATCTTTTTTATTCTAGAGCAATTGATTAGGTGGCATCATCATCACGCCACGACTCATCCCGAAATAATGCCATTTTCCTATTTGATTTTAATCAGTGATGGGATACACAATCTTATCGATGGTCTGGTAATGGCGGCTTCATTTATGGTCAGTTTTCCTATCGGGATTGTTACTGCCTTGGCTATAGCTTTACACGAAATCCCTCAAGAGATTGGAGATTTTGGAGTTTTGGTTTATGGTGGATTTAACAGGGTTAGAGCGCTGATTTTGAATTATGTATCGGCTACAATGGTGATTTTTGGAGGGATTACAGGTTACCTACTTTATGCTTGGATTGGAACGTCAATTGTTTTTCTTTTGCCCTTTGCAGCAGGAAATTTTATTTACATTGCTTGTACAGACTTAATTCCTGAGATTAGGTTTAAAGAAAGTTTAAAAAAATCGTTAGTACGATTTTGCATATTTTTAACTGGCATGGGACTTATGTTAGCAGTTAAATTATTTTAATGCGTTCAAAGCATCTTCAGCTGCTGAAGCATCTCGCACGTTTTACATATTTCTCCCGTTGTAGGCTCCCCGCATTTGACGCATTCCGTCAACTCTTCTTTTCTGACCATTCTTCCTATCGCTGGTCTAATTTTTTCTATTGACTTAAATACTGTGAATTTTGTTCCCGCGTGTTTGTGTTCCATTCTGTTCAGAAAGAGGCGTATGTCGTTTCTCATGGCTTCTGAGGCGTACGGACACGGCATGTCTTGAAATCTTATTTTTTTAATATAAGCGTAAAGGGCCGTTTCCCTTTCCGGAATTTCGCAGAAAGGCTTTATTCTCTGCACAAGTTTCGGATGCACATCGTCTGTGAGTGGTTTCTGCCTTGCTATTCTTAAGGGGTCGCCGTGAAGAATGTTCAGAAGAATCGTTTGTGTCTCATCATCCAACGTGTGTGCAGTTGCAACCTTATCCGCTTTCATCTCTCTTGCAGCGATGTTTAATGCCTTCCTTCGCAGGACACCGCAGTATGCGCATGGCGTCAACTCGGTTTTCTCTTCCCTTTTCCTGCGTGTAACGATCTCATCTTGTGTGTAGCCGTAAAGCTCCTTGAAAGAGACTATGTGGTGTGCTACGCCGAGTTCTTTGCATTTTTCCGCCGCCATTTTTATGGCTTCGTCGCGGTACCCTGTGATCCCTTCGTCAATAGAAACAGCAACAAGCGACGCCTTCGGGAAGTTTCGCTCAATTCTAGCTAAAACATGGAGTAGGCTTAAGCTGTCTTTCCCGCCTGAAACCGCAATGGCTATCCTATCATCATACTCCAGCATATTGTACTTGGCGATGGTCGCCCTAACCTTGTTCTTAATAGACATGGTAAAACATTTTCTGCAGAGTTTGTCTCCGGAGTAGGGCCTAAAAAAGAAAGCTTCCCTGCGCTCGCAAATATTGCAGATGACAGTGCTCATTGAGCGTTCACGTTGCCTTGAACTGTTTCAGGAAATTACTAAATTGAACCGAGTACAATAGTCTTTTGAAAGAGGCAAAGATATGTCGAAGAAACCTCGGAGACGTTCGGAATACAGAGAAGTTGTTTATGATGATGAACATTGGGCTCTGCTTAAAACACTTAGAAATAAAGCCTTGCAAATGATGGAAGCCTTAGAATTTTTTCATTTAGAAGCCGTTGTGCACGGTAGTATTGCAAGAGGAGACGTTACTCAAAAGAGCGACATAGATGTTTTCATACCATCTCAAGTGTCATCTTTCATGGTAGAAACAGCATTGGAAAAAGCTGGCGTACCAGTGAACAGGCGTTTGGTTGTGCAAGCCACACCAACCTACGCCATGAAGGCATACATCGAAATAGACCAGAACACGAGCGTCTCGTTTCCATTGATGAAAATGCGTAAGGTCGAAAGGGAATTTTACAAGTTTGGCGGCGAAGCTTCAATCAAAAATTTGAGGAATGGCTTGCGAGTTCTCGGAGTAGATAAACAGTTAATGCTGATTGAGCCGATTAGAGATGGGCATAGAGAAAGCGCGATTGTTGGACGTGAGGGGCATGTTGCCAAGCTGCTTGAAATATCTGTTGAAACAGTCTTGGATCGTGTTCACGCTCTTTTAAGAAGGGATGAGGTTGGCAGAACAGGAGTTTTCATAGAAAAAGAGCTGTCTGCAGGTGAAACTTTTGAGATGGCTTTGAAGAGGCTTGCGGACCAGAACCCAGCGGTTCGCAGGCGACTAACAAGTTTACCTTAAAGTTTTTCATCAGGTCTTTTATGGATAAAAAATAACTTCGTTTTCTTCCAGTATTTTTTGAAGCTTATCTACGGCATCATAAACCTGTTGCTCTTTTTTTGCCCCTACACACACTAGTTTTCCAGCCGAGAATATGAGGAACACCACTTTTGGATCATCCATCCTGTAGACTGCTCCTGGAAACTGTTCAGGCTCGTACATAATTTTTCTAAGCTTGTAAACAATAGCTTCCAAGTCTATTTCTCCCCCTAATTCTGCAGACGCAACAATGTTTTGGATCTTAATCACTGGCTTGTTTTTAATGGGTATTCCATGTTTTTTCAGTTTCTTCGCCACTTTGTTTACTGCCTGTCTTGCTGCTTTCTCTGACTTCGCTCCTGTGCAAACCATTTTACCAGTCTCAAAAATTAAGGTGGCTGTCTTCGGCTTTTTTAATCGAAAGACGAGCCCTGGAAACACTTTAGGACGATATTATGCGTGTGGAAACTTTTCAACTATCAAGTTTAAGCTTATGGTTTGGTTGAGGGATGCTGACGCAACTATGTTTTGAATGTGTATTGAAGGCATTCCTTTCGCCATCTTGTTCAGCCCAAATCACGTAAGAATGTAGTTTATTTTATAATCCAACACGATAACTGTTTCGATGGTTTACAGGATAATTAAGCCGTCACTGATAGAGATTTTGGTAAAGTGAGAAGCGAAGAAGCGCGGCTATGCCGCCTAAGGCGAGAAGTTTTGCTCCGGCTTCATGCTCTGTGCTTATAATCATTATTTTTCCGCCTTTCTGCTCCACGATCTTCATTAAATCTTCGAGAAGCAACCGATTCTCAGCAGAGGTTTCACGCAACATTGTATCTGCCAAAACAAGCTTTTCAATAGCGCCTAGCTGCGCTGCCTTTTTAACTTCTTCAAGTCCATAAGTAATGTTTGATTCGCCTTTCCCCAGCCTTTTTAAAATCTCTTCCATTGTTTCTGTCTCTTCCACAACTCGCAGATACTTCATGACTTTCAAGAGAACGCCCGAGCGTAAAGCCTCATATATTCCAGCGACGCCACCGTTATTTACACCCTTCACGTCCAAAACCGATTTGGCAACATCCGCCGCCTCACTTTCTAAGAATTTCGCAAAGTCGTTTTTCACGAAGCCTACTCCGATGATTGCTATTGGACTACGCGTTGCTGTCCAGACTTGACGCAAACTGCTTAGAGCCTTTCTGAAGTACTCTTTTATTGCTGCACTTCTTTTTTCAGCTTCAAGCTTGCCTGGAAGCCTTATTCTCTCTTCTACTTTTACTTCAACGCCGTACTGTTTTGTTGTTGCAATCGCGTAACCCTCATCGTCAATGGCAATTATCGTTATTGGTTTTTCTGATGTTTTCCTTGCCCTCTTCAGTCTTTCAACATGATGTCTAGCCCATTTCCTCTTCACAATGGTGAGCGGCTTGTTTAAGGCTATGTTAAGCGTGTGATGGGCACCTATTGGAACGGTTTCAGGAGCTTTACAGATGGTTCCGTGAACCCTAAGTCTGCCTAAGAGCTTGTCCCAAACAATCTTTTCCACTTTAACACCTAAGAAGACTGGAACCCGCTGGCCGCGTCTAGGTCTTGCATATTTTTCGTCTGGTTTTATTTCGCGTTTTGTGTATGCGTAAACTTCATCACCTCTGTAGATGACATTGTATAAGTGCCATAAATCATCAAAAGTTTCCGGAATAACCTTCACAAAACCTTTCTTCAAATTCATTTCCAAGATTTTCAGAAGCCCAGCCTCTTCTGCTTATATCTAATCATCCAATATCAACTTTTGCCCCATTAAAAAGTGTTAAAAGTTTGCTTGTCTTCACTATTGATTGCTAAGAGTGTTGGATCATGAAGGTTACGTTTTGGCTTTTAGACGTGAATTACGAGGTTAAGGACCACATACCTGAAATTCGGCTTTGGGGTATTGATAGTTCTGGAAATAGAGTGCTTGTTATTGACAGAACCTTTCTGGCATACTTTTATGCTGTTGTTGAAGATAACGCGGACCCGGCAAAAGTTGTTGAAGAAATTGGGGCTGGGAAGGCTGAGTATCCGTTTATAACGAAGCTTGAGGTTGTTGAACGCAAATTCTTTGGGAAACCAGTGAAAGCCGTGAAGGTTCACTGCAGAGATCCTAGTGTTGTATCAAAATATGCTAGGGCTCTTCGAGAACTCGAAGGTGTAAAGGAATGCCTCGAAGATGATATTCGTTATTCCATGCGCTACCTGATCGACAACGATGTTGTTCCGTGCGGATGGCACGAAATAGACGTGAATGAAGAGGCAAACACTTTAGGTGTTGAAGTTGACAAGGTTTACACGGCTAAATCTCTCCCAGAGTTTATTGAAAAGGCTGAAGTTCCGCAATTGAGGATTTTAGGCTTCTCAACAATATTCTACAGCAGGGGGGGCTCCCCGAAACCCGAAAGAGACCCGGTAGTCATAATCTCGGTTGCAACAAACACGGGCGAAGAGGAACAGTTCTTGGCAGAAGGCCAAAACGACAAGCCGGTTCTAGAAGCTTTCCGGAATTATGTTTACAGTTTTAACCCTGACCTTATCATCGGTTATGGCGTGAACAGACAAGATTGGTCCTACCTTAAGGAGAGATGTAAAAAACTTGGATTGAGCTTGTCTGTTGATAGGGCTGGAACGGAACCCCACAGAAGCGTTTATGGACACGTTTCAATAATTGGAAGAGCCAACATAGACCTCTTCGATTTTGCGGATGAGTTTCCAGAGGTTAAGGTTAAAACTTTGGAGAATCTGGCAGATTATCTGGGTGTCATGAAAATTGAAAATCGCGTTTTAATCGAAGATGTTGACTTCGCAGACTATTGGGAAGACGAGGAGAAACGCAAAAACCTGAAAAGGTTTTCCATGGACAACACACGCTGCATCCTAGGAATAACCGAAGCTGTTCTGGATTTCGCAATGCAACTCTCAAACCTCGTGAGTCTTCCACCTGATCATGTTGGAGCAGCAGCCGTGGGCTTCAGAGTTGAATGGTTCCTTATAAAACGCGCTCACAAAATCGGTGAGCTTGTGCCTAAAAGAGTTGAGAAACCCTATAGGCGTTATGCAGGTGCCGTAGTGCTTAAGCCGGAGCCTGGTCTGCACGAAAACATTGCTGTTTTAGACTTTAAAGCCATGTATCCAAACATAATGATAACGTACAACCTGTCTCAAGACACTTACGTGTCACCGAAAGAACCCATTCCACCATGCGGAGTTTATGAAGCTCCGGAAGTTAAGCATAGATTCCGAAAGGAGCCTGCAGGGTTCTATAAGGAAGTTTTGTCTTACCTCATCAATGTGCGGGATGAGATACGTTCAAAAATGAAGAAGGTTGCTCCGGAAAGCGTTGAATACCGCGTTTTAGATGCTCGTCAAAAAGCTGTAAAGGTGATTACCAATGCTTCTTATGGATATGCCGGGTGGATAGGTGCAAGGTGGTACATAAAGCCAGTAGCCGAAGCAGCAACAGCTTGGGGAAGGTACACGATCCATACAGCGATAAAGATGGCTGAAAAAGCCGGATTGAAAGTTGTTTACAGCGACACGGACAGCCTGTTCATAGAACATGAACCGGAAAAAATTGAAAAGCTATCAAAGAAGATAAAAGAAAAACTAGGATTGGAGATTAAACCGGACAAAGTTTACGTGCGTATATTCTTTACCGAAGCCAAGAAACGCTATGCTGGACTTTTACCTGATGACCGATTGGATATCGTGGGTTTGGAGGTGATGCGTGGAGACTGGGCAGCCGTAGCCAGGAGAGTGCAGGAAAAAGTCCTAGAAGTCATTTTGAAGGAGCAGTCTCCTAAGAAGGCTGCCAAGTTTGTGCAGCAATTTATTTATGAGCTTTGGCAGAGGCGTGTTCCTTACCGTGACCTCATCATTTGGAAGACGTTGACTAAGCCTGTTGAAGAATATGTCGTAAGGGCTTCCCATGTTGAGGCTGCAAAAATGCTAAAGGAAAAGGGCTGGAGGCTTACAGTAGGTGACAAAGTAGGCTATGTGGTGGTGGTTGGGTCTGGACGCCTGTATGAAAGGGTCAAACCCTACGTGTTTGCTTCCTACGATGAGGTGGACATTGAGTATTACGTCTCAAAACAGGTTGTGCCAGCTGCCGCCAGAGTTCTTGAAAGCTTCGGCATAACCGAGGAACAGCTGTTAGAATCTAGGGTGAGAGAAAGAGAAGCTAGAAGGCTCACAGACTTTTTCGGGAGTTAACCCTTCATGGCATCAGAAAAAGTTGTCAGTTGGACATTCAATGGCGTTTTGACGGCGCCTGATACGCGGGAAGCAATAACATTCTTTATTTTTTTCTCGTTTGCCACGTCGACAATTCTTTGCGTTATCACTCCGTCGAAGACGACGGTATCCACGCCATCTATTTGTTGAAGTTTTTCTGATAATTGGCTCACTGGCAACCGTTCTATTTGCTCCAGCTTCTCATTTAAGAGAACAGCTTCCAAAGTGCCCTCCAACTCTTTTATTGTTTGAACAATTTCTTTTGAAACCTCTATCTTTCGCCTTTCTCTTCTCGGCTTGGGTAAGCCCTTGACTGGACTCTTGCTTTCCAATGCTACGAATATTTCTTTGCAGTTTAGTTCCTCAACCTCTCTTCCTCTGGGTGCCCTAGCAACATGTTTTATGTTCGCGACTTGCTGAAGCTCCTTCAGGATTAGGTCTCCGCCTCTGTCTCCGTCTAGGAAGGTTGTCGTTTCTTTTTCCTTACAAAGTTTTTTTATGGTTTCCGGGATTTTTGCGCCTTCTACGGCTATGACGTTGTATATTCCGCAGCGCATCAGGTTGATTATATCCGCTCTTCCTTCAACGATTATTATCTCTTTGGCACTTTTGACTTCGGGTCCGGCTGAAAGCTCTTCCGGCCCGTATTTCTCGACCTTTGCCGCTTTCAGTGTTTCTGCGACCTCTTTGAAGATTTCATCCACAGAGGGCATGGATTCGATCGTCCATTTATGTAGGATTTCCTTGGCTCTGCCGATTATCACCTTTCTACGTGCCTCTCTGACATCCTCAATTTTTTCAAGGGTTACCTTTGCTGCGCACGGTCCAACTCTGTTTATGCTTTCTATGCTTGCGGCAGTTAACGCTGTGGAAACCTTGTCCAAACTTGTTGGAATTGTTATAGTGCCCGTGGTTTTATCCTGTTGAGAATGCAGTTCGATTTGTATTCTGCCGATTCTTCCTGATTTCTGCAGTTCTCTCAGGTCAAGTTCTGGACTGAACAAGCCTTCTGTTTGGCCGAAAACTGCTCCTATAACGTCTGGTTTTTCAACTACTCCATCTATTTCGAACTTTCCGCGTATAACATACTTTATGGTAAATGTCTGTGATGAACCCGTAAACGTCCACCTCCGATGATTAGTTAGGGTTAGCTTAATCACGTGATTAGAGAATCCTGCTCTCAATTCACGAGATTAGATTCACAGTTTGCTCCTATTATACTTTATGAATTGTAAATCCTCCTCTTTAAGTTTTCTAAAGCTGGAGGTGTCTCCCGCAATCCACCATTTTTAGAAAAATGTGGTGTTGATCACGGTTTCTCATGAATTAAGTTAAACACTATGCCTGAAGCAGTTTCGATGTATTGCCTGCACTTTGTTTCCCAAATTTTTTCATCTGCATATTTCTTTCGACCTG
>JAOUPS010000149.1 GCA_029879735.1 Candidatus Bathyarchaeota archaeon | reverse complement strand
TTCGATGCCACACGCCTTATGATGCGATATCTGCACAGGTATGTTTGCTTTTTCAGCGATCTCTATAGCCTCTGCCACTGCCTCAATTAACGGATCTCCCTCACCTCTTATGTGACTCGTATAGATTCCACCATACTTAGCTACAACCCTGCAGAGCTCTATCACCTCCTCAGTATCGGCGAAGCCACCAGGTAAGTAAAACAGTCCTGTTGACATGCCAAAGGCTCCATCCTCCATCGCCTGAGCAACTAACTCCTTCATTTTATTAAGCTCTTCACGCGTTGGAGGTCTGTTCTCATGCCCCATCACAGCGGTTCTTATTGTTCCATGGCCGACAAGTTGGGCAACGTTTAGTGCAATTCCCTGCCTTTCTAGTCTATCTAAATATTCTTCGAGCGTTGACCAATCCATATCTAATTTATACTCTTCCGCTTCTTCAGCGGCCTCTGCTGTTATTCCTTCTATCGGCGCCGGGGAATCACCGCAGTTGCCGTTTACCTCGGTTGTTACGCCCTGTCTTATCTTGCTTTCACCTTTGGAATTTGCCAACAGCGAATATTCCGAATGGGAATGCATGTCAATGAATCCGGGACACACCACCAGCCCTTTTGCATTTATTATTCTGTTCGCATCTTCAGAACTCAAATCACCGATTTCCAATACTTTGCCGCTCTTAATGCCAATATCTGCTTTAAACCAAGGATTGCCTGTTCCGTCGATGAGACACCCATTTTTGATAACGACGTCAAACAAGAAAGTCGCCTCCTTCTCCAGTTCCATAATTTTCTCCCAAGTTGTTTAAATGTTGTGGGCGCTGATTTTCAGCGTACGTTGAAATAGATTTTGGCCATTTCTTTTAACTCTGTCTTTTCCTTCTCAAATCGTGATTTCTGAAGAAAGTTTTTATATTCACATCTATTCTCTAAGAAAAGGATAAGACGTTCACCCATATTTGGCAACTAGAGAAAAGGGAGATAGGATGGCACTATTAGAAATACAAGACTTAAAAACTTACTACTATACGCTTAGGGGACCCGTAAAAGCCGTGGACGGAATCAACTTTCAAGTGAAAAAGGGAGAAGCATTAGGATTAGCCGGAGAGTCCGGATGCGGCAAAACAACAGTTGCACTATCCGTTCTAAGAATTCTCCCTGCCGGCGGCAAGATAGTCGGAGGAAAAATCCTCTTCAGAGGAGAAGATCTTGTCAAACTTAAGGATAAAAGGATGAGGGAGATAAGGTGGAAGGGAATATCCATAGTATTCCAAGGAGCCATGAACGCCCTCAACCCCCTCTTCAAAGTTGGAGACCAAATTGTAGAGGCCATTAGGCTTCATGAACCAAAAGTGAAGAAAAAACAAGCTTGGGAAAGAACAGAAAAGCTGTTTGAAACCGTGGGACTTGAGCCTTCAAGGGCAAAGCATTATCCCCACGAATACAGTGGAGGAATGAGGCAACGCGGGTTAATAGCAATGGCCTTGGCTTGTAACCCAGGGCTATTAATTGCGGATGAGCCGGGAACAGCTCTAGACGTTATTGTGCAAGCACAGGTGCTGAAACTCATGAGCGAATTAAAGGACAAACTGAACTTAGGAATGATACTGATAACTCACGACCTATCAATAATAACCGAGACCTGTGAAAAAACCGCCATCATGTACGCCGGAAAAATCGTAGAACAAGGAGACATCGTAACCATATTCAAAGAACCATTACATCCGTACACGCAGGGCCTAATAAGCGCCTTTCCAAGCATCAAAGCAGCCAAGAGACGCATGACCTCCATCCATGGCTCGCCCCCCGACCTATTGAAGCCCCCCACTGGTTGTAGATTTCACCCAAGATGCCCACACGCCATGGACATATGCAAAAAGGAGGACCCTCGACCATTAAAACTGGCTAGAGACCACTATGTAGCATGTCATCTTGTTGAGATGGGTAAGACGGGATGATTGTCATGTCCGAAAATATAGCAATAGAAGTCGCAGATTTGAAAAAGTGGTTTCCCGTGAGAAAAGGATTTTTAGCAAGCCTTACCTCAAGGGAACAATCGTTTGTGCACGCTGTGGACGGAGTCAGTTTCAGAATAAAAAGGGGAGAAGTTTTCGGCTTGGCTGGAGAAAGCGGCAGTGGAAAAACGACCACCGGAAGACTATTGCTCAAACTGACTGAACCGACCAGCGGCACTATGTACTTTAAAGGTGAAGATATCACGGCACTTCCGGAAAAAGAGTTGAAACCGCTACGCCGTACGATGCAAATAATATTCCAAGACCCATACGAATCCTTAAACCCAAGAATGACTATCAGCGATATCCTTGCTGAACCCGTGATAGTTCAGGGTACAGCGCATGGCGAGGCCGAGGTAAGGGAAAAAGTCGTGCAAATCCTAAAAGACGTCGAATTGGTGCCCCCAGAAGAGTTTCTTCTCAGATATCCTCATGAACTGAGCGGAGGACAAAGACAAAGAGTTTCCATAGCACGAGCTTTCATACTTAATCCTGAGTTCATAATCGCCGACGAACCTGTATCCATGTTAGACGTTTCAATCAGAGCAGACATCTTGAACTTAATGCTTGATCTGGTAGAGAAATTCAAAGTGTCATTCCTGTATATAACCCATGATCTAGCGTTAGCCCGACACATGTGTGACCGAATCGCCATCATGTACCTGGGCAAAATAGTGGAGATGGGATCAGTAGAGAAAATCGTTTACGAACCCTTGCATCCATACACTAAGGCTTTAATAAGCGCAGTGCCAATACCTGACCCCACCGCAGAACGTATTAAGGTGGTCATTACGGGAGAAATCCCAAGTCCTGTTAACCCACCTTCAGGCTGTAGATT
>JAOUPS010000148.1 GCA_029879735.1 Candidatus Bathyarchaeota archaeon | reverse complement strand
CTTACAAAAAAATAGAAAACTTGCAAAACAGAACATCAATCAGCGATACCCCTCTTTTCTTTCAATAAGATATGAAGTTGACCCCGCGCGCGAGGGGGCACCACTTCAGATGTGGAGTAAAAATGAAATATAAAGTCGGTGAGCATCACTATTGTCCAAAATGTCGTAGCGTGAAAGCCAAAATAGTCTGGATAAGTGAAGATGGAAAAACCATTGCTGTGCAGTGTCCAACGTCGCATATACACAAAAGAGACGCTGTAATGTTGATAGATGTAGAGGAATGAAAATGACGCGTCTCATCGAGCGCGCACGGAAATGCAGATTGAGAAGAAAACAAGAAGTTGAGTCAAAGGCGAAGGTCATGGACAAATTGCTTCAAGTAATAGCCTCATAAAAGCGTTGCATCAAGATCTCTCCTTGTCGTCTAAATAAATTCGAACCAGACCAGAAGAATTGTGAAGGGTTTAAACCAAACTTAGTGCATAGCAGTCTTTGGTGGTATACCAATTTTTTTATCCTAACTAGAGTTAGGTTTTCGGGAGATAACTGCTATCTTGAGGCACGGGCTATTCTTTCCATTTCGTGGCGTTTTGAAACTGCGTGGCTTTTCGTGTCGTGGTTTGCTGCCAAGATTAGTTCTTCTGCTAGGCATTCAGCTATTGAGCGAGGGTTGTGCATTGATGCTTGTCTTGCTCCTTCGCATAGGTGCCTTAAAGCCAAGTCAACCCTTCTCTGCGGAGAAACATCCACAGACAAGTGATACACTATGCCCCCGTAGCTTAGTCTCGTTGTGTCTTCGCACGGTGCAGAATTTTCCACAGCCTTAACAACGATTTCTATCGGGTTTCTGCCGGTTCGTAAATGTATTATCTCGAAGGCGTGTTTAGCGATGTTTATGGCTTTAGCCTTTTTCCCAGCGTTTTTCCCTGGACGCATGGTATTGTTTATGAGTCTTTCAACAATGTTGACGTTTGCTTTGCGGAAGCGTTTGTGTTCGTGGCGTCCCATGCTGTGGGGAACTGCAACTGGTTTTAGGGGCATATATCTCCTTAAGCCCAAATCCCTTGCTTCGACGTCTTTGAAACTCCATTTTCCGAAAAGGTTTATCTCCTTTTCTTGTTTCTTGCTCAAGATTCTCACCGCATCGGTTTCTGTTTCCTTCCGAGCACAAGCTCCTTTAAGGATACACCGTTAATCATTATGACCTTCCAGCGTACTCCTGGGATGTCGCCCATGGCTCCTCCTCGTGAACCTCCTATACCTTCAACTATCACTTCATCATGCTCGTCAACAACGTTTAAGGCTCCGTCTCCGGGCAGAAAAGCTGTAATAAGCCTACCGTTTTTTATCAGCTGAGTTCTCACACATTTCCTTATGGCGCTGTTAGGCTGCTTGCTTTCCACGCCTACTTTCTCAAGGACTATGCCGCGGCCCATGGGTGCCCCTTTAAGGGGATCTGCCTTCACATCCAGCCTTAACATTCGCCGTTTATAGTATATGTCACTCCAACGGAATTTCTTTCGCTTTGCCAATAGTTTTCTTGCGGCGAACTCGCCCTTTGGAGATTTCGAACCCATGGTTTTGTTTTCCTCTCGCTACGTCTAGTCGCACTTCTAATATTTAAACTGTAGCGTGCACTTCCGCCCTTACCATTTAAGAAGCCCTACGCCTTCGTTATTTGTAATGTTAACTTCTCTCCATTGCGGTTGTATACTGCAACGTTTCTTTCATCTGCAAAGGGAAAACCTACAATTATGAGTATATTTCCGAAAAAATGGTTCAAGTCAGTGGTGGAAGGTGTTAGATTTCCAGAAGGATGGGAATGCACAGTTCCAACGATGGAGAAATCCATGGGCAACATGTGAAGTGGAATGTTGGCGAAGCTCCGCCCATAAGTTGCGAGTGGAGGAACAACAAGCTCGGAAACCTGAATCAAATTCTTCTTCTTTTCGCCACGAAGAAGCAAAATTGCTTCCCTTGGATAAAGCCTTCTCGCACCTTCAAAAATCGCCTGAAACAACTCTTGACTAATCGAAACGGTTATACCCGCTTTCATACAACATTCAAGATTGTCCAATCCCTAATTACCTTTACGAAAATACATGGTGCTAGGTGGGATATTCACGGTTGTTTGGCGGCTGCTGAAACTTGAAACATACAACGCGTTCATGAACATGGCTATTGACGAGGCTATTTTAAGAGCTAGAATCGAAAACCTCGTCCCAAACACTATAAGATTTTATCGTTGGAATCCGTCCACTGTCTCAATTGGAAGATTTCAATCCATTGAAAATGAAGTTCAGCTGGATAACTGCAGAGTACATGGTGTGAACGTTGTCAGGCGGATAACGGGCGGAGGCACGGTTTACCATGACACTGAAGACGAAATCACCCACAGCGTGATCACCAACAAAAAAGACCTAGAAGCCCCAGACATAACGGCCGTCTATGCAAAAATATATTCTGGATTAGCTGAAGCCTTCAAAATCTTGGGTGTGAATGTTGATTTTGACAAAGGCGATGTGAAAACTTGTCCAAACTTAATGGTTGACGGCAGAAAAATTTCTGGAAGTGCACAATCCCACAAGAAAGGAGCTGTTTTGCAGCATGGCACGCTCCTCGTTGATGTTGACTTGGAGAAGATGTTTACTTTTCTGCGTGTCCCATGGGCTAAAACACGAATGGAAGTCGTGAACGTTGGAAAGCGTAAAATCACCTCAATAAAGAAGGAGTTAGGAAGAGACACTTCAATTGAAGAAGTGAACAATGCCTTGATTGATGGTTTTCAGAAAGCCCTAAACATAAAACTTGTGGAGGGTGAATTGACGCTCTACGAAGGAGAGCTTGCAAAGAAACTT
>JAOUPS010000147.1 GCA_029879735.1 Candidatus Bathyarchaeota archaeon | reverse complement strand
TGTTTTTTCCGTTTTTGCTGAACGCCAAGCTTGTCGAATTCAGCTATCGATGCTTCCCTCAGCTTCGCCAATTCGTCGATTTGCCCAATTATGCTGGAAGTTTGCTCTTCAAGCTTTTGCATTTCCTCCTCGTGGGTCCTGATTTTGGCGTCTCGTGAAGACTCAATTTCCACCAAATCCCTTGCAGCTTCCTTAATTTTGGTGTCGCATTCCGATTTTAGCTCGAAAATTTTTATTTTCTTTTCATCTTTGATTTCTTTTATTTTTTCGACAAGTTCTTTGATCTCTGCTTCGTTTTCAGAGAGTCGTTTCTTGAGTTTGTCTCTCTCCTCCCTCCATTTGCGCTCACCAATACTATCCTTGTTAATTGCATGAGTTTTTGTCTCTGCTTCGCAGTGTTCAATTTCAGCAACCAGCTGTTCATTTGTTTTTTCAAGCTTGATTTTTCCTTTTCGCAAGTTGAGAAGCTCTTTCTGAACCTTTTTTGAGAATTTCGTCACCTTTTCATCATAATTTCTTCGTATCTCATCAACTTTTTCCGCGATGGAAGCATCGCATTCTTCAATTTCCTTACTGAACTTTTCTTCGATTTCCTTTATTTCGTTACGAGTCACCTTCACAAAGTTCCCAGTTTTTGCGCTGATGAACTTCATGCTCGTGTAAAGGGCGTCAACTTCTTCTGCAAATTTTGATTTTAAGCTCTGAAGCTCTTCTATAATGGAGAAAATTGAGGATTCGTCTAGAGTAGGTGAAACCACCACCATATCGGGTAAGGATGTTTTAATTGTTGTAGCTTTAGATAGATACGAGGTGAATTCGTGAAGGAATTCTGGATCTGTAATGAGCCCGTCTATCACTTTTCTCTCTTCGTTACCTGAAAGTTGAAAGTAGTTAAGATTCTCTGAGAGAAAAGCCATGTAAGCTTGACGTGTCCGGGAACTTCTATTCACACTATCAAGAAAAACCTGCACGTCTGGTACAGTCAAATAAGTTAACGGGTGTGAAGTGGTGCTTAATCCATCAAAAAGAAGACCTATCTTCTCCAGGGTAACCAGCCAAAAAGGATAGCAAACCTCTGCAATAAACACCAACTTTTCGGGAGGCTGCTTCATTACAAGCCCCCCACCCTTCGCCCTCTCCAGCTCAGCTAAACAGAAAATCGCAGCCCTCTCAGTCTCTTTTGGGAACAGTTCCACACGATTCTGAGACAAAGTAGAGAACGGAAGAATAGACTTTATGACTTTTTGAAGCATGCTCTCCCACCGTTTGTAATCCAATCCGATAATTTTAAAACTAAGGGTAATTTATAACTTGCGAAATTGCTCCCATATAAACCTATAGTTTCTAGATTAAGCAAAGCTCGAAACATACCGAACGAAGAACGAGCCATGTAAAGACACGGCAAAAGATACGAAGCTGGTAAAGGAACAGATGGAAAATTAAAGTATTCAACGTATAGGAAAGTTTAACAATAAAGACTTTACACTTTTAGGTGAAATCAATCTCGTGGGCGTTCTTCATGACCAAGAAGAAAGAGAAAAAGGAGATCATGGTACGAGCCCCGTCCAAACCTGTTACTCCTCCTGAAAAAAAGGCTGAAAAGGCTACGGAAAAAGCTTTGGAGGAGGAGAGGTTCGGTGTTCTCAAAATTTCACGTAAAGTTGGAACATACTTCAGTGCTTCATTATTAGCGGCTGGATTTCTGCTTCTGTGTCTTTTGGCCTACGTAACAGTAACCGGTCAGGTGGGCTGGATGACGATGTCGCCCGAAGCGGCATATTTAGGTTTCGTATTGTGGGTCTTTGTAGGTATAATAAACATTGTTGGCGGCTTTCTTTTAATGGGAAGCGAGTGACTAAGTTTAAGAGGTTATTTCAAGCGAAGCAACAGAATTCCTGCGAGAACATCCAAAACTCCTATAACTACTATGAAATCAACCAATAATCCGGGTTGTAAAATGTTTTCAGTATCTATCGTCTCTGTGATTACAAGAACTATGAGGGCTAAGATTATGAATCCCATTAATGACATGAAGCCTCCGAGAGCTATCTTGAAGCGTTGTTTAGGAGTAAAATATGGCATCGCTTTCTCTCGCATCATAATATTTAAAATGGAAAAATAACACTATCGGCTCCTCAGGCTATGCTCTCTGCAGAAAATCTGTGATTCTCTTTTGGAAAAGGGTGTTTTTCAAAAGTTCACTTCGCATTATCCATTGTTGCAGCGGGATCTGGAATCGACTTGCGATCCATTTTAAGGCTTCTCCTAAAGTGTTAAAGGTAAAGGGTTTCTGTCGCATGGCATTCCTAACGTTTTCTCTAACATTCCAGACACCAACTGGCATTATGTAGCCTGGTCTGGCTTCCCGCAAAACGATTAGGGTTGCTTGCCGTCTCTCTTTTACGAGTTGTTCGCACACTGCCAGCCGTGCAGCATAGTAGCATCCTCCTATCTCTGCATAGGTTGTTCTTCCATCATAGCTTTCCCAGTCTGAATACAAGAAAACGCCTCCGCCATCGGGATTCCAAACAGTGCCGGGATACCATGCTTCTATGATCTCGTAGCTCCATGCCCTTGGAATCATCAGAACCTCAAAGATGTTGTCTAGATAGCAGGACTCATAAACCCGATATTCGCTTATTTCTGGAAACGTCTTCACCTTTTTAATCAGTTCTTTTGAGAGTATGCTGTCCACAGCTGTTATGCTCCAGCGAGTTGGCACAAGCCTCCTATTCTTCTTTAAGCCAAAGGCACCAACACTGAAGGCCCTCTGAACTTTAGTGACTAAAACTCCTTTAGTGTAAAGCTCCTGAACAGCCTCGGCAGCCTTTAAATCCGTGTCTTCATAGGCACTTTCTATGTGATGGTCCCAGCGAGCATTGCCAACC
>JAOUPS010000146.1 GCA_029879735.1 Candidatus Bathyarchaeota archaeon | reverse complement strand
CGTAGTATCCTGTGTAGTAGCCTCCAACTGGAAAGTCCCAGTCCGTGTCGGAAGCAGAAGCAATCATCTCGTTCACCTTAGGCGTGTCCATTTCACTCATTTTTTCCCAGCCGACAACAAGCACGTTCTTGAATATTCCAGATTTTATGTACATGAAGGCATTGATCAAAGCGTCCACAGGGGTTGCTCCACCGGATTCAACGCGGTATGCTGGTTTCGGCAGCAATCCTAAATAGTCATGGATTATCCAGTGGAAACACAACTGTCCAGCCAAGTGGTCGCTGAAGTAAGAGTACATCACGGCGTCTATGTCCTTCGGATAGTCAATGTTGGGATTGTCAGCAAGCATTTCCTTGACTGCTTCAGCGCATAATTCTTCGTGCAGTTCAAAGCGGGGGTTGTCAAACCTAGAAATTCCAGCTCCAACTACAGCAACACGATTACTCATTTTAATCCCTCAACGAACATGGTTTCTAGTGTTAAAATGTGAACGCTATAAAACTTTCGTGAAACAAATGCCCATCTTTATGTTCTTTATTCACTTTTCTTAGGAACCAAGAATTCAACGTGGCGACACTGCGGACAAACATAAACTTCAAAAGGAACAAGTTGTTCACCAAGTTCTGCCAATTCACTAAAAATCAGTTTCCATCCGCCGGATGTTCCACCGACTCTAAACTTTTCAACTCCCATGAACCGCATTCTAATGTTGCATCTCGGGCACGTACGAACATCAGGATTCATCCAATTCACCATGTTACTTCATTAAAGAAATTACAAAACGTATTTAAATCAATCGTGCGAGGTTTTATTTCTTCGTGATTGGAGGATAAATGTTGAAAGGAAAACCGCTCGTTTCCATAGTATCCGCCGGTTTGTCAAAATTCGGAAAACTGGAAGGCTTGTACGCTAGGGAAATTTTCGCACAGGCAGCAAAAGAAGCCTTCGACCGCTGCCCAAACCTAGACCCCAAAAAAGAGATACAGGCATTGTTTGTAGGCCACATGGGGGAATCCTACGAGCATCAGGGACACACAGGCTCAACAGTGGCCGACTGGGCTGGCTTGCTGCACATACCAGCCATAAGAACGGAAGCGGCGTGTGCATCTTCTGCCGCGGCCCTCAGAGCGGGAATATTCGCTGTGCTTTCAGGCTTATTTGACGTTGTTATGGTCGGCGGCGTAGAAAAAATGACCCATAGAACTACATCAGAAGTTACTGAATTTCTGGCCATGGCTTCGGACTTCCCCTTTGAACAGTGGCACGGCATAACATTTCCAGGATTGTTCGCTTTGATGGCTACAGCCCACATGCACAAGTACGGAACAACCGAGGAGCAACTAGCCATGGTCGCAGTGAAAAACCATCATAATGGATCCTTAAATCCGAAGGCCCACATGCAAAAAGAAGTGACACTAGAAAAGGCTTTGTCATCAAGGTTTATCGCTTGGCCCCTGAAACTTTATGATTGTTCACTGATAACGGACGGGGCAAGCTGCTTGATAATAACAAAACCAGAGATAGCTAAAAAATACACCGACCTGCCAATCCACATAATAGGAAGCGGACAAGCAAGCGACAGCATAGGCATGTACGAACGCGAAAGCCTCACATCCCTTACCGCAGCGAAAATCTCAGCAAAACAAGCCTACGAAATGGCAGGAGTGAAACCCGAAGGCATAGATGTTGCAGAAGTTCACGACTGCTTCACGATAGCCGAAATAATAGCGTACGAAGACCTAGGGTTCTGCAAACCAGGCGAAGGCGGACAACTCATCGAAAGAGGCGAAACAAAGCTTGACGGAAGGCTTCCGGTGAACACGAGCGGCGGCCTGAAATCTAAGGGGCATCCTGTGGGCGCGACAGGAACGGCCCAAGCGTACGAAATATATCTGCAACTAACTGAACAAGCTGATAGAAGACAGGTGAAGGATGCAAAGATAGGTTTAGCCCATAACGTCGGCGGTTCTGGTGCAACAGCCGCGGTTCACATTTTCAGGAGGGAATAAAATGAACGAGCAAGCACCATTCACGATAGAGCAATTCTACAAGTACATCAACCTAGGAAAACTGATGGGTGGAAAATGCAAAAAATGCGGCGTAATACATCTTCCGCCAAGACCACTGTGCAACAAATGCCTTTCGAAAGAGTTCGAATGGGTTGAAATTTCACAAAAAGGAAAACTCTTGACATACACCATTATTCATGTGGCACCTCCGCAATTCGAACAGATGGCTCCATACGCAGTTGGCATAATTCAGCTTGAAAAGGGACTAAGAATCCCAGGCATGATAAGAGATATAGAACATGAAGAAATCGAGATAGGAATGGAATTAACAGTAAACTTTGACACATCTGCTGTGCCGTCCCAATGGCCCCAGTGGCCAAGATACTACTTCAAACCTACGCATCCTCAGTAATGCCTTGGCTTGTTCCCTATTTCCGTTTCAGCTTCTTTGATGGCTGAATAGTTTATTGAACACCAATCGATATTCTCATAAAAGCTAGATTTTTCGTCCTTTGTTATGTATTCTCTCATATTTCTTCCCTAGAATTGTAGCAATCTCTTCCCACCGTTTGATGTACTCCTTGAATATAGAGATTTTCCGTTCGAGACTTGTTCTATTTTGCATTTAACCTTCTCCAAAATCATTAGATTAGAAAGAACTATTTCAATCTTTCAGAGAACGAACAAAATCTTATCACCAAAAGGGAAAGGGTTAAAGGGAAACCGTAGTTTTCACAATGAATAGAGAGAATTAAATTTTAATCCAACCAACCAACCAACTTGGACGACGGGGACAACGACGGACGGGGACAACCAACGGGGACAGGCGGAACGTCCAACGACGGTTAATGGACAACGGGGATATGGTTAACCAATTTATTTCCTTCTAGTGGA
>JAOUPS010000071.1 GCA_029879735.1 Candidatus Bathyarchaeota archaeon | reverse complement strand
ACGTAGCGGTTAGTCCGCCGCTCTAACCTTGCTGAGCTACGGGCCCTTGCATTATCATGTCCATCAGTCTTTTTAATAAATTTACCTAGCCCTTTAAATCTTGAAAGACAACTTGATGTCGCAGTTCTTAGAGTGCAGACCTTTTTCAAGACACACTTTCTTTTGCTGATGTTTGTGGATTAATTATTCTGCAGTAACGTCGTGAACTTAACGGAAGGAGAAGGCCGAGAAGTATCAAGTTTAGGGCAAATGATATTCCTGTGACAATTATTAGGGCTAGGCTTGTGATTTCGCTTGGTAGTGGCTCAAGGATGAAGCAAGTTAACGAGTTGACGTTAATTGTCACTCCGATTAGGGAGACTATGAATGCTAATATCCATCCCGCATTTCTTCCCTTGTAAAGGCTATATCCAATTATTGTTTGGCTTAAACCATTTATGACCACCAAAACGATGAAGCTCGCAACAAGCAATAGCTCAATGGAAGTTCCGTCTAAGATAAGTGGGAGCAGAGCCAAAATCGGCGCCACATAAAGCGTCAATATTCCAAAAGCGAGGTAAAATATGCTTGCCAAGATTATCGTGAGGGGTCTTTCGTGTTTCCATTCGGATTTTGCTTTAAACAACATCTCATCCCATCTTCTCACAAGCCAGGCTGAAGCAACCGCTGCCAACGCGAACAAAACATCGCGTACTACACCAAACTCTAATTGACTAGACAGATATGCCAAGCCCGAAACGAAATCAAAGTCTCTTATTTCAGCTAATATGCTGCTTGTGACCAAGCCTCCAATCCACGTTCCAACCAAACTTCCAGCCACAACGGAAATTATGACACTCGCTGGTTTTGCAGGAAACCCTCGACCACAGATGTAATAGAACGCTATAAACATTAAGACCGGAATCAACAAAAACGAATACGCCGAGAGGATCATTGAAAAACTGAAAATCGTACATGGTCGTATACATAAATGAGATAGAACACTCGGAAGTAATGCATAACCACACTTGCAAAGCTGAAGATGAACATCAACAAGAAAACTTCGCCTTCTAAGATATTCGCTTCAACTTTGTAGCCCATCTTCGATCAATTGCGAAATTTTTAAAGCTAACAGCTTTTAGGTTTTACCAACTATTGTCTCTACTGTGGACAGAAACTAATGAGTGAACTGATCTTTGTTGGACTTGGCTTTCATAATGAAACGAGGTTGGTTTACGCGGTTTGGTTTGGTTCTGTTGCCTATTGCGAAAGCTTACTTGCTGCTGTTAAAGCTTTTTGCGATTTATTCATTGACTATCATAAGCGCGCACTGTCCCTGTAATTTCAATTTTGTGGGTACCGTTCTGATATGCGAATTGTAGAGACGTGTGAGTGGGGTTTTCTGTTGGCACGAAGGGTACTGGTGAGTCATCTATTTCAACTGTCCATTCTGATAAATTATCGCTCCTTAAGATTGCCTTTGGAATCGTAGCTTTGTAGAAGCTGTCGTGATGTGTAATCACATTGAAAGAGATCTTCTTCTCTTGTGGGCTAAAGGTGTGATTAAACAAGCCTGAGGATGGTGGATCTGGTGGATCATATAAACCCGTTAGGTTGCTTATTGTTTTAGCAGAATAGTCAACTCTTCCTAAAGAAATGGTGAAAATGTCTGCAACCTCGAACGGAATGGCTACCATTAGAGAGTCGCAAAGTACTACGTCGGTGAGGTGTAGATCTGAAACCCCAGTTCCTACAACCTCAAACGTAAGATAACCAAGTTGTCCACTCCCGTTAACTCCTAATCCTGATACGTCAGGATCAGGAGGATCCATATAGCAGAGAATACAACATCCGTGAGGGTAAACTACTCCCCTGGTGTTGTCCCAACGAGAGGGCGTCCGCCACGGTGGAAGCCAAATGGTACCGTTCCATGTCTGCTTGGTTTCTAGGAACTCGCCTTCATAGTAGCCAGTACATTCTAAGACTTCAGGATTGAAAGTCACGCCGGCTTGCCAGGCAAAAAGATCGGTGACGTTGGACACATTTATGTTGACTGTAACGTTTTCGCCAATTACTGTACCTTTGACGGTCGGAGGATCTACAATAACACTGGTTGCCTGCGGCTCTGCCACCACCTTAACCGTTTGAACGTTAAATGCCAATGCTAACATGCTTGTGAAGTTGTAGTTAACCCATGATATTTTGCCTTCTTCATGTGTTAGTTGGAGTGTTCCCCATGTTCCAGACCATGAAAGAGGAGTGCTACCGGTCAGATCTTCTCCTGATGTACTGATGAACCTGTATTTTAACTCCATGTTGATGTCCGCTGTGAAAGTTATTTTAGCCGTCCCTGACCCGTGAAGCATGTCACCTAGCTGGTTTACTGTTATTGACCATGTGTAATCAGGGGCATTCCAGTAGCCTGTGGACGACAATTCTTTTCTGGCTACATCAAAAGATGACTTGAGCTCATCAAGCAGTACGTTGTAATGTCCTTGTTTCTGGTCACCAAGACCACCTGATTGCCAACTCGAGATACCGCCAATACTCTTGCTTGTCCCCAAGTCTGTCATTTCTTGGTTTCTATCTACAAGAGTTACATGTATGATTCTGTCCCAAAGATGTGCAACCAAAAATCTGACGACTGTGTCTGTGTCTTCACCATAAAGGTCGTTGCTGAAACCATAAACAGACAAGGTGATTCTTTGTAGCTCTGTTGCATTGAATTCTCCACCATATTTTTTTGTGGCAACAGACCCGTTTAGAAACGTGAACTTCAAAATTAAATCGGAACCTTCTAGGATTGAGTAGTTTCCAGACAATTGTCTCTCTTCAGCCAAAGCAAATGCGACGGGTCCAACACCATATTCAGGCTGAACAAAATGGTAGACTAAAGCACCTAGAAGAGAAGCTGAAATTATCGCAACGACCGCTGACCTAAACAATTCTTTCCTATATTCGCCCACAGGTTTTTCCCCATCTGTTTATTCTTTAGTGATTTATTTAATGCTACGCTTTTGTACAATTGTACAATTGTGTTGTACACCGCTAGTCAAAAAACCGCCAAAAAGCACTTCGTAACAATGAATAGTGATGAAAAATTGTGGTTTTCTTGGAGCCTTCGAAAGTTTTGCGTGGAGCACAACAAAAAACACGTAACATGTGAAACAGCCTTTAGGTCATAGGCCAAATGATTCTACACTTGTTCATGAAATACTAGGCTTCCTAGATAAGCGTTCAGAAAAAGATGAGGGTGGTTAGGAGCTTAATATGTTTTGCCGAAGTTCCTTGCGACTGCCGCTAAGTCTACGATGTTGATGATAGAGTCGGAGTTGAAGTCGAGATCGGGATCGTAGAGTGATGACCCGACGGTTGAGCCGTAAGCGCGAGCTACCTTAGCAACATCGTGTATGTCTATCTTACGGTTATGGTTCACGTCTGTCCTGGCGACGGAAACCGTCCCATCATTCTTCACGTCATAATCCAGAACTTTTCCCGAGAGCATTCCAAAACCTTCGATTTCCACAGCGAAATCCGTCCAGTCACCGGTAACATACAGCTCGCCTGGAACACAACCTGAGTTTTGTTTTGTCGTCGCTACAAATATAGTATCTCCGTAAAAAACTGTGTGGGAAATCACTGCGTCGAAATCGCCGACCACTACGTCGTCGATTATTACAGCTGTATAATTTTCAACGAACACAGAGTTTTCCTCAGTAACGTAAAAAACTGTTATCTCAGCAGTAGTTGAATCGGCGATGAAGGCTACTATGTCAGTGATATTTGACTCAGTAGTAATAATGGCTATGTCAGCGATGCATAACTCGGCGACAAAAGCTGTTACATCGGTAATATTCTCGGCAATAACTAATATATTAGCGCGGATTTTAAATGTGCCCGACATATAAAAGTCGGCTCCATTGTAATCAAATGCCACCATCGAGATATTAACCATAGATCCATGAAACATGGCCGACTTAGAGTAGCAAGTCACATGGCTTAGCGCGCGCTCAAAACTTACCACAACACCTGGCTCGTCCCCAATACAACTGTTTTCCGGGTACACACAGACCATACCCTCAGCCCCTTCTTCATCCCACGAATCAACGTCCCCTATAAAATATGCATACCTTGATTCAGAGAACCAAGGCTCAGCAAACGCAGCACCAAACAAGGCAAAACCCATCAACACAAAACCTAAGCAAACTCCCGACAACACTGCCTTTTCTCTTTTCGCTGTTGGCTTCAACCATTCTTTTCTATGTTTGCCCATCTCTTTTCTCCATCTGTTTAATTGTTTAATAGTCTATTTAATACTACGCTTTTGTACAATTGTACAATTGTGTTGTACACCGCTAATCAAAAATACGACCAAAAAGACGTAGTAATGAAGAATATGAATAACGAAGACGCAGTTTTGGTAGGTACAACACTAAAAGTTTACCGATACGCACTAAAGAAGGGGAAGCCTATCGGAATACGCGAGGTTCAGAGAGCATTAAAATTTAGCAGCCCAACTTTATCTTCATATCACCTGTCAAAACTGGAAAGAGCTGGTTTATTGAGACAAACAAATGAAGGATACGTTGTGGATAAGGTGATTCTCCGTAACCTTGTTAGACTCAGAAGATTGCTTGTGCCTCGGTATCTGTTCTACTCTCTGTTTTTCGCCACTGCCACTTTTATTGAACTTTTCTTTTTCAAACCATCTGTATTGACAAGAGAATACGTGTTTGCAGTAGCGGTAAGCGTCGCAGCCACATTATCTTATTCCTATGAAACCGCTAGAATATGGCTAAAAAACAGGATTTAGCGGCAAGAACATGTGCAACGACTAGAAATTTTTCACGAATTGTCCTTTTTAGTTCTGGCAAGACCAACAGTTTTAAGTTTTGATTCTAAATGTTGGTTGTGAGGTTGAGACTGTTGGATGAGATTGTTTTCGTTGGGCTTGGTTTACATGACGAAATGGGAATAAGTCTACGCGGTCTAGAGGAGGTTAAAACTGCAGACAATGTTTTCATAGAGCTTTACACAAGTTTGCTCCCAAATTTTTCAATAGAACGCTTCGAAAAGATTTCCGGCAAAAAGCTTCATGTTGTCTCAAGACGAGAGCTTGAAGAAGAGAACGGAGAAGCCATTCTAAAAGCTGCTGAAACCGGCAAGGCTGTTCTGCTTGTTCCAGGCGACCCGCTCATAGCCACCACCCATGTTGCCTTAAGGATACAAGCCGAAAAAATCGGAATAAAAACCCGCGTCGTTCATGGAGCTTCCATACTTTCAGCTGTGATAGGCTTGTCAGGCTTACACAACTACAAGTTTGGAAAAACTGTTACAATACCTCTCCCAAGCGAAACACCCTCAGAAACCCCATACGAGGTTATCGCCCAAAACAAAAGGTTTGGACTTCACACCCTTTGCCTATTAGATATCAAGGTGGACGGAAACCGCTATATGAAAATCCGTGAAGGATTAGAATCGCTTTTGAAGATCGAGGAGAAGAGAAGAGAGAGAATAGTAACAATGGACACGCTTGCATTGGGGATAGCGAGGGCTGGAAGCAGCAACCCAACGGTGAAAGCTGGCTTCCTTAAAGACTTGTTAACCTACGATTTTGGAGAGCCACCCCACAGCATAATTTTCCCTGGAAAGCTTCATTTTATGGAAGCTGAAGCCCTAATAGTCTTGGCTTGTGCTCCTGAAAATTTGAGGAGATGATTATGTGAGTTTGGAGAAGCTTGTTTCAAAGTATGTAGCTTCTACCGAGCATGCTCTAAAGAAGATGGAAACAGTTGAAAATTCAATAAATGTAGATGCGGAGGACATCGGAAAGGTTGTGGAATACGTTAAAGCCTATTTAAAGGATGCAAAGTATTATAGGGATAAGAAGAAGTTTGAGGTGAGTTTGGCTTCGGTTGCCTATTGTGAAGGATTGCTTGACGCATTAAAACTGTTATGTCTTATTAGGTGACACCTTTATATACTACTTACGCGCGCGCGATCATGCTGTTGACGCGGTTAGATACGCCATTATGGTTTCCAGAAGACCAAGAGCGGGAGTTGCACGATCCAGATGGTGAATAAACATGGTTGAAAACGTTTTGCGGTTAGACTTGAACAAAGGAACGGTAAGGCAAGACATTGCGGAGCTTCCAGAAAAAAAACTTCTGCGCCAATCAAAAACGTCTTTCATTGTTTAAGCCGATACACGTGCGGTATATGTAAAATTGGTGTGGTAACAATAGAAGATTTCTCCGTAAATCTTAAAATCAAACTTTACGATATCAATTAGCATTCTATTAGGGAGGAAAAAATCATGAAAAGAAGAATCGTTTCAGGAATTGTAATGATTCTGTTGCTTACAGACCTATCATTGTTGACGTTTGACATCAAATCAGAACCTGGAACATCTAGCTCGCACAATAACTATTCTTTGTGGTAATACAATGATAGATGTTCAAAATTCAGAATCTGCCCGTTTCTACGGTCGAGCTGGCGGCATAAAAAGCCGTGTAGGAAGTAAGTTTAGAGGTATTAGAAAAAGAACGAAAAGTATTCCAGAAAAAACTTACGATAAAGTAGCTAAACACATTCCGGAAGAAGTGGTTATACCTGTCCCATACATCAGAGAATCTCCAGACTTTGTAAAATTTCCGTATTCCATAAGGAGTCCATTCGAACAATTACTTTCAGAGCAAGAAGCTACTTTGATGGAACAAATGAAGCTGCGTGAGAAATTAATAAAGAGAATAAAAGATAGAACAGGAAGAAAGGGTGAAACCTTAATTAATGTTTGTTATAGATGCTTCGATCATGAAATTGCTTGGGGAGTTAAAGGATTCAAAGACAGAGTAGACGAGTTATTCGAGTTGAAAGGAGCTTTTAGGTATCCGTACACTCAACTTGGACCACAGAATGAAATCGTGAAAAGAACGATTTATGGCGCTATTTTTGAGCAAACAGAGGCATTCGAGTATAGATGGAATCCAAAAGAAATTTCTGAAATTAAATTGGCCACACCGATAGGGTTCAGAAATATAATATATGGCCAATTGATGAAAATAGTGCCAAACGAGCCTCCTGGGGATATAGAGAATCTCAAATGGATAACCAATAAAGTGGTTAATCTCGATCTTGATTTTCTTCAATTTACCCTACCAGTAAAATCAGTCAAGAGAAAGAAAGCAAAGGGTGTTTATGCCGCGATACCTTCAAGAAACGATGACGCACACTTTAAACGTCCGAATTGACAGTGGAAGTTGGCCTGCAGGTAAATTATCCCTCGTCTTTGAGGGAATCGGCAGTGCCAAGTCTGGCGCCAAAACCGAGAGATGCCGGGAGTTACGATGACAGCTAAATGGACAGGTTTCAACGCGTTTGTAACCGTCGTGGCACACGTGGGAACGCCGAACGAATGCGAGCAGATGACACTAGGGCTTATAGCTACACAAATGCGTATGACACTGACTGCTACTTCTCCATAAACTGATAAGACATATGCCAGTTAGGTGTCACAATGAGAAAGCCAGAAAAAACAACATGTTAAGAGCCTTTGGGCTGCACAATTCCCCCTCTTTTTTTCCGAAAACTGTAGATTCTCCGTTGAAACCAATTCGTTGGTTATTTGTTTAATAGCATTGAAGGTAACCATGAAAGTTTTATATATCTTGTAATCACAAACGTTCAAAATACTACTATAAGGAGGCGACAAATTATGGAAAATCTGGCTTTGAAGATAAAGCTTGCAGCGCTGTGGCTCTTTCTGGCAGTGGGGTTCACAGCCTTTGTGTTGTTGGCCCTTATGATGCCAGGTGGAATTGAGCAAATAATAGCAGGGGAGATAGAGGGGATGGGACCGATTAGTGAGGGGTTGCTGTTATTCTTTGCTGTCTTCTGGCTGATTCCTTTGACAATGGCTTTCCTTTCTCTGACCCTGAAGGATTCCGCAAATCGTTGGGCAAACATCATTGTGGGCATAGTCTGGGCGGCCATTGGCATCCTCGATTTAGGTGACACTTTGAGTCGGGGGTGGCTAACCCTTGCACTTGTGGCGTTTTCAAAGACTGTGGCTGCAGCACTGATTGTCTGGTATGCATGGAAGTGGCCCAAACAAGACGAACAGAAACCAACATAGCAAAGACTCTCTTTCTTCTTTTTTTTCAATGTTGTCTTAACATAAGTTAGGTGTTAGAAGATTGTTCTATAAGATTCTTTCACAAATGATATCTGTGTTAAAACATTGCATTAAATTGTCTCTGCGAAGAAGACCATAGGGGGAGAAGGGAGAGAAGCCATACGTTTTTCCACCTAGTCTTTTCCACCATTCTTCCCCGGTACATCTTTCCGAAAGTATTTAGAGGGTTCTTATTCCTTCTTTTCTCCCCGTGCTAGAACATGGTTGGCCAAGAATGAAAAAGTCAAGGGTCTATAGCGCACTTCGTCAGCGAGATTTATCAGAAAACTGTCGATTTTTGTCACTTCTACGAAGTCGAATTGTCTAAGCCAATCCAAGACGTTGAGATAGGAAGAATAGTCCTTGTGCAACGAGATAATTGCTGCATCAAAACCTAAACCGCGGCCTCTCTCAAGCATGATAAACTCGAACTGTTTATTTTTCACGCTGTCTGCGAGAAGTTTCCTTGCTCTTTCTGCTTCTTCTTTATTGAGGGCTCGGGAAAGCGCGAAAGTCAGCGCCAAGATTCTGTATCCAATTTTAGCAAAGTCTGGTACTGCAGTGTATTCTCTGATGTATCCCTGCTTCTCCAGTTTCGTTCTCGCTCTGGTAACTGTAGGTTGAGAACTTCCGATTTTCTTCGCCAATTCCCTATCGCTCAGTCTTGCGTTCTTCATCAACTCAGAAAGAACCTTCCACTCAATCTCTCTCATGGCCTTCTTCTTCCCTCCCCTTTCAACAAGCGACGTGAGAACTATTCGCTAACTATCAGTGTCAATGTCGACCTAACCCTGTCAACTCTTCTAATGTGCTGAGTTATTATTGCCTTAAGCTTATCCAGAGTGTCTGCCTTAACCTTTGCAATTACGTCGTAGACTCCGTAAACAGTGAAGGCCTCATCTACACCTTCAATCTTGTTCACATTTTTTAGCACATCTGACTCTGAACCTATCTCTGCGTTTATCAACACAAATGCAGTTGCCATTTCAAATCTCCTCAACTATTATCGACTATCATACATTTAAAATATTTCACTACGCCAAGCCAATTTCCGATACCCTGTGCCTTTTCTATGGGGTTCATAGAAACTCCACAGAGTGATTAATGCGTCAACAGAATAGACATTAAAACTGTTAGGAGTCATCAAAGTCACCTCTGAGTAACGCGTAAATTCTCCTTTTTTGCTACTGTATGACGATTCCTAATGCTCGAAACAGCTTAAAGAAATAATTTTTCCTTATTCTTCTGTTAGAAACCGCTAGAATTTCTCTGTCGTATACAAGTAGACATTTTAACCTAACTGTGTAAAAAATGAGACTTCTTTCCATGAAGGATAAGAACTGCGCCCACAACTTCACGCGCGCTTATATTTTTCCGACGCTTAACGAGACGAAAAGAAAGCCTAAACCCAAACCTAAACTTGTGTTTATGAATGGATAGTACCAATAGATTTTTTCTATGTTAAGTTCTCTTTTAATTAGGAGTGCTAATGGAATTATGGGGTAGATAAATACGAGAAAACTCAGCGGATTGTAGTTGCTCAGGAATACAACTATAGTTGAAAGCGTGAGCCAGAATGTAAAACATACCAACAGGGAAAGTTTCTTCTTAAGAAGTACGGCTGTAGTGATTATACCGGCTTTTTTATCATATTCTATGTCGGGGATAGCAGAGAATAGGTGCATGGCTGAGGTATGCGCAAAACCCGAAAAAACCACAAGAATTGGAGGGAAAGATCCGCTCACTTGATAATAACCCAAGATTCCAGGCATCACGTACAAGACATTAGAAGCAAAATCCAAGAAGGGTATGGCTTTAAACCTGATCGGTTTTGCACTGTAGAAATAGGAAAGGAGAAGAAACGATAGAAAGACTAGTTGTTCCGCCATGTTTTTTTGGAACAAAAGCAACATTAGACTAATTCCGGACATGAGGTAAAGTAACAAAAGAAGGTTTCGTCGTTCGGTTTCATTGACTTTATATTCTCTCTGGTTCTTTTTTGGGTTGTACTTGTCAGTTTTTTGATCCCAATAATCATTAAAACCGTATATGAAAACGTTAGCTGGAAGGAAGAAGTAGATAAGATACATAAAGTATTCTGGATTGAAAAAGTCCGACCAAGTACCCATGCCCATAGAATAACCCACGATGTAAGTCCCTGCAGTATAAATCCAAAAACGAAAACGTGAAACTTTAAATGCTAAAGACAGAAGACCTTTCAACATTCTTCTCCACTAGTTAAATTTTCATAAACTTCAAAAGTAACCAAGTTTTTATTTGTTGTCCTTCCGTTTATTATCGTTAAAGTATTGTACATGATGTGGAAAACAATTCTAGGTTCATGGTTTAACTTTCTTTTGGCAAATCATACACGGATTTTTGGCGACTTGCTGTTCCAGCGCGCGCGACTGGTCCCGACCATGAAGATGACTAGGACCTTTTCGCGCATTTTGGTGGGAAAAACACAAATCTGCGTACTCTATAGTCATACTGTATTGCAACTGGAAGATTGCAACATCAAAGGTGACAATGTTATCTCACAAAAACTGTTAGGAACCGTGAAATTCGAATGACCTGTCAAGAGAGAAAGAAGAAGA
>JAOUPS010000145.1 GCA_029879735.1 Candidatus Bathyarchaeota archaeon | reverse complement strand
CTCCCCCAAGCAGGATAACAAAAAGGATTAAAGGAAGTGTTTCGCTGATTCTGAAAGGTGTTCTGTTAACTCTTCGGGACTTCCAGCCTTTTAGCATAGTCTGTTAACTACCAGAACTTGAAGTGCACGCACAAGTTGCTCAGTTTTTAGTATATAAGGCTAAAAAAAGAACGATCTAAACCCGATATCCTTGAAAAAGGATTTTTTACCCATGTTTTTTTGAACGAAATGCATATATATCTGTTGCAGTGTCGAGATTTTTGGAGGTCAAAAACATGCGTAGCTGTCATAAAGAGGAAGAAGAAGAGGAAGAAGAAGAAGAGGAAGAAGAAGAGGAGTGGTAAAATAGTGGCAAAGAAAAAAGGGAAAAAAGAAAAGAAGCGAAAAGGGAAGAAAGAAAAATAAACAAGTTAACTGAACCTTATCCTTTTACTCCCTTTTTTTGTATTTTTTTGAAAGACGCGCGTGCATACACAATGGGTGGTTTCTAAAAATTGATGTGTAGGCGGTTTCCATCTCCTATTCTTATAGAACGCACGCCCATGTGAACTGAGTAGTGAAGTTTGAGAATCATGCGAACTCAGGAAATGAAAAGCCGAAAGAAAATGCACAGACACAAAAAATCCAAACAACGTTGGAACTCGAAAAACAGAGAAAAAGAGGAAAGTTAAGTGGTTCAAAGATTGAATCAACGGAAACCGCATACCGCATGGAGAGAGTTCCTTTCGGACTGACAGACGAAATCATTTGTTTTTCAGGTCTAACCACAAGCGTTGCCGAGGCCACCTCCACCCAACCCTGGTCATAATTTCGGGCATCATCGGCGGAATAGCCAACGCGTTTGGAAATTCCGTAGGTTTCTTTATTTCTCAGTCCACCGAAAGAGGAGTGCAAATCCATGAAACTGAAGAGCACGGGTCAAAACCAGAATTCATTCAAAAACGGAAGTTTTGATGAGCGGTGTCTTAACATTTCTGGCCACAATCCTAGCCTTAGTGGTTTTGATCTCTCCTTTCTTATTCTTTAACATCCCCACGCCATTGTTATCACATCTTCCTTGGAATGATCATGGCGTTCATTTTAGGCAGCTACGTTGGTAAACTGAGCAGAGAAAATCCCTACAAAACTGGACTCAAATACGTTGTTTTAGGTATCGCAGTAGCAGCGATTTACTTTTTTGTTAGAGATTTTCTGAAACACTTACTCGTCGAACAGGCTATTAGAATATTCTAAGAGTCTAACTCCATCACTCTTCATAAACAACACATTTAAACTGCAAATAGAGAATAAGAGAAGCGGAACGGCGGAGAAACGAATGAAGTTTTCGCTCATAAATCCCAGTCCAAACGTAGAACTTCCAGCTTCGGAGAAAAGGAAAGCCATCGGCTCATGGCCCCCACTGGGCACGCTCTACATAGCCACTTTTTTGAAAAACGAAGGTTTCGACGTTTCTGTTCTGGACCAAGATGCCCAAGGCTTTTCAGCAAAGGACACAGTTGACTGGGTGAGGCGGGAAGACCCCGAAATCCTCGGCTTTTCCACCTTGAGCAGTTCAGGCCGAACAGCGGCAATCATTGCAAGAGACGTGAAGAAGGAAAACCCCAACGTGACAACGGTTTTCGGCAACTACCACGCAACCTTTAACGCAGAGAGAATCCTCAAGACATACCCCTTCGTGGATGTGATCGTCCGGGGAGAGGGGGAACATGCCAGCCTCGAACTTGTAAAATGTTTAGAGAAGAAAGGCAACCTCAAAAAAGTTTTAGGCATCACCTTCAGAAAGAAAAAACAAATCGTCTCAACGCCTGATCGACCGCTGATCAAGAAAATTGACTCCCTACCCTTTCCTGACCGTGAACTGTTAGATGCTGAGTACCACTCAACTATAGTGGGAGCAAACATCGCTCCGAAAAGGTTTACCAGCATAATCTCCTCTCGTGGATGCGTGTATCGCTGTCGCTTCTGCGGATGCCGCAAGTTCGCTAAGAACATCTGGAGACCCAGATCTGTGGAAAACATCTTGGAAGAACTGCGCCTGTTATTGAGTGAGGGGTACAGACAGTTTCTCTTTGTGGACGACAACTTCGCCCTAAACCAGAAGAGAGCAATGAAGCTCTGCCGAGAGATCAGAAAGGAGAAAATGGACATACAATGGATCTGCGACTCGCGTGTCGACCACTGTTCATACGAGATGCTGCGAGAAACCGTAAAGGCAGGCTGCATAATGGCGTATTTTGGAATCGAAAGCGCAAACCAACGGGTCTTAGACTATTACAATAAGCAGGCAACCCCTGAACAGGCTGAAGTTGCGGTTAAAAAAGCTAGAAAAGCGGGAGTCGACGTTGTCGTAGGCTCATTCATAGTCGGCGCACCAAACGAGACAAGACAGGAGATACAGAACACCCTCAAGTTTGCGCAACGCCTAGAACTAGACGTCCCGCAGTTCAACATTCTAGGAGCCTTCCCGGGAACAGATCTCTGGGACGAACTCGCAATGAAGGGTGTCATAAACGCAGATCAATACTGGGAAACCGGGCTTTGCGTGTCTGAGGTTTCTCCTGACACCGTCCCGTACGAGGAAATTCAGCAGATGATCCACGACTATTTCTACGATTTCTTGCTGCGTCCAAGCTACATTGCGGCACAGGTGATACGAACGTTGAAGAGCCGCTATAGAATCAACGTTGTGATCAACAATCTGAACCGGGGCGGAGCCATTGCCGAGAGTTTACGTCAACTTACCTAGCTAAAGATACGGATGTACCCTGAATAATTGGCAGAAAATGATACTGTGGAGCCAAAAAAGCCGTGTTTTTTACTTTCTTGAAACGAACCTGTTGTCCTCTATGTAAAACCTCCAAGGCTTGTTAACACCGACTCTTATTCCGATCCTTTTTGTGGACGCCACCTCGAATTTCTCCTTCTCCTCCGGTTTGCA